>NZ_PSVK01000015.1:0-74687 GCF_002931115.1 Rathayibacter sp. AY1E6 | reverse complement strand
GCCACCCCCTCGCTCTCCCCCCGAGCCGAACGATCGATCCGCGGGTGAGCGGATCGATCTAGGCGGTCGTCCCCCGCTCTGCGAATCGCAGCCGCCCTGGAAAGCCGACTGCGCCGAGCCCGGCAGGGACGGGCTCGGGGACGAGCACCGCGACCGCGCCGAGCCCGGCGGGGACGGGCTCGGTGTGAAACACCCCCGAGCCGAACGATCGATCCGCGTGCCAGCGGATCGATCTAGGCGATCGCTCCCCGCTCTGCGAAACGTGGCCACCCTCTCCGGCCGACCGCGCCGAGCCCGGCGGGGACGGGCTCGAAGGAAGATCAGCCGAGGCTCGCGACCCACTCCGAGCTGCCGTCGACGAAGGACTGCTCCTTCCAGATCGGCACCGACGCCTTGATGTCGTCGACCAGTGCCGCGCAGGCTTCGAAGGCCGCCGCTCGGTGGGCCGAGGCCACGGCGCAGGCGAGGGCGAGGTCGCCGACCACGAGGTCGCCGACCCGGTGCACGGCGGCGATCCGGACGTCGGGCCAGCGCTCGGCGATGCGGCGGGCGGAGGCGAGGAGTGCGGCGGGGGCGTCCGGGTGCGCCTCGTAGGACAGCCGGAGCACGCCGCGGCCCTCGTCGTGGTCGCGGACGACGCCCGCGAAGGTCACGACGGCGCCGTGCGTCGGGGAGTCGACCGCCTGCTCGCACTCGTCGACGGTGATGGCCTCGGCCGCGAGCCGGGCGAGGGCGACCGGCTCAGCGGGCATGGTCGCCGCCTCCGAGCTGGTCGAGCAGGTGCCCGATCACCGGGTCGAGCACGTCGATCCCGTCGCGGACGCCGCCGGGGGAACCGGGGAGGTTCACCACGACGGTGCGGCCGCTGACGCCGGCGAGCCCGCGGCTGAGCACGGCGGTCGGGACGTGGGCGGCGCCCTTGGCGCGCACCGCCTCGGCGAGGCCGGGCAGGGGCCGCTCCAGGAGGGGGGCGGTCTGCTCCGGGGTGACGTCGCTCGGGGCGACGCCCGTCCCGCCGGTGGTCACGACCACGTCGACTCCGCTGCCGATCGCGTCGGCGATCGCCTCGCCCACCGCGTCGCCGTCGGCCACGACGACCACCCGCGACTCCCAGCCGCGGGTGGTGAACCAGGCCTCCAGCGCCGGTCCCGTCCGGTCCTCGTACACGCCGGAGGCGGCACGGGTGGAGGCGACGACCGCCACCGCTCGCCGCGTCACGGGGTTCCTCCGCTCGTCCACGAGCCGCTCCTCCCGCCCGCCTTCGCGAGCACACGGATACCGGTGATCGCGGCACCGCGATCGACCGCCTTGATCATGTCGTAGACCGTGAGAGCGGCCACGCTGACCGCGGTCAGCGCCTCCATCTCGACCCCGGTGCGCCCGGTCGTGCGCACGCGTGCCTCGATCCGGACGCGGCCGTCCTGCGGCTCGAGGTTCACGTCGACGCCGTCCAGCGCCAGCGGGTGGCAGAGCGGGATGAGGGTCGAGGTCGCCTTCGCGCCGAGGATCCCGGCGATCCGCGCCACGCCGAGCGCTTCGCCCTTGGGCAGCTCGCCCTGCTCGAGGAGCCGCACCACCTCGGGTGAGGTCTCGACGTAGCCCTCGGCGACGGCGGTGCGCGCCGTGGCCTCCTTCGCGCTCACATCGACCATGTGCACGGCTCCGTCGACGCGCACATGGGTGAGCCGATCGCTCTCAGTCATCGATCCTCCAGATCTCGACCGTGTCGCCGGTCGCTGCGTGGTCCGTCCCGACGGGGACGTGGATGAGCACGGTGGAGCGGGCGTAGGACGCCAGCAGGTGCGAGCCGGGCCCGCCCACCGGGTGCACGAAGCCCTCGTCGTCGAGGACTCCGCGGCGGATCTGGTGCAGGTGCGCGGGCGAGTCGAGCGCCGTGCCGAGGCGCGCACGGAGCCGCGGCCGCTCGGCGGGCGTCCGTCCCGCGAGCGAGCGCAGCACGGGCCGGAGGAACACCTCGAACGAGACCAGGGCGCTCACCGGGTTCCCGGGAAGCGAGACGACCGGCAGGTGCAGCCCCTCGGCCACGCGCACGAGACCGAGGCCCTGCGGGCCGCCCGGCTGCATCTCGACGTGGCCGAACTCCGAGCCCGCCGGGCCGAGCGCGTCGCGGACGACCTCGTAGGCGCCCGCGCTGACACCGCCGACCGTGATCACCAGGTCGGCCGCGCCCGCGTGCGCCTCGAGCAGCGCCAGGAGGTCCTCGGCCCGATCGCTCGTGCAGGCGGCGACGACGGGCAGCGCGCCCGCCTCGCGGACGGCCTCGGCCAGCAGGGCGCCGTTCGCGTCGTGGATCTGCGCCTCCTCGAGGACGGCGCCTGCGGGACGGATCTCGTTGCCGGTGGGGACGACGAGCACCCGGAGTCGCGGCAGCACCTCCGCCTCGGTCAGCCCGAGGGAGGCGAGGAGTCCGTAGTGGGCCGCGCGGAGGACCGTGCCGGCCGGAAGGGCGAGCTCGCCGCGGCGGGCGTCGCTGCCCCGGGCTCGGACGAAGGTCGCCGGCACCACCGGGTGCGCGAAGGCGACGCTGCCCTCCGCGGGGAAGCGCGGAGGATCGACGCGCTCGACCGGGACGACGGCGTCGGCCCCCACCGGCAGCGGCGAGCCGGTCATGATCGGTGTCGCCGTGCCGGGCGCGTGCCGCGGCGCCCGGTCGCCCGCGGGGATCGGCGCCGAGACGGGCAGGGCGACGGGTTGCTCTGGCGCCGCCGCGTCGAGGTCGGCCGCCCGCACCGCGAAGCCGTCCATCTGCGAGTTGTCGAAGCGCGGCAGGTCGAGCGGGGAGTCGACGGAGCGGGCGAGGACCCGCCGGTCGTACGCGCCCGGATCGGCGGCGACGGCGGCCGGCTCCAGGCTCAGCGTCTCGCGGGCGCCCCGCGTGGCCAGCGGCGCGAGCAGCGCCCGCACCCGGGCGGCGTGCAGGTCGATCGAGGTCATCGTGTCCTCTCGCGAGCGGCGGAGCCCGACCGGCGGCGGGACCGAGTCCATCTTGCCGGGTCGCGCCCGGTTCCGCGGCGTAGTGTGAGCGGATGAGCACAGCACTGGGGATCCCGGGCTTCCGGCCCCGACAGCGCAGCGCGGTCCTCCCGGCCGACCGCCCCGCCACCCCGCTCCTCCTGGACACCTACGGGCGCGTCGCGGACGATCTGCGGATCTCGCTGACGGACAAGTGCAATCTGCGCTGCACCTACTGCATGCCGGCGGAGGGCCTGCCGTTCCAGCCGCCCGCGTCCCTGCTGAGCCGTGAGGAGATCCTCCGCCTCGCGCGCATCGCCGTGGAGCAGTTCGGCGTCCGCCAGATCCGCTTCACCGGCGGCGAGCCGCTCCTGCGCAAGGACCTCGTCGACATCATCCGCGACGTCGCCTCCCTCGACCCGCGCCCCGAGATCTCGCTCACCACGAACGCGATCGGCCTGTCGGGTCGGGCAGCGGCGCTCGCCGACGCCGGCCTGAACCGCGTCAACGTCTCGCTCGACTCGATCTGCGCCGAGACCTTCGCGAAGGTCACCCGTCGCCCGTTCCTCGACCGCGTGCTCGCGGGCATCGACGCGCTCGGTCCCGCCGGCCTGGACCAGACCAAGATCAACGCGGTGCTCCTGCCCGGGATCAACGACCACGAGGCCCCGGAGCTGCTCGCCTGGGCCCTCGCGGGAGGCCACCAGCTCCGCTTCATCGAGCAGATGGCGCTCGACGCCGACCACGGCTGGGACCGCGCGACCATGATCACCGCCGCGGACATCCGGGCGCTGCTCTCGGAGCGCTTCTCGCTCAGCCCGCACGCGGCCCCCCGTGACGGCGCCCCCGCCGAGCTCTTCGACGTCCGCGAGGCCGGGGGGTCCGAGGTGCTCGGCCAGGTGGGGATCATCGCGTCCGTCACCGAGAACTTCTGCGACGACTGCCGCCGCACCCGGCTCACGGCCGAGGGAGGTGTCCGCAGCTGCCTCTTCTCGAACGAGGAGACGGACCTGCTCGGCCCGATGCGCGCGGGCGCGGACGACCACGAGGTCGCCCAGCTCTGGCGCGGGGCGATGTGGGCCAAGCCCGCGGGACACGAGATGAACAGGGCGGGCTTCGTGCAGCCCGAGCGCACGATGAGCGCGATCGGCGGATGAGCATGCGGGTCCGCTACTTCGCGGCGGCCAAGGCCGCCCTCGGCCGTGGTTCCGACGAGCTCGACGAGGTGCCCGACCTGGGCGCTCTCGAGGAGAGACTCGTCGCCTCCGCGCCCTCGGCCGCCGACGTGCTCGCACGGTGCACCTACCTGGTCGACGGCGTGTCGACCGCGGACAGGGCCACGCCGCTGCGTCCCGATGCCGCGGTCGACGTCCTGCCGCCGTTCGCCGGCGGCTGACCCCGAAGAGCCCTCCGTGACGAGCCGTCCTCGACCGGACCGGTGCGTCCGCTCCGGGCGGTCCGCAGCAGGTGCGTCCGCGCTTCTGGAGGACGCTGCATCCCGAGGACGGACTGGTTCCTGTCCCGCCGCACAGGGACCCGTGGGACGCCTCCTCGGACCCGCGCGCGGCGGGGCAGGACCGGATCAGCGGCCGATTCCGTGCGTCACGGGCACAGGACGTTGGTCATCGTGTCGAGCACGTTGCGGTTCTGCACGTCGAGGAATCCGAACGCCGAGGAGACTCCGGTGGCGACCAGCACGCCGCTGACGAAGGCCCGGCCGTCCCGGGTCACGTAGGCGTCCGGCGCGAAGATGGTGGCGTCGGAGGGCACACCGGAGGCGACGCGGATCTGCGGCTGCGTCCTGTCCGCGAACGCGCCGTACCGGACGAGAGCGCCGTTCTGGATCACGTCCACGACGTCACGGTTCTGTCGATCGCGGTAGGCGTCGGCACTGGTCACCCCGGTGGCGACCAGGATGCTGCTGTTGAAGAGGCGCCCGTCCGGCGTCAGGTGGTACGAGGGCGCCAAGGCCGTCGATCCTGCCGGAACGTTCCTGGCGTAGACCTGGTTCTTCGTGGAGGAGATGTAGCGGACGAGCTCCGAGCCGACGATCACGTCGATGACGTCGTTGTTGCTCTGGTCGCGGAAGGAGTCCGCGCTCGTCACTCCGGTGGTCACGAGGGCTCCGCCGGCGCGCCGCAGCTCGCCGTTCGGTGTGACGTAGAAGGCGGGCGCATGGACCGTCGATCCGGCCGGCACGCCGCTCCCGATGGCCTTCGGCGCGGCCTCTCCGGTGACGAAGCGGTAGAAGACGCCGTCGACGACGAAGTCGGCGACGTCGCGGTTCTGCTCGTCGCGGAAGCCCTGGACGCTGGTGACGCCGCGCGCGATCCGCCCCCCGCCGTGATAGAGCTCGCCCGACTCCGTCAGGTAGTACCGGGGTCCGACGGTCTTGGCTCCCGAGGGCACGTTGCCGTTCGACTCCGTCGTCGTCCGTCCGCCGTCGGTGACGTACCGGACGGCGGTCCCCGTGGTCGCGGTGGTGCTCGCGGTCGCCGTCGCGCCCGCGGCGCCGGAGACGGCGGAGAGGGTGATGCCGTTCTGCGCCACGTTCCCGGCCGTGACCGGGATGCTCACGCGTCCGTCCGCGCCGGTCGTCGCCCTGACGGTCTGCGCGCCGCCGCTGGTCAGGCCGGCGGGGAGAGTGATGGTGACCGTGTCGCCGGCAGCGGGAGCGCCGTTGGTCGTGGCGAGGACGGAGACCGTTCTCGTGGTGCAGGCGGGGAAGGAGTACGCCGGGGCGTCGAAGGCGAGGGTGAGGCCGGTGGACGCGGCGGCCGCGGGGGTCGCGACCGCCGCGGCGACGACGGGGACGGACCAGGCCGCACCCGACATGATCGTCCGCCGGGCGGGCCCCCCGCCGGTCGAGTCGATCCGCGGTGGGAGGGAGCGCGAGTGCGCTGCCGTCGGGTCCAGGGCGTTGGTGTCCGTCATGGTGTTCCTTTTCTTTCTTTCGTGCGAGGGGTGGTGGACGCGCCGATCCTGCCGAACGTCCGGCCTCCGGTCGACGCGGAACGGGCCGCGACGAGGTTCCATGCCCGACCGTGGACGTTCCGTCGCGCCGCCGGACCGGGGGAGCCACTCAGGGCGCCTCCTCGCCGGGAGCCCGTCCGGCGCGGGGGACGCGGCGGCGCACGTCAGCCCGCGTCGTCGATCCGGCGGAGGGTCCGCTGCATGTGGATCCGCGAGCTGAAGCCGGCCGACCGCGCCACGCGGTCCAGGTCCGTCGCCGCCCGCGGGCCGAGCTCGTCGAGGAGGCGCTGCGCCTCGAAGGCCCGCGCGCGCTCGATCCGCTGACGAGGGGTGGTGCCGGCGGCCGAGAACGCCCGGTGCAGGTGGCTGACCGACACGCCGAGACTCTCCGCGAGCGTCTCCACCGTGAAGGAGCGGTCGCGGTAGTGCCGCTCGATCAGGCGCGTGCCGTTCGCATACACGGCGGCGGGGGACCGGTCCTCCCGGTCGGAGGAGGGCAGCAGCGCCGAGAAGGCCGAGGCCAGGAGGTGCTCGCTCGCGATCTCGAAGTGCTCGAAGGCCGCGTCCGAGGGCTCGACGCCGAAAGTGAGGACGGTGTTCGCCGCACCGGTGAGTGCGCGCCAGTAGGCCTCGGGGAGGGCGAGGACCCGGTCCGTGAGCGAGGCGAACTCGCTCGCGCGGAGCACCGAGGGGCGCAGCTGCCACTCGAAGCGCGCCCACGGACTGAGCGCCGCCGCGTACTGCACCGTCGAGGCGCGGGTCACGAGAGCGCTGCCGGCCGGGAGCCGGTGGTCGCGGCCCCGGGCGGAGAGGCGGCCGGTCCCGTCGAGGCTGAAGAGCACGCGGAGCCTTCCGGGATGGGGGAGGACCTCGAACTCCCCGGTCTGCAGCCAGGCGCGGCTGAGGCTGAGGCGCGGCGAGACGATCGCGTCGCAGACGGCACCTCGCGGCAGGGGGCGCCGCGGAATCCAGCCGAGCCGACGCAGCCGCCTCTCGGCGGGACTCCAGACCTCGGGCATCACGCCTCCGCGCCGGGGTCGAGCGGGTCGGGAGGATCGAGCAGCGCCGCCTGCCGCGCGGAGTGCGGTGAAGGCGTCGGCATGGGTGCTCTCCTCGGAACGGTGGCCGCGAGCACGCCACCGCCGATCAGCTTCGGACACTGCTCCGCCCTGATCCGCGGAGAAGGACGGATCCTCTCCGCTGCGAGCACCGAACATCCCGGGTCGCCGATCGGCAGGGCGCTGGGTGCGCCTCACCCCACCCGTTCCGCGGCGCACGCGGCCGCGGCACGGGTCACCGCTCCCGCCACGACGCCATCCCGCCGTCGAGCGAGTCGGACGCCACGCCCGCCGCCGCCGCGCGCTCCGCCGCGAGACGCGATCGGACCCCGGAGGCGCAGTGCAGCACGAGCGGACCGGCCGGCAGAGCGACGGGGTCGAAGCGCGACATCGGCATCCGCACGGCACCGGGCACCGCGACGGTCCGGTCCTCGTCGTCCTCGCGGAGATCGACGACGGTCGGGGGCGTCGGCCCGGCCAGCCGCTCCCGCAGCTCGGCCGCCGTGATCGAGCCCGCCGCGGCCCGCCGCTCCGGGACCGGCGGCACCCGCCGCTCGAGAGGGAGCTCGGCCCAGGAGGAGTCGAGGGCGTCGTGCACGAGGACGCGACCGAACAGCGGCTCGCCCGCCCCGGTCACGAGCTTCACGACCTCGGCCGCCATGGCCGAGCCGATCAGCGCGCAGAGCGCGCCCAGCACGCCCACCGTCGAGCAGCTGTCGCCCGCGTCCTCGGCCTCGGGGTGCAGCGCGCGCAGGGTCACCCCTCCGCCCGGAGCGCCGGCCCAGAAGGTCGAGAGCTGCCCGTCGAAGCCGAGCGCCGACCCCCACACGTGCGGGATCCCGGCGCGCGTCGTCGCGTCCGAGGCGAGGTAGCGCGCGCCGAAGGTGTCGAAGCCGTCGACCACGACGTCCCAGCCCGCCACCAGGGCGTCGACGTTGGCCGAGGTCAGCGACACCGGGAAGGCCCGTGCGTCGATGCCGGGGGAGAGCCGCCGCGCGGTCGCCGCCGCCGACTCCGCCTTCGACCGGCCCACCGAGGAGTCGTCGTGCGCCGTCTGCCGCGCCAGGTTCGAGAGCTCGACGACGTCGCCGTCCACGATGCCGAGCCGCCCGATCCCGGCCGCGGCGAGCGCCGTGATCACCGGCGAGCCGATGCCGCCCGCGCCGAGGATCAGCACGCGCGCGTTCCGGAGGCGCCGCTGTCCGAGCTCCCCGAGGGGCGCCAGGCGGATCTGCCGGGCGAACCGCTCGCGCTCGGCGGCGGTCAGCGGCGGTCCGGGCTCGACGAGCGGGGTCATGAGAGCTCCTTCCTCCACTGGCCCTCGTGGGCGACGGGGGTGAAGCCGACGGCCTCGTTCACGGCGAGCATCGGTCGGTTCTCCTCGGCGTTCCAGGTGTAGACGGCCCGGCAGTCCGGGGCAGTCCCCACCGCATCGCCGATCGTGGTCAGGGCGAGGAAGTCGCTCCAGCCGTCGGCGCCCACGGCCTCGGGGATCGCGAGCTCGCGGATCCGGAGCGCCGGGTCGGAGGTGCGGTTCACCACCCCAGTGTGCACGTCCCAGCGCCCGCGGCGGCCTCCTGCGCCTGTTCCGGTGCGGGATCGCGGTGGTCCGTCGGCCGGTCGGGGCTCCGCCTCCCGGCCCGGCCGCGGCCGTCGGCTACCGTGGAGGCGTTGTGGACGGGAGCGAGGCGGCCGGGTGTACCTGAAGAGCCTGACCCTCAAGGGCTTCAAGTCCTTCGCTCAGCCGACCACGTTCGCCTTCGAGCCGGGGGTCACCTGCGTCGTCGGCCCCAACGGCTCGGGCAAGAGCAACGTCGTCGACGCGCTCGCCTGGGTGATGGGGGAGCAGGGGGCGAAGACGCTCCGCGGCGGCAAGATGGAGGACGTCATCTTCGCGGGCACCTCCACCCGCGGACCCCTCGGCCGCGCCGAGGTCGCGCTCACCATCGACAACTCGGACGGCGCCCTGCCGATCGAGTACACCGAGGTGACGATCACCCGGACCCTCTTCCGCAACGGCGGCAGCGAGTACGCGATCAACGGACGCGGCTGCCGGCTGCTCGACGTGCAGGAGCTGCTGAGCGACTCCGGTCTCGGGCGCGAGATGCACGTCATCGTGGGGCAGGGACAGCTCGACGCCGTGCTGCACGCGACCCCCGAGGAGCGGCGCGGGTTCATCGAGGAGGCCGCCGGGATCCTCAAGCACCGCCGCCGCAAGGAGAAGACGCTCCGCAAGCTCGAGGCGATGCAGGCGAACCTGACCCGCCTCTCCGACCTCGCGGGCGAGATCCGGCGCCAGCTCAAGCCCCTCGGGCGCCAGGCCGAGGTCGCACGGCAGGCGCAGACGATCGCCGCCGTGGTGCGCGACGCCCGGGCGCGCCTGCTCGCCGACGACGTGGTCGCGCTCCGGACCGCCCTGGACGGCTTCGCCCGCACCGAGAGCGAGCGGCACAGCGAGCGGGTGGTCCTGCAGCAGCGGCTCGAGCAGGCGACGCTCCGGCGAGCGCGGATCGAGGCGGAGGCGGTCGGCGACGCGGTCGACGACGCCCGGCGCACCTCGTTCGAGCTGGAGTCGGTGCAGGAGCGGCTGCGCAACCTCTCGGCCCTCGCCGGGCAGCGGCTCGCGATGCTCGAGCTCGAGTCCGAGCAGCCGCAGATCCAGCCGCGCGTGACGCCGGCGCAGGTGGAGGAGGCGCGGGTCGAGTTGGAGCGCCTGCGGCAGGCCGTCCTCGACGCGGAGACGGCGTGGGTCCAGGCGCAGCGCACGACCGTCGCCGCCCGCTCCGCCCTCGACGCGGTCGACGAGGAGATCGCCGCGCAGGCGGCCCTCGTCTCGCGCTACGACCTCGAGCTCTCCACCCTCTCGGGGCAGGCCGACACCGCCGCCTCCCGTCTCGCGTCCGTCCGGGGCGAGGTCCTGCGCGCGCAGAACACCCTCGACGCGGCCGACCGGCGGAAGGAGGCGGCGCGGCGGGCGCTCGACGCTCTGGAGGCCGAGCTGGACGACGCGGGCCGTGGCCCCGACGGCGGCCTCGACGAGGGCTACGAGCTCGCCCAGTCCGCGGTCTCGGCCGCCGAGGCCGGAATCGAGCGGCTGCGCGAGGAGCTGCACGCCCTGGAGCGCGAGCGCGAGGCGCTGGCCGCCCGCACGGGTGCCCTGTCGCTGGCCCTCGACGTCTCGGACGGCTCGGCCGAGCTGATCGCCGCCCGGATCGAGGGGGTGCGCGGCCGGGTCGCCGAGCGGATCCAGGTGCGGCCGGGCTCCGAGGCCGCGATCGCCGCCGCCCTCGGCGCGGTCGCCGACGCCGTGCTGGTCGAGTCGACCACCCGGGCCGACACGGCTCTGGACGCCGCGCTGGAGCGCGACCTCGGACGCGTCGAGCTGCTGGTCGCCGACGCCGCCCGGCCGTACGTCGCTCTCACCGTTCCCGAGGGGGCGGAACGCGCGGGCGACCTCGTCTCGGCGCCGGCCGGGGTCCTCTCGCTCCTCGAGCGCGTGCTCGTGGTCGAGGACCTCGCCGCGGCGCGGCGCCTGAGGGAGCGCATCGATCCGGGCACCGTCCTGGTCACCCGCGACGGCGCGACCGTCTCCGACGCCGTGCAGAGCGCCGGCTCCGGCGGGCAGCGCAGCCGGATCGAGCTCGTCTCCGAGCGCGACTCCGCCGCCGCCCGGCTGGAGGAGGTCGAGGGCGGGATCGACCGGCTCCGCTTCGAACTCGCCGAGCAGACCGGAGCGCTCCGCGGCGCGAAGGAGCAGGCCGCGAGCGCGCTCTCGGCCCTCCGCGAGCACGACGCCGCCCGTGCCGCCCACACCGAGCGGCTCGGCGGCGTGCGCGCCCAGCTCGAGGCGGCCACCGCCGAGCACGGCCGGGGCTCGAGGGCGCTGGCCGTCGCCTCGGACCGGGTCGGCGACGCCGAGCGCGCGGCCCAGGAGGCGAGGTCGGCGCTCGACGCCGCGCGCGCCAGGCCCCGGCCGGTGCTCGACGCGAGCGCGCGCGACGGTCTGCAGCGCGACGTCGACACCGCACGCGAGCGCGAGATCGAGGCGCGGCTCGGCGTCGAGACCGCCAAGGAGCGGGTGCGGGCGGAGCAGTCCCGCGGGGAGGCGCTGGCCCGCCAGCTGGCCGCCGACCGCGCCGCCGCCGACGAGGCCGCGCGCCGCGCCGTGATCCGCCGTCGCCAGCGCGACGCGGCGGCCGAGGTGACCGCCGCGCTCCCCGCCGTCCTCGCCTCCGTCGACCGCTCCGTCCAGCAGGCCCGGGCCGAGCTCGTCGCGGCCGAGGCGGCGCGCTCGCAGCAGAACGCCGAGCTGCAGGGGCTCCGCCGCGAGGAGGGGAGCGTGCGCGACCGGCTCCAGTCCGTCACCGAGAGCGTCCACGGCCTCGAGCTGCAGATCTACGAGAAGAGGCTGCAGCTCACCGGTCTGCTCGAGCGCGCCGCGTCCGAGCTCGGGCTCACCGAGGACGTGCTGGTGGAGGAGTACGGTCCCGGAGTCGGCGTCCCCGACGAGACGGACGTGGAGCAGGAGCCGCGGCCCTACGTCCGCGAGGAGCAGCGCCGCCGCCTCGAGAAGGCCGAGAAGCAGCTCGGGCAGCTGGGCCGCGTCAATCCGCTCGCGCTGGAGGAGTTCGCCGCGCTGGAGCAGCGGCACGCGTTCCTGACCGAGCAGCTGGCCGACCTCACCGGGACCCGGCGCGACCTGCTCACCATCATCGAGGAGCTCGACGAGACGATGCAGACCGTGTTCGCCTCCGCGTTCGACGACACGCAGGCGGCGTTCGCGGACGTGTTCCCCGTCCTCTTCCCCGGCGGCACCGGCAGCATCCGCCTGACCGACCCGGAGAACCTGCTCACCACCGGCATCGAGGTCGCGGTGCGGCCGGCCGGCAAGAAGATCGAGCGGCTGTCGCTCCTCTCCGGAGGGGAGCGCTCGCTCGCGGCCGTGGCGTTCATGGTCGCCATCTTCAAGTCGCGGCCGAGCCCCTTCTACATCATGGACGAGGTGGAGGCCGCCCTCGACGACGCGAATCTCGGCCGACTGCTCAGCATCTTCGAGGACCTGCGCACCTCGAGCCAGCTGATCGTCATCACCCACCAGAAGCGGACCATGGAGATCGCGGACGCCCTCTACGGCGTCTCGATGCGGCAGGACGGCGTCTCGGCCGTCGTCGGCCAGCGCGTCGCCGCGCCCCCGGCCTGAACCCGCCTCCCCGACCGCTCGGAGGCGCGCCCGCCGGTAGCCTGGACCCATGGCAGAACGCACCTCCTGGTCGCTCGGCCGCGCACTGCGCGGCCTGTTCGAGAAGCGCACGATCGACGACCAGACCTGGGACGACCTCGAGACGGCGCTGATCACCGCCGACTTCGGCCCCGACATCACCGAGGAGATCGTCGACGACCTCCGCGCCAAGGTCGCCCGCTACTCCACCACCGACCCGCGCGACCTGCAGCGGATGCTCCGCGAGTCCCTCGAGGAGCGTCTGTCGAAGTACGACACGACCCTCAAGCTCAGCGAGCGCCCCGCCGTGATCCTCGTGGTCGGCGTGAACGGCGTCGGCAAGACCACGACCATCGGCAAGTTCGCCAAGTTCCTCCGCAACTACGGCCGGAGCGTCGTGGTCGGCGCGGCCGACACTTTCCGCGCCGCGGCGGTCGACCAGCTCGCCACCTGGGCGCAGCGCGCCGACGCCCAGATCGTCCGCCCGCAGCAGGAGCGCCAGGATCCGGCGTCCGTCGCCTTCCAGACCGTGCAGTTCGCGAAGGACACCGGCGTCGAGATGGTCATCATCGACACGGCCGGCCGCCTGCACACCAAGGGCGGGCTGATGGACGAGCTCACGAAGATCAAGCGCGTCATCGAGAAGCAGGCCCCGATCTCCGAGATCCTGCTCGTGCTCGACGCGACGACCGGTCAGAACGGGCTGAGCCAGGCCGAGGCGTTCATCGAGCACGCGGGCGTCACCGGCCTGGTCATCACCAAGCTCGACGGCTCCGCGAAGGGCGGCTTCGTCCTCGCGGTCCAGGAGCGCACCGGCATCCCGATCAAGCTCGTCGGCCAGGGCGAGGGCATCGGCGACCTCACCGGCTTCACCCCCCACGTCTTCGCCCAGCAGCTCGTCAGCTGAGCGGCCCCGCCCGGGACGACGCGCCGGCGCCGTCCCGGTGGCGGGCTACACGGCCTGCGAGAAGCCCAGTGCCGCGTCGGCGAGGTGGCGCAGGTGCTCCGGGACCGGCAGCCCCTTCGACTCCATCGAGCGCGCCCAGAGCCGGCCGGCCCGGTAGGAGGAGCGGACCAGGGGCCCCGCGAGGACGCCGAGGAAGCCGATGTCCTCGGCCTCCTCCTTGATCGCCACGAACTCCTCCGGGTGCACCCAGCGGTCCACCGGCAGATGCCGCGGCGTCGGGCGGAGGTACTGCGTGATGGTCACGATGTCGGTGCCGGCGTCGTAGAGGTCCTGCAGCGCCTGCGAGATCTCCTCCCGCTCCTCGCCCATGCCGAGGATGAGGTTCGACTTCGTGATCAGCCCCGCCTCCCGGCCCTGGGTGAGCACGTCGAGCGAGCGCTCGTAGCGGAACGCCGGCCGGATGCGCTTGAAGATCCGCGGCACCGTCTCGACGTTGTGGGCGAACACCTCCGGCTCCGCGTCGAACACCCGCTGCAGGTGCTCGGCGCGGCCGGTGAAGTCCGGGACCAGGATCTCGACCCCCGTGCCCGGAGCCTGGGCGTGGATCTGGCGGATGGTCTCGGCGTAGAGCCAGGAGCCCTCGTCCGGCAGGTCGTCGCGGGCGACTCCGGTGACGGTCGCGTAGCGGAGGTTCATCCGCGCCACGGACTCGCCGACGCGCCGGGGCTCGTCCGCGTCGTAGTCCGCAGGCTTCCCGGTGTCGATCTGGCAGAAGTCGCAGCGGCGGGTGCACTGGGCGCCCCCGATGAGGAAGGTCGCCTCTCGGTCCTCCCAGCACTCGAAGATGTTGGGGCAGCCCGCCTCCTGGCAGACGGTGTGCAGCTCCTCGCTCTTCACCAGCGACTGCAGCTGCCGGTACTCCGGGCCCATCGAGGCCTTCGTGCGGATCCACTCGGGCTTGCGCTCGATCGGCGTCTCGGCGTTGCGGATCTCCAGCCGCAGGAGCTTGCGGCCGCCGGCCTCGGCGCTCACGCGGCGACCTCCTCGATGCGGGCGGAGAAGGCGGGGGCCGCCTCCGAGAAGCGCGCCGCCACCCGCGCCCGCACCGCCTCCATGGGCGGAGCCTCGCCGCGCTCGCGCTCGAGCGTGGTCACTCCGGCATCGGCGATGCCGCAGGCGACGATGCGGGCGTAGGGCTCGAGGCTGTTCGAGACGTTGAGGGCGAAGCCGTGCATCGTCACGCCCGAGGCGACGCGGATGCCGATCGCGGCGATCTTGTCGGCGCCGCCGTCCCTCGGGATCCACACTCCCGAGCGCCCGTCGACGCGCCGCCCCTGCACGCCCAGGTCGTCGAGAGCGGCGATCAGCACGCCCTCCAGCGAGCGGACGTAGGCGACCACGTCGACGGGCTCGCCGAGCCGCACGATCGGGTAGCCGACGAGCTGGCCCGGGCCGTGCCAGGTGATCCGCCCTCCGCGGTCGACGTCGACCACGGGCGAGCCGTCGTCCGGGCGCTCGTGCGCCTCGGTGCGCTTGCCGGCGGTGTAGACGGAGGAGTGCTCGCAGAGCACGAGGGTGTCCGGCCTCGAGCCCGCCACCACCTCGGCGTGTAGGCGGCGCTGCAGCTCCCAGCCGTCGGAGTAGTCCAGGGGGTCCGCGGAGTCGCCCGCCACCAGTGTCTCGATCACCGGGCCACCCTAACCCTGTTCTTGGACCCGGACCAGTTAATCCGCTCCGCGGTGATCGCGCCGATCGCGAGCCGATCGGCGGCCGCGCCCGCCGACCCTCCGGGCCTCCGGTAGAATTCCGGGCATCATGGCTACTTTCGGCACCCTCTCCGATCGACTCGTCGAGACCTTCAAGAACCTCCGCACGAAGGGCAAGCTCTCCGCGTCGGACGTCGACGGCACCGTCCGCGAGATCCGGCGGGCCCTCCTCGACGCCGACGTGGCGCTGGAGGTCGTGAAGGAGTTCACCGGCAAGGTGCGCGAGCGCGCCCTCGGCGACGAGGTCAACAAGGCGCTCAACCCGGCCCAGCAGGTCGTCCAGATCGTCAACGAGGAGCTCGTCGCGATCCTCGGCGGGCAGTCGCGCCGGCTCGAGTTCGCCAAGCGCCCGCCGACCGTCATCATGCTCGCCGGCCTCCAGGGCGCGGGCAAGACGACCCTCGCGGGCAAGCTCGGCAAGTACCTCGGCAAGGACGGCCACACCCCGCTGCTCGTCGCGGCCGACCTCCAGCGCCCCAACGCCGTGCAGCAGCTGCAGGTCGTCGGCGAGCAGGCCGGAGTCGCGGTCTACGCGCCGGAGCCGGGCAACGGCGTCGGCAACCCGGTCAAGGTCGCCCAGAACGCGATCCGCTTCGCGACCGACAAGCAGTACGACACGGTCATCATCGACACGGCCGGACGCCTCGGCGTCGACGCCGACATGATGAAGCAGGCCGCCGACATCCGCCGCGTCACGAACCCCGACGAGGTCCTGTTCGTCATCGACGCGATGATCGGCCAGGACGCGGTCGCGACCGCCAAGGCCTTCCAGGAGGGAGTCGACTTCACCGGCGTCGTCCTCTCCAAGCTCGACGGCGACGCCCGCGGAGGCGCGGCGCTCTCGGTCGCCTCGCTCACCGGCCGCCCGATCCTCTTCGCCTCCACGGGCGAGTCGCTCGACGACTTCGAGCAGTTCCACCCCGACCGCATGGCGAGCCGCATCCTCGACCTCGGCGACGTGCTGACCCTCATCGAGCAGGCCCAGTCCGCGTTCGACGAGGACGAGGCGCGCAAGATCGCCGAGAAGATCATGGGGGACACGTTCACCCTCGACGACTTCCTCGGCCAGATGCAGCAGCTGCGCAACATGGGCTCGATCAAGAAGATGATCGGCATGCTGCCCGGCGCGAAGGGCATGCGAGAGCAGCTCGACCAGTTCGACGAGCGCGAGATCGTGCGCACCGAGGCGATCATCCAGTCGATGACGAAGGCGGAGCGGGTCAACCCGAAGCTGCTCAACGGCTCGCGGCGCCTGCGCATCGCCCGCGGCTCCGGCATGACGGTCACGGACGTCAACCAGCTCGTCCAGCGCTTCGAGCAGGCCGCCAAGATGATGAAGACGGTCGCCAAGGGCGGCATGCCCTCGGTCCCCGGCATGGGCCCCGTGCCCGGCGCCGGCTACCAGGGCCGCCCGAAGCCGCAGAAGAAGAAGAGCAGCAAGTCCGGCAACCCCGCCAAGCGCGCGGCCGAGAACGCGGCGATCACCTCCGGGCCCCGCCCGGGCGATGCGGGCGGCTCCGGCTTCGGCCTGGGCGGCGGCGCCGGCAAGGGCGCCCAGCCCACGCCGGAGGAGCTCGAGCAGCTGCAGAAGCTCCTCGGGCGATGAGGCGGGTCGCGGCCGGACGCGCGGGCGGGATCCTCGTCCTCGCGGCCGTGCTCGGGCTCACCGGCTGCGCCGAGGGCTCCGGGGTCGACGCGATGACGGCGCCCTCCCCGGAGGACCTGGTCGGCCGCTGGGTGACGGGCGTCTCCTACGACGCGCCCGACGTTCCTTTCCTCCTGATCGCGGAGGACGGGACCTGGACGGGCTCCGACGGCTGCAACGGCGCGCAGGGCGAGTGGTCGATCGACCAGGAGGGCGCCCTCACCGTCTCGGCCGGGCCGAGCACGCTGATCGCCTGCGACGGCGTCGCGCTGCCGATGATCTTCTCTGAGGCGGCGATGGCCTCGATCGATGGCGGACGGCTCCGCCTGTTCGACGAGGAGGGGGCCACCGTCGTCAAGCTCGCCCGCTCCACGAGCGACGAGGCGCCCTCGGCGTCGCCGGACCCGGCGGGGGAGTAGCGCACCGTCCCTCCGCGGGCCGCAGCGGGGATCCCCGTGAGGCGCACCGCTCGCTAGCGTGAGGGCATGACAACCGCACACGCGCGCCCCGTCCGCATCGGCGTCCAGATCGCACCGCAGCACGTCCCCTACGAGGTCATCCGCGACACGCTCGCGGAGCTCGAGGACCTCGGCGTCGACATCGCCTTCAACTGGGACCACTTCTTCCCGCTCTCGGGAGAGCCGAACGGCCTGCACTTCGAGGGCTGGAGCATGCTCGCGGCCTGGGCCGAGCAGACCAGCCGCATCGAGTTCGGCCCGCTGGTCACCTGCAACAGCTACCGGAACCCCGACCTCCTCGCCGACATGGCGCGCACGGTCGACCACATCAGCGCCAAGGGCGCCGAGGGCCGTCTGATCTTCGGCATCGGCTCGGGCTGGTTCGAGCGCGACTACGAGGAGTACGGCTACGAGTTCGGCACTCCCGGCTCCCGCCTCGACGAGCTCTCCGAGGCGATGCCGCGCATCCGCCGCCGGTGGTCGATGCTCAACCCGGCGCCCACCCGCGACATCCCGGTGATGATCGGCGGCGGCGGCGAGAAGAAGACGCTGCGGATCGTCGCCGAGCACGCCGACATCTGGCACAGCTTCTCGGACGTCCCGACGCTCGAGCGCAAGCTCGGTGTGCTCTCGGAGTGGTGCGGCCGCGTCGACCGCGAGTCGGCCGCGATCGAGATCTCGACCGGCGCGAGCGTGCGCGGCGGTGTCGGCGACGCCTCCTTCGACGTGCTCGACCAGCAGTACGACCTGGGCGCCCGCCTGTTCACGCTCGGCATCACCGGTCCGGACATCGACCTCGCGCCCGTGCGCGACCTGCTCGGCTGGCGCGACGGCCGGAACAGCACCGCGCGCTGACCCGGCGGGGCGCCGTCAGGGCGGCGCCCCGCGTCGGAGTCAGGCCGCCGGCGCGTCCGTCGCCTTCTGGCCGGTCGGCACCGCCCGGGCGAGGCCGGACTTCTCGGCCGCCACCTCGAAGGCGTCGGCCAGGGCGCGCTGGCCCTCGACGGTGGGATGCACGCCGTCCTCGCCGAGCAGCCCGTCCTCGCGGAGGGGGTCCGGGTACTCCAGCGCACCGCCGCCGGCGGCCGTCACGGCCTCGACCAGCGCCGCGTCGTACTCGTCGAGATCGGAGGGGCGCGGGTCGGGGCCCCAGACCGAGTCGAGCGCGATGAGCCGGGCCGAGGGCGAGGCGGACACGATCGCGTCCACCGCCGGCCCGATCGCGGCGTCCACGTCCTCCGGATCCCAGCCCAGGTCGTTGCTGCTGGCGATCAGCACGATCGCGTCGGGCCGAGTGTCGGCGATCTCCTCCGCGCGGTCGCCGATCGCGACGCCGCAGTCGCCCGGCTCGATGAAGCCGCCGCCGTCGCAGCCCAGGTTCGTGACCTCCCAGCCGAGGTCGTCGCCGACGAGTGCGGGCCAGGCCTGCTCCGGGTCGACCGTCAGACCGCGCACGATGCTGTCGCCGACGATCGTCACCCGGGAGCCGACGGGAAGAGAGCCGCCGATCGAGAGCGGCAGCGGATCGGCGGTGACGGTCGGGAGGGGAGTGGCGGTGCCGGCGGGGGACGCGGTCGCCGGGCCGGTCGTCGTCGAGGACGAGCAGCCGGCGAGACCGAGGGCCAGCGCGCCGATCGCGGCTGCGGCGAGGAGGGCGGGACGTGTCATGAGCGGGGATCCCGGAGCCCGTCGCGCAGCTCGCCCGCGAGCGCCCGGACCACCGCCTTGAGGTCGCCGTCGTTCGCCGCGGCCGTCCGCAGCTGGCGCTGATAGCTCGCTCCCGCGACCAGGATCAGCTCGACGTCGCCGAGCTCCTTCACGCAGTCGAGGCGCTCGGCGACCGGTGCGAGGGTGACGAGCAGGTCGCGGATGTCGTCGGTGACCAGCCGCTCCGCTCCGGCGGCGTCGAGGATGATCTCGGCGTCGAGTCCGTAACGGGCCGCGCGCCACTTGTTCTCGCGCACGTACCAGGGCTGCATCGTCGGAAGGTCCTCGCCCGCGTCCAGCCGCGACGAGAGGTGCTCGACGAGGCACTGGATCAGCGCGGCGACCGCTCCGATCTCCTCCGCGGAGGAGAGGCCGTCGCACGCGCGCATCTCGAGAGTGCCCCACTGCGGCGAGGGGCGGATGTCCCAGCGGACCTCCGTGTGATCGTCGATGACGCCGGTGCGCATCATGTCGTCGACGTACTCCTCGTAGTTCGCCCAGGCGCCGAACTGCGGAGGCAGGCCCGCCGTCGGCAGCTGCTGGAACATCAGCGCGCGGTTCGAGGCGTAGCCCGTGTCGACTCCGCCCCAGAACGGGCTCGACGCCGAGAGCGCCTGCAGGTGCGGGTAGTAGTCGAGCAGGGAGTTGAGGATCGGCAGCACCTTGTCGCGGTGCTCGATGCCGACGTGCACGTGGATGCCCCAGATCATCATGTTCCGGCCCCACCACTGGGTCCGGTCGATGAGGCGGTGGTACCGCTCCTTGTCCGTGATGGCCTGGTCGAACCACTGCGCGAACGGGTGCGTGCCCGAGCACACGAGGTCGAGTCCCATGGGGTCGGTGATCTCGCGCACCTGCCGCAGCTGGTCCTGCAGATCGGCGACCGCGTCGCGGACGGAGGTGTGCACGCCGGAGACCAGCTCGACCGTGTTGCGCAGGAGCTCGCCGGTGATGTGCGGGTGCAGGGCGCCGTCGTCGCTGCGGAGCGCCTCCAGTACCACATCGGCGACGTTGGCGAGATCGCCCGTCTGCCGGTCGACGATCGCGACCTCCCACTCGATCCCGAGCGTGGAGCGGTCTGATGCGGCGAAGCTGATCTCCATGGCGTGGTCCTCATCGGATCCGGGCGTCCGCCGATCGGGACGCGCCTCGCCATCCTGCCACCTGCGGCCGGGGCGGACGCCGAGCCCCGGCGGAGGCCTTCCCGGTCCCGCGCGGCCCGCTCCCGCGAGGGTGCCGCTGGTCGGCGGCGTGCCGGGCCCGCACCGGGGCGGTTTTTCTGGCAGAATGATCCGTCGGGTCCGAGGCGGTCGACCCTCTACTCACCGCCGACGAAACCCCCTCGAGCTTCCGCCGGGTGTGCCCCCACGCTCACGGCTCAGTTCATCCATCATCGACCGGACACCGGTCAACGACCACACAGGAGAATTGTGGCTGTCAAGATTCGTCTGAAGCGCCTCGGCAAGATCCGGGCGCCCTACTACCGCATCGTCGTCGCCGACTCGCGCACCAAGCGCGACGGCCGCGTGATCGAGGAGATCGGCAAGTACCACCCGACCGAGCAGCCCTCGTTCATCCAGGTCGACTCGGAGCGCGCGCAGTACTGGCTCGGAGTCGGCGCGCAGCCGACCGAGCAGGTCGCCGCGATCCTCAAGCTGACCGGCGACTGGGGCCGCTTCAAGGGCGACGCCGACGCCGTCAGCACCGTCCAGGTGAAGGAGCCCAAGGCTCCGTTCGTCGTCGACGCGAAGAAGAAGCCCGTCCTCAAGCCGAAGTCCGAGGCTCCGGCCAAGGCCGCCCCGGTCGAGGACACCGCCGACGAGACCTCCACCGAGGCGTAGTCAGTGCTCGCTCCCGCCGTCGAACACCTCGTCAAGGGGATCGTCGAGAACCCCGATGAGGTCAGTGTCGTGGCCACGAGCTCCCCGCGCGGAGAGGTCCTCGAGGTGCGCGTGCACCCCGAGGACCTCGGCCGCGTGATCGGACGCTCCGGTCGCACCGCCAAGGCCGTCCGCACTCTCGTCGCCGCGCTCGCCGACGGGCGCGGCGTGCGCGTCGACGTCGTCGACACCGACAAGTAGAGGTGTCGGTCACCGGACCGGGCACGACGCAGCTCCGCGTCGCCCGACTCACCAAGGCACACGGGCTCAAGGGCGCCATCAAGCTCGAGCTCTACACGGACGAGCCCGACAAGCGCTTCACCCCCGGATCCACGTTCACGCTGCAGGTCCCGCGCACCTCCGAGTGGCACGGCAAGAAGCTCGAGCTCGTCGAGCTTCGCTGGTACAACAGCCACCCCGTCGCATTCTTCCGAGGCGTCGACGACCGCAACGCCGCTGAGACCCTCCTGAAGGCGATCCTCTGGATCGACGAGGAGGTGCAGACCCAGCCGGGCGAGGACGACTCCTGGTACGACTACCAGCTGGTCGGCATGAAGGTCGTCCGCGACGGCGTCGAGGTCGGCACCGTCCGCCGCGTCGACCACTTCCCCGCGCAGGACCTGCTCATCGTCGGCACCCCCTCCGGCGAGGTGATGGTGCCGTTCGTGAACGCGATCGTCCCCTCCGTCGACGCCGCGGCCGGGATCGTCACGGTCACGCCTCCGATCGGCCTGTTCGAGGAGGCCCCCGAGGAGGAGCCCGCCGCGGTCGACCTCAGCGGTGTCGACCTCGCGGACCCGGCGCTGAGCGCGCCTGCGGACGCCGACGCGACGGACGCCTCCGATGACGCGGACTCCGCTGACGCGGACGCCGCTCTCGAGGAGCCCGCCGACGACGAGCCCCCGGCCGCCTCCGAGGAGGAGCTCCGGTCGTGAGGATCGACATCGTCACGATCTTCCCGGAGTTCTTCGGCGTGCTCGACATCAGCCTGCTCGGCCGTGCTCGGCAGAGCGGGCTGATCGAGCTCGGCGTGCACGACCTGCGGGACTTCACCCACGACCGCCACCGCACCGTCGACGACACGCCCTACGGCGGCGGCGCCGGCATGGTGATGCGACCGGAGCCGTGGGGCGAGGCGCTCGACACGATCCTCGACGGCGCGGACGACCCCGTCGTGATCTTCCCGTCGCCCGCGGGCGAGCTGTTCACCCAGGCGACCGCCCGCGAGCTCGCGGAGGAGTCCACCCTCGTCTTCGGCTGCGGCCGCTACGAGGGCATCGACCAGCGCGTCGTGGACCACACCGCCGAGCGCGCGCGGGTCCGGCTGATCAGCCTCGGCGACTACGTCCTCAACGGAGGAGAGGTCGCCGTGATGGCGATGATCGAGGCCGTCGGACGCCTGGTCCCGGGCGTGGTCGGCAATCCGGCGAGCCTGGTCGAGGAGAGCCACTCCGACGGGCTGCTCGAGTACCCGAGCTACACCAAGCCGGCCTCCTGGCGCGGCCTCGACGTCCCTCCGGTGCTCCTCAGCGGCAACCACGGGGCGATCGCCGCCTGGCGCCACGAGCAGAGCGTCGAGCGCACGCGCCGCGTCCGCCCCGAACTGCTTCCCTAGCCCCTCGCCGCACGGTCACCGGGCCGCGAGGGCCAGGTGCCGGTCGCGGAGGGCGAGGAAGAGGGGGAACGCGAACGCGAGGGCGACCAGCGGCGCGAGCAGCACCAGGATCCACACGCGGCGCATCCCGATCCGGCGGCCCTCCACCACCATGAAGGCGACGGCCGCGATCGCGACGACCAGCAGGTCGGTCGAGAACGACGACACCCACGGCCCGCCTGCGGCGAGGCCGGCGAGCAGGTCCGCGCCCTCCTGCATAGCCCTCACGTTCCAGGTCCAGGTCCCGATCAGCCCGGCGAGGGCGAGGACGAGGTAGACGATCCCGAGCGGCGTCCAGCCGCGGTGCAGCCGGCTCATGCGCGGGCCTCCGTTCGTGCGAGGGTGAGGATCGTCCCTCCGGCGAGGGCGACCACGGCCACAGTAGCGACGGCGAGGGTCAGCGCGTCCGGTGCGGTCAGCGCCTGACCGCGCAGCGCCTGCCAGCAGGTGAGGGCGACCGCGGCCGCCCAGCCCGCCGAGGCCAGTGCGACGAGCCGCAGCCGGGTGGATCCGGGGCGCAGGACGGGGATCCGGGCTGCCAGCCGTCCGAGCAGCAGCGCGAGCAGCGGGAGCCCCTGCAGAGCGTGCATCCCGACGAAGTGCGGGATGCGCAGATCGCCCCCCGTGGTGCTCCAGCCCAGGAGGGGGAGGCCGGGTCCGCCGTCCGCGACTCCGACGGCGTGCGCGCCGACGACGCCCTGGTAGTCGCTGATCTGGCCGGGCGAGGGCCCCGTCATCAGGAACGCGAGGGCCATCCCGACGAGCCCGATCACGAGTCCGGCGCGGACGGCGAGCGTCAGCGCCGGGTCGCCGAGCGGCACCCGCGCCAGGAGGGCGGCGAGGACCAGAGTCGCCAGCCAGACCACCGCGATCGAGACGGCCATCGAGGCCCAGAGCGCGGCGTGCAGGGGAGTGGAGACGTCGAAGTGGCTGCGCTCGCCGACCAGGGCGGCGCCTCCGATCACGACCATCTCGACCGCCAGGCCGACCGCCGCGACCGTGCCCAGCGCTCGGGCGGGGCGGCGCCGGCGGGGCACGAGCCCGATCAGCCAGGCGAGCGTCACGGCGTACAGCGCGATCGAGAGGCAGAACTTCAGCGGCTTGCCCCAGAGCGGCTGCCCGCCGAGCTCGCGGGGATCGACGACCAGCGCGATCGCGCAGAGGAGGGCGCCGACCGCCATCGCGGCAGCGAGCACCAGGAGCGGCCGGTGCGGAGCAGCGGAGGCTGTGGGCGCGGGCGTCTCGGTCGCGGCGCTCATCGGGGCACCTCCGTCGAGCCGAAGCGGCTCTGCGTCTCGCGCGCCTGGGCGACGCGCCGGAGCGACTGCAGCACCACGTCTCCGAGCGCGGTGCCGACGGCGGCGACGGCAGCCTGCTCGCTCACGCTCTCGCGGGCCTGCAGTTCGTCGAGGTCGGCGGAGGCGACGAGGGCGGCGGCGCGGGCGTAGGTCTCGAGCCAGCCGGCGCTCATCGGTCCGGTGGAGAGCTCGAGCGCGTCGAGCGCCCGTGCCGCCGTCGCGACGGCAGGGTGGCCGCAGTGGTCGGAGCCCGCGGCCTCGGCGATCCGCCGCGTCGACGCCTCGGTGGCGGACGCGGTCGAGTCGGCGCTCACGGAGACCACGTCCTGCGCCACCTCGAACGCCGCTGTCGGACCGACGCCCGCGTCGAGCGCGGCCGTGATCCGCTTCGCGCCGGCGATACCGACGCCGCCGCTCTCGATGAGCGCCCGGAGCAGCGTCAGGCGGGCGACATGGGCGTCCCCGTACTCCGCCCGCTGGGGGCCGGCGGCGTCGCCCGGCGGCAGCAGCCCCTCCCGGATGTAGTACTTGATCGTAGGCAGGCTGACGCCGCTGCTGCGGCTGAGCTCCGAGATTCGCACGTGGACAGTATCGCTATCCGATAGCGGTACTGTCCATCTGCAGTCAGTCCCGCGCGGAGAGGACGATGTTCCCCGTCTCGGTGATGGCGATCGTGTGCTCCATGTGGGCGCCGCGCGAGCCGTCGCGGCTGCGGAGGGTCCAGCCGTCCTTGTCCGTGTAGATCTCGTCGGTCGTCTGCAGGAACCACGGCTCGATCGCGACGACGAGGCCCGGGCGGAGCGGGTAGCCGCGGCCGGCGCGTCCGTCGTTGGGGATGTGCGGATCGCCGTGCATCGTGCGGCCGACGCCGTGGCCGCCGAAGTCGGTGTTGATGGACAGGCCCTCGGCGTGTGCGACGGCCGCGATGGCCGCGGAGATGTCGCCGATCTTCTTCCCGGGCTGCGCGGCGGCGATGCCGGCCTCGAGCGCGCGGGTGGTGGTGTCGATGAGGGCGAGGTCCTCCTCGCGCGGCGTCCCGACCACGACGCTGATGGCCGAGTCGGCGACCCAGCCGTTCACGGAGGCGGCGAAGTCGAGGGTGAGCAGGTCGCCGTCCTTCAGCCGGTAGTCGAAGGGCAGGCCGTGCAGCACCGCGTCGTTGACGGAGGTGCAGATGACCTTGCCGAAGGGACTCGCGCCGAAGGAGGGGTGGTAGTCGATGTAGCAGGACTCGGCGCCGGCCGTGCGGATCATGTCGTGGGCGAGCCGGTCGAGCTCGAGCAGGTTCACGCCGACCGCGGCAGCGGCGGAGGTGGCCTTCAGTACCTCGCCGACGAAGCGGCCGGCGGGACGCATCTCCTCGATCTCGGCGGGGGTGCGTAGCTCGATCATCCTGATCCTCTCGGGGTCCGCTGAGCCGTCGCTCAGCGGTGGTGGGTACGGTCGGTGCATGCGCACGCGACGGGCATTCGGTTCCTGGCAGTTCCCGGCGGCGATCGTGCTGCCCTTGTGGATCCTCCTCGGCTACGGGGTCTTCGGAGGATCGAGCGGCTGGACCGTGCTCGGCCTGGTGATCGCCCTCCCCATTCTGGCGGTCGCGGTGGCGGCTGTGGCCGCGATCGTCGCATTCCGGGTGACCGTTCGGCCCACGCGCACTCCCGCGTGGGGCGACGTGGCCGTGGTCGGCGCCTGGCACCTCTCCCTGATCGCCTTCGGCTTCTTCCCGCCCGGCGCCTGGGCGCTGGGCCTGCTCTCGGTGGTCCTCGGAGTGGCGGCCTTCTGGCACTCGGCGTGGCGGTTCCTCGCCGACGCGAGGGCCACTCTCCTCGCCTTCTCGGAGGCGGCGTCCGTGCAGGCCGAGGGCGCTCACCGCCCCGTCGCCGGCGAGGGCTTCGACCCGGAGCGCCCGCAGGACGGGCAGACCATCGTCCTCTGAGGGTCGGGCGTCCCGAGAGGCGCTGTCTCCTGCGAGGCCCCGCCCTGCTCCACAGCTCGGCCCTCTCGACGGACCCGCCCTCTGCGCGGCTCTGGCCTCCGGGCGACTCTGCCCTCCTGACGACTCTGCCCTCCTGACGACTCTGCCCTCCTGACGACTCTGCCCTCCTCACGACCCTGCTTTGACTCGGATCGACGCGGCATGGCAGAATGAGCGCTTGTGCCTCGCGCAGGCTCTGCCACAGGGGAGCCGCGACGACGTGGGCACGACCGACTTCCATCAACGAAACGGTGTTCGACCTGTGGCGGGCACGGAGAGCGATACAGCATGCACATCCTCGATTCCGTCGATGCGGCGTCCCTCCGCAGCGATGTCCCGGACTTCCGCGCCGGCGACACCGTCAAGGTCCACGTCAACATCGTCGAGGGCTCCCGCTCGCGCATCCAGGTCTTCCAGGGCGTCGTCATCGGCCGCTCCAACGAGGGCGTCCGCGAGACCTTCACCGTCCGCAAGGTGAGCTTCCAGGTCGGCGTCGAGCGCACGTTCCCCGTGCACTCGCCGGTCATCGACCACATCGAGGTCGTCACCCGCGGTGACGTCCGTCGCGCGAAGCTCTACTACCTGCGCAACCTGCGCGGCAAGAAGGCCAAGATCAAGGAGAAGCGCGACGCCTGAGCGGCTTCCGCACGACTTCTCGGGAACCCCGGTCCACCTATGATGGACCGGGGTTCCTCCCTTTCTCGGGGCGATCCGTCCGGGGAGTCCACCCGGTGATGCACAGTAGGGGCGACGGCGAGCGATGACAGACAGCACGGCCCCGGTCCGCCTCCCCGGAGGCGAGGACCACGCCCGCCACTCGGCGGATCCGTCCGAGAAGCGCCCGCGCAAGCGCCGGGGAGTCCTGCTCTTCCTCCGCGACGTGCTGATCATCTTCGTGGTCGCGGTGCTCGTCTCCTTCCTCGTGAAGACCTTCCTGATCCGCTCCTTCTATATCCCCTCCTCCTCGATGGAGCAGACGCTCGTCGAGAACGACCGGATCCTCGTGAACGAGCTCGTACCCGGAGTGGTGAAGATCTCGCGCGGCGACGTCGTCGTCTTCCGCGATCCCGGCGGATGGCTCTCGCCGAGCTCCGAGCCCTCCGTGCCGCCGTTCCAGGCCGCGGTCGACTCCGCCCTCGCGCTCGTCGGCCTCACCGCTCCCGACAGCAACGACCACCTCATCAAGCGCGTCATCGGCCTGCCGGGCGACCACGTGACCTGCTGCACACCGCTCGGCCAGGTCGAGATCAACGGCAACCCGATCGACGAGCCCTACGTGAAGCTGCCGGACGGGGTGCAGGCGGTCTCGGCCACCCCCTTCGACGTCGTCGTGCCCGAGGGCTCGCTCTGGGTGATGGGCGACAACCGCTACAACTCCGCCGACTCCCGCTACAACACCGACAAGCCGGGCGGCGGCTTCGTGCCGATCGACAACGTCGTGGGGCGCGCGATCCTCGTCACCTGGCCCGTGCAGCAGTGGGCGTGGCTCGACGACTACCCGTCGGTGTTCCGCGGAGTCGACACCGAGGCCTCCGAGGAGGGCTCGGACGACGCGCAGAGCGGGCAGGGCTAGGTGGTCGTCGCCGAGCCGACGCTGACGCAGGAGCGGCGCCTCTTCCGGCAGGGCTACGAGACGGTCATCGGCTGCGACGAGGTCGGCCGCGGCGCGATCGCCGGCCCGGTGTCGGTCGGCGTCGTGTCGATAGGCAGCCGTTGCGGGCGCTTCCCCGAGGGGCTCCGCGACTCCAAGATGCTCGCTCCCGCCCGCCGCGAGGCGCTCCTGCCGGGAGTCGCGAAGTGGGTCTCGGCCTGGGCGATCGGCGAGTCCTCGGCGGACGAGATCGACGAGACCGGGATCATCGCCGGCCTCGGCCGCGCCGCGTCGAGGGGCATCGAGCGCCTCGCTGACCAGGGCGTCGACCTCGCCACCGCCGTCGTCCTCCTCGACGGTGCCCACGACTGGCTGACGCCCGCGCTGGGCGAGTGGGCGGCCGAGCTGACGATCGTCACCCGCGTGAAGGCCGACCGCGACTGCGCCGCCGTCTCCGCCGCCTCCGTGCTCGCGAAGGTGGGCCGGGACGGTCAGATGGTGCGCCACCACGACGACTTCGCCGACTACGCCTGGGACAGCAACAAGGGCTACGGCAGCGCCGCGCACTGGGCGGGGATCGAGCGGGTCGGCCCGTCCCCGCTCCACCGGGTGACCTGGCTGTCGAAGTCGCGGGAGAGCGTCGAGGAGCCGCTCCCGGCGCTCGGGCCCGTCGGCTCGGCGTAGGATTGTCCAACGATGGATGAGGACGAATTCGAGGACTACGACCGCGAGGTCGAGCTGGCACTGTACCGGGAGTACCGCGACGTCGTCTCGCAGTTCTCGTACGTCGTCGAGACCGAGCGCCGGTTCTACCTGGCGAACGAGGTCGACCTGGTCCGCCGCGACACCGAGCACGACTTCTACTTCGAGCTCACCATGCGCGACGTGTGGGTCTGGGACGTCTACCGCTCCGACCGCTTCGTGAAGTCGGTGCGCGTGCTGACCTTCAAGGACGTCAACGTCGAGGAGCTCTCCCGCAAGGAGTTCGAGCTCCCCAAGGAGCTCGCGCTCGACGAGTAGGGCGCTGTCGCGGCAGGCTCCGGACCCCTTGCTGGTCGCGTAGCCGCCTCCGCCGGCGCATCGAGACCCGGTGCCCGGAGCCCCACCCCGCTCCGGAGCTCTCTCGGATGCGCGGCTCCGCGGGTCTCGTCTTGAGGCAACGCGGATTCCTCCTGCTGGTCGCATAGCCGCCCCCGGCGGCGTCCGAAGACCCCGGAGCGACGTCCCTCCCCACCCGCCTCCTCGGCCCTCTTCTCCCCGGATCCCCTCCCGGCCGTCCGACGCTCCTCTCTGCTCCTGCACGCTTCCGGCAGGAGGACGCATGGACAAGGACGAACTGGGGCGGCGCGGCGAGGAGATCGCGGCGGCGCACCTGAGAGACAACGGATTCGAGATCCTCGACCGCAACTGGCGGGTCCGCGAGGGCGAGCTCGACATCGTGGCCCGCGACGGGTCGGCACTGGTCGTGGTGGAGGTGAAGACGCGCTCGTCGACGCGCTTCGGACTGCCGGTCGAGGCCATCACGCGGGCCAAGGCGCAGCGCCTGCGCCGACTCGCCTACGCCTGGGCCGACGAGCACCACGAGCGCTCCCGGCATCTGCGGATCGACGCGGTCGGCATCGTCGCTCCCGGGGGAGTCCCGTCGCAGATCCGGCACCTGCGGGCGGTGGCCTGATGGGCCTGGGGAGGACCTCCGCGGTCGGTCTCGTCGGTTTCGCGGGAGCCGTGGTCGGGGTGGAGGCCCACTCGGCCGACGGCACCCCGGGCATGGTGATCATCGGGCTGCCCGACGCCGCGCTCGCGCAGGCGAAGGAGCGGGTGCGCTCGGCGGCGATCAACTCCGGGAGCACCATCGCCGAGTACAAGATCACCGTGAACCTCTCGCCGGCCGCGATGCCCAAGCACGGCTCCGCCTTCGATCTCGCCATCGGGCTGGCCGCGCTCGCATCGCTCCGCGAGGTCGATGCGGAGTCGGTCGCCGCGGTCGTCCACATCGGGGAGCTCGGCCTGGACGGCCGGCTGCGCTCCGTCCCGGGCGTGCTGCCCGCGGTGCTCGCGGCCGCCCGCGAGGGCAGGCGCCGCGTGATGGTCCCCGTCGAGGACCGGCTCGAGGCGGAGCTGGTCGACGGCGTCGAGGTGATCGCGGTCTCCTCGCTGGCGGCGGCCGCCGTCTGGCACGGAGCCGAGTGGGAAGTGCCGGTGCTCCCCGAGGCCGCGCCGCCGTCTGCGACGGTGTCCGAGCCGGAGGCCCGCCTCGACCTCTCCGACGTGGTGGGGAACGAGGAGGCGGCCGAGGCGATGGTCGTCGCGGCGGCGGGCGGGCACCACGTGTTCCTGCTCGGGCCTCCCGGCGCCGGGAAGACGATGCTCGCCTCGCGCTTGCCGGGCATCCTCCCCGACCTCGACGACGATGCAGCGCTCGAGGCCACCTGCATGCGCTCGCTCGTCGGAGCGCCGACCGGTGGCGCGCTGGTGCGCAGGCCGCCGTTCGAGAGTCCGCACCATTCGGCCTCGTCGGCAGCGATCGTCGGCGGGGGCAGCGGCCGCATCCGTCCCGGCGCGGTCGCCCGCGCCACCAGGGGCGTGCTGTTCCTCGACGAGGCCCCCGAGTTCTCGTCCGTCGCCCTCGACGCCTTGCGCCAGCCGCTCGAATCCGGAGTGATCCGGATCCACCGCGCGAACGCCGTCGCCGAGTTCCCCGCGCGGGTGCAGCTCGTCCTCGCGGCGAACCCGTGCCCGTGCGGCCGCTTCGGCATCCCCGGAGAGACCTGTACCTGCGCTCCCTCGGTCCGCCGCCGCTACCTCGCGCGGCTCAGCGGACCGCTGCTCGACCGCGTCGACATCCGCCTGACGGTCCGCCGCATCAGCGCGGCTCAACTGGCCGCGCGCCGAGACACGTCCGGAATGTCGACGGCTGAGGCCCGCGACCGTGTCGCCGCGGCGCGGTCCCTCGCAGCGGCTCGCCTCGCCTCCACCCCGTGGACGCTCAACTCGGAGGTCTCCGGCGCCTGGCTGCGCTCGGACGCGGTGCGCCCGACCAGTGCCGAGTCCCGCACGCTCGACCGGGCTCTGGAGCGAGGTCTGGTGACCATGCGCGGCTACGACCGGGTCCTGCGCCTGGCCTGGACGCTCGCGGACCTCGACGCAGCCGACCGGCCGAGTGCCGCCCACCTCGCGCGCGCGCTCGTCCTCCGAGGAGGTGCCGCGTGATCCGGCCCGACGCACTCTTCGACGCCGCGGAGCTCGACGCCGTTCGCCGACTGCTGCCGAGCGGTGCAGCCGAGCCCCGGTCAGCTGCCGACGGCGAGGCGACCGATGAGTCTGACGGTGGTCGGGGGTCACTCGTCGACGCTGCAGCGCGGTGCGGCTGGAACTCTCTGACCGAGCCCGGCGACTCCGTCGCAGCCCTCCTCATCGAGAGGGTCGGCGCGGCCGAGGCCTTCGCCCACGTCGTGTCCTCGTCGTCCGCGGAGGAGATCCTCGCGCCCCCGCATCGCGCTCCCTCCGACGAAGGAGGCCCGGCACCCGCGCCCCTCGACTCCGAGGTCGCCGCGCTCCAGTCGGGGCTGGCGCGCTGGCGACCGCGCCTGGACCGCAGGCTCCTGTTCCGACGTCTCGAGATCGCCGAGCGACTCGGCGCCCGGCTGCTCCTGCCCGGGGCTCCCGTGTGGCCCGAGTCGCTCGACGACCTCGGGCCGCACGCGCCACTCCTGCTCTGGCTGCGCGGTGATCCCGCCGCCTTCGATCCGCCGCACCGCCTCGCCCTCGTCGGCGCCCGCGCTGCGACCGGTTACGGCGAGCACGTGGCCGCCGAGCTCGCCGCGGGCGTCGCGGCGCGAGGCGTCTCCGTCGTCTCGGGCGGTGCCTTCGGAATCGACGCGGTCGCCCACCGCGCCGCCCTCGGTTCCGGAGGCCGGACGGTCGCCTTCCTCGCCGGGGGAGCGGACCGCCTCTATCCGACGGCTCACGCCGACCTCCTCCACCGCATCATCGCCACCCCCGGCTGCGCCGTCGCGACGGAGGTCCCGCCGGGCACCACGCCCACCCGCTGGCGATTCCTGCAGCGCAACCGCCTCATCGCCGCCTCCACCGCGGGCACCGTCGTCGTCGAGGCCGGCGCCCGCTCCGGCTCCCTCAACACCGCCGGCCACGCGGCTGCCCTGGGCCGCCCCCTCGGCGCGGTCCCGGGCCCGGTCACCAGTGCCTCCTCCGCCGGCTGCCACCGGCTCCTCCGCGAGTTCGCGGCGACCTGCGTCACGTCGCCGGCGGATGTGCTCGAACTGCTCGCCGTCGGCGACGCCGACGGATCGTGCCGAGCGCTGACCGCGGCTGAGGCGCGAGTCCTGGCCGTCGTCGAATCCGAAGGAGGCTGTGACGCCGCAACCGTCGCCCGGCTCTCCGGGGAATCGCTCGATTCGGCACTGTCGGCGCTGGGTGCGCTCCTCGCAGACGGACGCGTCCACCGTTCCGAGGACGGGGACTGGGAGCGGGCGCCCGGGTGAGCGGCCCCGCCGCCGCGGCGCTGTCGGCGGTCCGCCCTACGCTGAAGGGGCATCGGCGAGGGGAGCGGCATGGACGCCACGGCAGCAGGACACGGCGGAGAGCGCCCGCAGCTCGGGCACTTCCGCGCCGCCGACAGGGTCATCGCGCATCTGAGCGACACGCACCTGCTGGCCGACGGCGCTCCGCTCTACGGGAAGGTCGACACGGTCGCCCGCCTCGCGCAGGCGGTCGGCCGGCTGGCCGAGCGCGGCGGACGCCTGGACGCGATCGTCGTCACCGGGGACGTCGCGGACCGCGGCGAGGAGGACGCCTACCGGCGCGTGCGCGAGCAGCTCGACCCCGTGGGCGAGCGGTTCGGCTGCCCGATCGTCTGGGTGATGGGCAACCACGACGAGCGCGGAGCCTTCCGGCGGGTGCTCCTCGAGCAGGACCCGGCGGGCGCGGGACCCGTGGACCAGGTCGTCGACCTCGGCGGGCTCCGGCTCATCGCGCTCGACAGCGCGGTGCCCGGCTTCCACCACGGCGACCTCGCCGACGCCCAGCTGGCCTGGCTGAAGGACGAGCTCGCTGCACCGGCCCCGCTGGGGACGATCCTCGCCCTGCACCACCCTCCGCTGCCCACGCCGCTCGGCGCGATGACCGTGCTCGAGCTGCGGGGGATCGACCGCCTCGAGGAGGTGGTGCGCGGAACCGACGTCCGCGCGATCCTCGGCGGCCACCTGCACTACCCCACGGCTGCGACCTTCGCGGGCGTGCCCGTGCTCGTCGCCGGCGCCACCAGCTACACGATGGACCTCGGAGCGCCCGAGCGGGAGCTCGCCGGCATCGACGGAGCGCAGAGCCTCTCGCTCGTCCACGTCCACCCGGAGACGGTGGCCGCCTCGTTCGTGCCGACGGCACCGGCCCCGATCGCGACGCGGTTCGGCACCGACCTGATCGAGCGGCTCGAGGGGCTCGACGAGCAGGGGCGCATCGACCTCTGGTCGCGGATGCCGGACGGATCATGACCGGCGAGACGCTCGCCGACTCGGTCGAGCACTTCCTCCGGTACGTCCTCGACGAGCGGTCCCTCTCGCCCGCCACCGCGAAGGGCTACCGCTCCGACCTGGCGCGCCTGATCGCCCACACGGAGGAGAAGGGGCGGCTCCTCACCGCCGAGCTCGACCTCGAGCTGCTGCGCGACTGGCTCTGGCGCGAGTCGGAGTCGGGCATCGCTCGCGCGACCCTCGCCCGGCGCACCGCGGCCGTCCGCTCCTTCTCCTCCTGGGCGCATCGGACCGAGCGGCTCCCCCTCGACGTCGCCGCACGCCTCAAGACGCCCAAGTCGGGACGGACACTGCCGCGGGTCCTCACGCTCCCGCAGGCGGAACAGGTGCTCGACACGGTCGCGGCGCGAGGCGCGACCGAGGACCCGGTGGCGCTGCGGGACCTCGCGATCGTCGAGCTGCTCTACGCCTCCGGCATCCGCGTCTCCGAGCTGGTCGCCGTCGACCTGGGCGACGTCGATCTCGGCAGGCTCACCGTGCTCGTCACCGGCAAGGGCGCCAAGCAGCGGGTCGTCCCGTTCGGCGTCCCCGCGAAGGAGGCGCTCGTCGACTACCTGGAGCGCGCCCGACCCTCTCTCGCCACCGGCGACGGGAGCGGGGCCCTGCTGCTGGGACGGCGGGGCGCGCGCCTCACCCCGCGCACCGTCTACGGCGTCGTGGCGAGGCTCCTCGACGGCGGGCAGGGCTCCGGACCGTCCGGTCCGCACACCCTCCGCCACACCGCGGCGACCCATCTGCTCGACGGCGGAGCCGACCTCCGCGCCGTCCAGGAGATGCTCGGCCACGCGAGCCTGGGCACCACGCAGATCTACACCCACGTCTCGACCGAGCGGATCCGCGACGCCTACCGCCTCGCCCACCCCCGCGCCTGACCGGACGCGCGAGTCGCTGGACGCACCCTTCCGCGCCACTCGCTGAACACCCTGCGCCACGTCGTCCATCGGCAGGAGCACCGCCCGGGGGATCCCGCCGAAGAACCGCATCGGCGAGACGTAGTCGCCACCCTCGCGGACGCCGAGGTGCACGCACCTCCCGTCGCAGTGGCCGCCCGCACCCACTGCTCCGACGGGCTGGCCCGCGGTGAGGACCTGCCCGGCCGTCACCGATCCGTCGACCGGCTCGACCGTCGAGACCAGACCGTCCGCGTGCACGATGCTCACCACGGACCGGTCGACCACCCTGCCCGAGAACGACACGGTGCCCGCCGCGACGGCGACCACGGGCTGCCCGGCCGCTGCCGCGAGGTCGATCCCGCGGTGCCCGGGGGCGTAGCGGTGGGCCGGCGCGCCCCACGGCTCCACGACGGAGAAGCCCGCGACGGGGGAGATCCACCGCGGGTCGGACCGGCCGGGGGACGAGGTGGCGGCGGGCGAGGCGCCGAGAGGCGCCCCGACGAGCAGAGCGGCGAGGGCGAACACGCCCGGGCGCAGGAGTCGGGATCGGAGCATGCGGCCACCCTCCTGGAGCCGGTCCGGGACCGGTGGTCGGCCGAGCGGATCAGGGGAGGAGAGCGCGACGGGCCCGGCTGTGGAGGGAGGACATCGGCCGGGGGAGAGCGCAACCCGTCCCGGCGGTGCCGCGGCGAGGAGTAACGTGCCGGTGATCCGGCTCGGGAGCGGCACCCCGCCCCCACCGGCGGCGAGAATCGGAGACGACCATGACCAGCGGACGATCTGACACGACCAGCGGGAGAGCGGACATCCCGAACCCCTCGGCGGCGAAGCTGAAGAGGAAGGTGATCGGCCTCGCGATCGCGGCGGCGGTCGGCGGCTTCCTCTTCGGCTTCGACTCGTCGGTGGTGAACGGTGCCGTGGAGGCGGTGCAGGGCGAGTTCCAGCTCTCGGCCGCGCTGATCGGCTTCGCCGTCGCCTCCGCGCTGCTCGGCTGCGCGCTCGGCGCGTACCTCGCGGGCCGCCTCGCCGACCGCTGGGGCCGCATCAAGGTCATGCTGCTCGGCGCCGGGCTCTTCTTCATCTCCTCCATCGGCGCCGGCGCGGCGTTCGCGGTCTGGGACCTCGTGCTCTGGCGCGTGGTCGGCGGCCTCGGCATCGGCATCGCCTCCGTGATCGCTCCGACCTACATCTCGGAGATCGCGCCCAAGGCCATCCGCGGAGCCCTCGCGTCGCTGCAGCAGCTGGCGATCACGCTCGGCATCTTCGCCGCCCTGCTCTCGGACACCCTCATCGCGAACGGCGCGGACGGCGCCTCCGAGCCCTTCTGGTTCGGCGTCGCCGCCTGGCGCTGGATGTTCATCGCCTGTGCCGTGCCTGCGGTCATCTACGGCCTCCTGGCCCTGACCCTGCCGGAGTCGCCCCGCTACCTCGCGACCCGCGGCCGCTCCGAGGACGCCCGCGCGGTGCTCGCGACGGTCACGCCGCGCGACGAGGTCGACGAGGCGCTCGCGGACATCCAGAAGAAGATCGACGAGGACTCCGAGAACGCGAAGCGCTCCAGCCTCCGCGGCCCCGCCCTCGGCCTGCTCCCGGTGGTCTGGGTCGGCATCCTGCTGTCGGTGTTCCAGCAGTTCGTGGGCATCAACGTGATCTTCTACTACTCCACCTCGCTCTGGAGCGCGGTCGGATTCGACGAGTCCAACTCCTTCGCGATCTCGGTCTTCACCTCGGTCGTGAACGTCGTCGTCACCTTCGTGGCGATCTTCCTGGTCGACAAGGTCGGCCGGAAGCCGCTGCTGCTGGTCGGCTCGGCCGGCATGGCCGTCTCGCTCGCGCTGATGGCCATCGCCTTCAGCCAGTCGACGATCAGCGGAGAGGACGTCTCGCTGCCCGGCGCGTGGGGGCCGATCGCCCTCGTCTCGGCGAACGCGTTCGTCGTCTTCTTCGGTGCGACCTGGGGCCCACTGGTGTGGGTCCTCCTCGGCGAGATCTTCCCGAACCGGATCCGGGCGGCCGCCCTCGGCCTGGCGGCCTCGGCCCAGTGGATCGCGAACTTCGCCATCACGGTGACCTTCCCGATCCTCTCGCAGGACGTGTCGCTCACCCTGGCCTACGGCCTCTACGCCGCCTTCGCGGCGATCTCGTTCGTCTTCGTCTTCATGTTCGTGCCCGAGACCAAGGGCCGCTCGCTGGAGGAGATGGACACCCTGCACATCCGCACCGTGATGAAGTCGGCGCGCAAGTAGCACCGGCCTCCCGCGCCCCGACGGCCGCCCTCCCGCAGCAGCGGGGGAGGCGGCCGTCCTGGTGCTAGACTCCACGGAGCACCTCGCTCGTCGGGGTGACTACGCGCGCCCATTCGGCCTCCGCTCCCCACGGTCCCTCTCCGCTCACGCGGCCGGGGCGGGAGTGCGCCGGGCGCCAGGGCGACGTGCCGACCGGCCGTCGCAGACAACCGAACGGGAGTTCGGCGCCGTCGTGCGCCCGGGCCCCGAGACAAGGAGAACGACTCATGGCAGTCGTCACCATGCGCCAGCTGCTCGACAGCGGCGTCCACTTCGGGCACCAGACCCGTCGCTGGAACCCGAAGATGAAGCGCTTCATCCTGACCGAGCGCTCGGGCAGCTACATCATCGACCTCCAGCAGTCGCTGGCCTACATCGACAAGACCTACGACTTCGTCAAGGAGACGGTCGCCCACGGCGGCACCATCCTCTTCGTCGGCACCAAGAAGCAGGCGCAGAACGCGATCTCGGAGCAGGCGACCCGCGTCGGCCAGCCCTACGTGAACCAGCGCTGGCTCGGCGGCCTCCTGACCAACTTCCAGACGGTCTCGAAGCGCCTCGCCCGCATGAAGGAGCTGGAGGAGCTCGACTTCGACGACACGTCGAAGAGCGGCTTCACCAAGAAGGAGCTCCTCATCAAGAAGCGCGAGCTCGACAAGCTGCACAAGTCGCTCGGCGGCATCCGCAACCTCTCGAAGACGCCGTCGGCCCTCTGGGTCGTCGACACCAAGAAGGAGCACCTCGCGATCGACGAGGCCAAGAAGCTGGGCATCCCGGTCATCGGCATCCTCGACACGAACTGCGACCCGGACGAGGTCCAGTACCCGATCCCGGGCAACGACGACGCGATCCGCTCGGTGAGCCTGCTCACCCGCATCGTCGCCGACGCCGCGGCCGAGGGCCTCATCCAGCGCCACCAGAAGCCCGAGGCCGAGGGCAACGTCTCCGCCGTCGAGCCGCTGGCCGAGTGGGAGCAGGAGCTGCTCTCCACCGGTGCGCCCGCCGCCGACGTGCAGGAGCCGAACGAGCAGGCCGGCGCGGAGACCGAGAAGGTCGCCGACGCCGAGGCCGAGACCGCCGACGAGGCCGTCGTCGAGGCCGAGACCCCCGCCGCGGAGGAGGCCCCCGAGGCCGACGCCGCCGCGACCTCGACCGACGAGACCGCCACCGCCTGACACCCCGTTCCGTGACGGGGGTCGGACGCCGCACCCGCGGTCGTCCGGCCCCCGCTCGGTCGGTGCACGTTCACCACGAGTAAGAACCGCCGTCACCTCGGCGTGCTGGGCTCCTCCCGTGAGCCCGCCGCGAGTGACGGCGCCACAGGGTTTCCGAACCAAGAGGAGTTCCGAGAACATGGCAAATTTCAGCCTCGCTGACGTCAAGACGCTGCGCGAGCAGCTCGGTACCGGCATGGTCGACACGAAGAACGCGCTGGTCGAGGCCGACGGCGACCTGGACAAGGCGGTCGAGATCCTCCGCCTCAAGGGCGCCAAGGGCAACGCGAAGCGCGCCGACCGCTCGACGAGCGAGGGCCTCGTCGCCGCCGCCGAGAAGGACGGCGTCGCCACGATGATCGAGCTCGCCTGCGAGACCGACTTCGTCGCCAAGGGCACGAAGTTCATCGCCCTCGCCGACGCCGTGCTCGCCGCGGTGGTCGCCGCCGGCTCCACCACGGTCGAGGAGGCCCTCGCGGCCCCCGCCGACGGCAAGACCGTCGCCGACCTCATCAACGACGAGGCCGCGATCCTCGGCGAGAAGGTGGAGCTGCGCCGCGTGGCCTCCGTCTCGGGCGAGCACTTCGCGATCTACCTCCACAAGACGAACAAGGACCTGCCCCCGCAGGTCGGCGTGGTCGTCGGCTACGCGGGTGAGGACGCCGAGACCGCGCGCTCCGTCGCCCAGCACATCTCGTTCGCGAACCCGTCCTACCTCTCGCGCGAGGACGTGCCGCAGTCCGAGGTCGACAACGAGCGCCGCATCGTCGAGGAGATCTCGCGCGGCGAGGGCAAGCCCGAGGCCGCCCTGCCGAAGATCATCGAGGGACGCGTGAACGCGTACTTCAAGCAGGTCGCCCTGCTCGACCAGGACTACGCGAAGGACAACAAGCTGTCCGTCAGCAAGGTCCTGAGCGACGCGGGCCTGACCGTGTCGGGCTTCGCCCGTTTCAAGGTCGGCGCCTAACAGCACTGCAGGAGGGAGTCCGGGTCGTTCAGTCGACCCGGGCTCCCTTCGCTCTGCCCGGGGCGGTCCCGGGCGTGGTCGCGGGGCCCGCTCCGCGCGGGATAGGTTTGTACGGGTCTACGGGAGGAAACGTCCATGACGGAGACGGATGCGATGACGACGGGCAAGCGCCGCAGGGTGCTTCTGAAGCTGTCGGGGGAGGCGTTCGGAGCCGGCACGCTCGGCGTGAACCCGGACGTGATCAGCGCGCTGGCGCGCGAGATCGCCGATGCCGCGACCGAGGTGGAGATCTCGGTGGTCGTCGGCGGCGGCAACTTCTTCCGCGGAGCCGAGCTCTCGCAGCGCGGCATGGACCGCGGCCGGGCCGACTACATGGGCATGCTGGGCACGGTGATGAACGCCCTCGCCCTCCAGGACTTCCTCGAGCAGGCGGGCGCCGAGACGCGGGTGCAGTCCGCGATCGCGATGACGCAGGTCGCGGAGCCCTACATCCCCCGCCGGGCGATCCGGCACATGGAGAAGGGCCGCGTCGTCATCTTCGGCGCCGGCGCCGGACTCCCGTACTTCTCGACCGACACGGTCGCCGCGCAGCGCGCGCTCGAGACGCACGCCGACGTGGTCCTCGTCGCCAAGAACGGCGTGGACGGCGTGTACGACGCCGACCCGCGGACCAACCCCGACGCGAAGAAGCTCGACGCGCTGACCTACCAGGAGGCGCTCCAGCGGGGCCTCAAGGTGGTCGACTCCACCGCGTTCAGCCTCTGCATGGACAACGGCATGCCGATGCAGGTCTTCGGCATGGAGCCCTCGGGCAACGTCGCCAAGGCCATCCGCGGCGCCGAGCTCGGCACGCTCGTCTCGAACTAGACTGACCACTTCCCTCTCTTAAGGAGCTCCCTGTGATCTCGGATGTACTGGCCGACGCGAAGACCAAGATGGGCAAGGCCGTCGAGGTCGCCAAGGAGGACTTCTCCACGGTCCGCACCGGACGCGCGAACCCCGGCATGTTCCAGAAGGTGCTGGTGAGCTACTACGGCACCCCGACGCCGCTGTCGCAGCTCGCCTCGATGCAGAACCAGGAGGCCCGCACGCTCGTCCTGACGCCCTACGACAAGGGCTCGCTGCGCGACATCGAGCAGGCCATCCGGGACATGCCGAACCTCGGCGCGAACCCGACCAACGACGGCACGATCATCCGGGTGACCCTGCCGGAGCTCACCGCCGAGCGCCGCAAGGAGTTCGTCAAGATCGTCCGCACCAAGGCCGAGGACGCCAAGATCGCGGTGCGCAACATCCGCCGCAAGGGCAAGGACGACCTCGACGCGCTGAAGGGCGACATCGGCGACGACGAGCTCTCCCGCGGCGAGAAGGAGCTCGAGGCGCTCACGAAGCAGCACGTCGACGCGATCGACGAGGCGCTCAAGCGCAAGGAATCCGAACTGCTCGAGGTGTAGCGGTGCCCGAGATCCCCGAAGGACCCGAGGGCGGCGAGAAGAGACCGTCTCCGCACGTCCCGGGTGCCCGGGGATCCCGGATGGTCACCCGCGGCGCGCTGCGTGCGCGCGCCCAGCAGGGCCGGGCCGACGTCGAGCGCCAGCTCGAGGCGACCCGCGCCCAGCTCGAGGCGACGAACGACCGCCTGACCGCGCGCTCCGGCCGGAACCTCGTGTCGGCGACCGCGATCGGACTCCTCGGCGGCGGCGCGATGGTCGTCAGCCTCCTCCTGGTCAAGGAGCTCTTCATGGTGCTCGCGGGGGTGGTGGTGCTGCTCGCGGCGCTCGAGCTCTCGAACGCCCTGCGCCACGCCGGTCGCGACATCCCGCGCATCCCGACCGGGATCGTGGCGGTCGTCGCCGTGCCGGCCGCCTACTACGGCGGCCTCGGCGCCGCGTGGGCCACGGTCCTCGGCGGATCCGTCCTCGTCGGTCTCTGGCGGCTGGGGGAGCAGCTCTTCCGGCGTACCGCCTCCAGCCGGCGGGACCTCGCCCTCGACATCGGCCTCGGCGCGTTCGTCCAGGGCTACACGACCTTCCTCGGTGCCTTCGCGATCCGTCTCGTCGCCGAGCCCGGCGGCCAGCTCTGGGCGTTCGCGTTCCTGGTGCTCGTGATCGTCGTCGACACCGGCGCCTACGTGAGCGGACTCACCTGGGGCAAGCACCCGATGGCACCGCGGATCAGCCCGAAGAAGACCTGGGAGGGGTTCGCCGGTGCGGCCGTCGCGGGGGTCGTCGTCGGCGTCCTGCTCGCCCTGCTGATGCTCGGCCAGCCCTGGTGGGTCGGTGCGGTGTTCGGGGCCGTGGTGCTGCTCACCGCGACGCTCGGCGACCTCGCCGAGTCGCTGATCAAGCGCGACATCGGCATCAAGGACATGAGCTCCTGGCTGCCCGGCCACGGGGGAGTCCTCGACCGGCTGGACTCGATCCTGCCGTCGGCCGCAGCGGCCTACGTGCTGTATTTCCTCTTCGCCCACTGAGCGCACGCCTCACCGGGGCGTGCCGATTCCGCTCCCGGCGCGCGGCTTGGCATGATGTCGGGATGACCGCTCCCTTCCCCCGAGCCCGCGAGTCCCGTCCCGGCTACGACACGGCCGAGGTCGACTCCTTCCTCGCGTCGGCGCGCGAGGCCTACTCGCAGCTCTCCGGGGGACCGGCGGACCTCCGCGCCGCCGACCTGCGCCACACCGCGTTCACCCTGCGCAAGGGCGGCTACTCCGCGCCCCACGTCGATGCGGCGCTCGAGCGCCTCGAGGACGCCTTCGCCCTGCGGGAGCGCCAGTACGCGATCGCGGCCCGGGGCGAGGAGGCGTGGCTCGCGGACGCGCGGTCGACCGCCCAGGAGATCGTGAACCGGCTGGCCCGCGCTCCCCGCGAGCGGTTCACCCGGGCCGGAGCTCTCACGACGGGCTACAACATCCGCCAGGTCGACGCCTTCGCCGACCGGATCTCCGGCTACTTCCGCGACGGATCGGTGCTGACCGTGGACGACGTGCGGACCGTCTCCTTCGCCCCGCAGCGCGGCGGGTACGCCGAGGCGCAGGTCGACCTGCTGCTCGACACGGTCGTCGACGTGATGCTGGCGGTCCGCTGACCGGAGCCGGATCTGCTGGCCGATCAGGTCATCGTCCGTTATGCTTTCGTAATCGTGGCTCAGCATCCTCAGACCTCCGTCGCCCACACGCCCGCGAACCGCACCAGCGGTCGCCCGGCGGTCCCGCACCAGACCCCGGTGCGGCGCTCCTGGGCTCGGATCCCGGTGACGGTGCTGGCCTTCACGGCGTCGATCGCGTTCGCCATGGTGAACGTCGTCGATCCGTCCAGCGGCGCGGTCGCCTCCCCCTACTACCAGGCCCCGGCGCGCTTCAACGGCGACTCCGCGCAGCGGCTCGTCGTCGCGGACGCCGTCGAGCGGACCGTCCAGCGCGACTCGTTCGGCGCCGAGGCGAAGCCGACGCCCACTCCGACCCCGACGCCCACTCCGTCCGAGACTCAGACCGCCTCCGCGACCGTCGACGAGGAGGAGTCGGGCTCCGCCGAGGCCGAGACCGCCGCTCCCGTCCAGCGCGCCGCCGCTCCGGATCCCGGATCCGCGAAGGCGATCGCGTACGACATGATCGTGCAGCGCGGCTGGGCCGACAGCGAGTACGACTGCCTCGTCCTCCTCTGGAACCGCGAGTCCGGCTGGAACGTCTACGCCGAGAACAAGTCCAGCGGTGCCTACGGTATCCCGCAGGCACTCCCCGGCAGCAAGATGGCGTCGGCCGGCTCCGACTGGGCGACCAACGCGAGCACCCAGATCACCTGGGGCCTCGGCTACATCTCCGGCCGCTACGGCTCGCCCTGCGGTGCCTGGGCCCACTCCGAGTCGGTCGGCTGGTACTGATCGTTCCCCTCCGCTCGGCGCCGCGTCCGGCGGGCTGAGGCTCTCGCTACCCTGGTGCCGTGGATTACGCGCTGCTCGGGGTCGTCGGGATCATCACGGTCGTCACCGTCGCGCGGTTCTCGAGCCGCCTCGGGATCGCCGCACCGCTGCTCCTGGTCGTCATCGGTATCGGCGCGTCCTACCTCCCCGGGGTCCCGGACATCGAGGTCGAGCCTGAGCTGATCCTCGCGGGCGTGCTGCCGCCGCTGCTGTACTCGGCCGCGATCCAGGTGCCCCTCACCGACTTCCGGCGGAACCTGCGCTCGATCTTCGGGCTCTCGGTGCTGCTGGTCGTCGTGACCGCCCTCGTGGTCGGCGGCTTCCTCTACCTCGTGTTCCCCGATCTGAGCCTGCCCGCAGCGATCGCTCTGGGCGCCGTCGTGAGCCCGACCGACGCGGTGGCCGCGACCTCGATCGGCAAGAAGCTCGGACTCCCGCCCCGCCTGGTGACGGTGCTCGAGGGCGAGAGCCTCGTGAACGACGCGTCGGCGCTGGTGCTGCTGCGCGCCGCGACGGCTGCGGCGGCCGTGGTCGGCGCCTCCGTCACGACCGACGCGATCGACGTGGGCGAGGTGGGGGTCCTCTTCGTCTACTCCGTCCTGATGGCGATCGTCCTCGGACTGGTGATGGGCGTGCTCACCGTCTTCGTTCGCTCGAAGCTGCGGGACCCGGTGCTCGACACCGCCGTGTCCTTCGCCGTGCCGTTCCTGGCCTACATTCCGGCCGAGGAGCTGGGCGCGTCCGGGGTGCTCGCCGTCGTGGTCACCGGGATCTACACGGGGCACAACAGCGCGCGTTTCCTCTCGCCGCAGTCGCGGATCAGCGAGCGGGTGAACTGGCGGACGGCGCAGTTCCTGCTCGAGAACGGCGTCTTCCTGCTCATGGGCGCCGAGATCAAGGCGATCGTCTCCGGGGTCGTGGACCCGGGCGAGTTCGGAGTGGGCACCGCGGTGCTGCTGGGTCTGGCCACCGTGGTCATCCTGATCGTGCTGCGGGCCCTCTTCGTGTGGCCGCTGCTCCTGTGGCTGCGCAGCTCCGGTCGGCGGGCGGAGCGGATCAACCGGCGGCTGGCGGTGGGCCTCATGCGACTGCGCAACAGCGCCACCAGCGATGAGCGCTTCCGGCGGCGGCAGGTGCGAGCGGAGCGGCTCTACCTCCGGCGCGAGACCGACCTGGCCGCGACCACGAGCGAGGCGTTCGGCTGGCGCGGCGGAGTCGTCCTGTCCTGGTCCGGGATGCGCGGCGTGGTCACGCTCGCCGCGGCCCAGTCGCTGCCGGACGAGACTCCCTACCGCTCCCAGCTGATCCTGATCGCCTTCACCGTCGCCGTCGTGACGCTGCTCCTGCAGGGTGCGACGCTCCCGGCGCTGATCCGGCTCACCGGCATCCAGGGCACCGACGGAGAGGCCGACCGCCGCGAGCTCGCGACGCTGCTCGACGAGGTCGCGGCCACGGGCATCCAGGCCCTCCCCGAGGCGGTGGCGGAGCTGCCCGACGGCGAGGCGGGCGAGCGCGTCCTCGAGCGCGTGCGCCGCGACACTCTGACCCGCTCGCAGGTGGCGTGGGAACAGGTCGGCCGCGCGGAGGACGCGCCGCTCGGCCCGCACGCGCAGTACCTGCGGCTGCGCCGAGCGGTCCTGCTCGCCGAGCGGGAGGCACTGCTGGACGCCCGGGGGCGCGGGGTCTACTCCTCGCGGACGCTGCGGCGGGCGCAGCTGATGCTCGACGCCGAGGAGACCCGGCTCGAGATGGACGACAGCTCCCACTGACGGAAGGGGCACGGCGGCGGCCTCCTAGACTGGGGGGATGCCGCGCAGCAACAGACCCCGGGGCGGCCGCCGTGACGACGACGACGAGCAGCGCGACCTCTCGCAGATGCTCGCCGGCTTCCGGCGCACCGAGTCCCACGCCGGTCGGGAGTGGAACGTCCAGCCCGTCTCCGCAGCGCGGGCCGTGAAGAACTACCTCTGCCCGGGCTGCGGGCTCACCATCGACATCGGCCAGCCGCACCTGGTCACCTGGCGGGCCGACGGCGCGCTCGGCGACGCGGCCGACCTGGCCGGCCGCCGCCACTGGCACACGCACTGCTGGAGAATCCGAGGAGCACGATGACCCACGAGATCCGCGGAGGCGTCGTCCTCCCCGCCCGTCGCGAGGACATCGAGCTGCACACGGCCGACGGGCTGACCCTTGTCGGGGAGCTCGCGCTGCCCCTGGAGCGCGAGCCGGTCGCGACCCTGGTCACCCTGCATCCGCTGCCCACCCACGGCGGCTTCATGGACTCGCACATCCTGCGGAAGGCCGCCGCCCGCCTGCCCGCGCTCGCCGACCTGGCGGTCCTCCGCTTCAACACCCGCGGCACCGCGTCGCCGCGCGGCACGAGCGAGGGCGCGTTCGGACACGGCACCGAGGAGCGCGCCGACGTCGCCGCAGCCTTGGCGCTCGTCGCGGAGCGCGGACTGCCGCACCCCTGGCTGGTCGGCTGGTCCTTCGGCACCGAGCTCGCGCTGAAGTGGGGGAGGGAGCACCCCGTCGAGGGAGCGATCCTGCTCTCGCCGCCGCTGCACCGCACGAGCGCGGAGGAGGTCGCCGCCTGGGGCGAGGACGGCCGCCCGCTCGTGGCGCTCGTCCCGGAGTTCGACGACTACCTGCGGCCGGAGGCGGCTGCCGAGCGCTTCGCGAGCGTGCCGCAGCTGGACCTCGTCGCTGTGGAGGGCGGGAAGCACCTCTGGGTCGGCGAGGCGCAGACCCGGCGCGTCCTCGACGAGATCGTGCGCGTGGTCGCGCCCGCCTCGTCCCCGCTGCCGACGGAGTGGGCGGGCGAGCTCGGCTGAGCCCGCCCGCCCAGCGACCGCTTAGCGGCCGGACGAGCCGCCGTCGGAGCCGCTGCCGTCAGGGCTGCTGCCGTCGGAGCCGTCGCCGTCGCTGTCGTCCGCGAGTCCGTCGATGTGGCCGATGAGCCCGCGCAGTCCCGACACGTAGCCGGCGATCGCGTCGCGCTCGGTGCGGATCTCGTCGAGGCGCCGCTCGGCGGTGTCCATCAGCTCGCGGCTGCGGCGCTCCGCGTCCGCGACGAGCTTCTGCGCCTGGTCGCGCGCGTCGTCGAGGAGGGCGTCGGAGTCGTCCTGAGCCTTCCGGCGCAGTCGCGTCGTGTCGTCGAGGGCGTCGCTGCGGAGGGCGTCCGCCTCGAGGCGCTTGTCGTTCGCGCGTCGGATGGCGTCGGCGAGCTGCAGGTTCGACTCGTCGAGGTAGCGCTGGGTCTGCGCGACGGCCTCCTGGTGGCGGAGCAGGTCGTCGCGGTCGGCCTCCTCGCGGCGCGCGGCGAGCTCGACCACCAGGTCGATCCGGGCCTGCTCGACCTCGCGCGAGAGCGCAGCGGCCTCGTCGGCGGACGCGGCACGCAGGCCCGCCAGCTCGGCGTCGAGCACGGCGACGGCCTCGGCGCGCTCCTGGGTGAGCCGGGTGCGCTGGTCGGCGATCTCGCGGGCGCCCTCGGCGCGGGCGGCGGCGACCTCGGCGTCGAGCGCGGCGCGGGTCGAGAGCACCTCGGCCTCGACCGCCGCGCGAGCCTGGGCGACCTCGGCCTCGACGGCCGCCCGGAGCCGGTCGACCTCGGAGGCGACCTCGGCCCGCAGGAGCTCGTTGGCCTGGGCGAGGCGAGCGGCCTCGGCGCGGGCGACCTCGATCTCGCGGGCGGCGACGGCGCGCATCTCCGCAGCCTCGCGCTCGGCCTCGGAGCGGATCGCGGCGGCCTCGCGCTTCGCGGTGGCGCGGGTCTCGGCGGCCTCGGTCGCCACGGTGCCGCGGATCGCGGCGGCCTCGCGGACGGCGTCCTGGGTCATCACGTCGCGGTCGTCGGCGGCCTTGCCGAGCGTCGCCGCGGCCTGCGCCTCGGACTCGTCGCGGGTCCGGTCCGCACGGCGGCGCGCCTCGGTCACCAGGCGCTCGGCCTCGTCGCGCGCCTCCTGGATGATGCGGTCGCCGTCGTCGCGGGTGGAGCGGCGGAGGGCGGAGGCGTCGTTCTCGGCCTGGGCGATGATCCGCTCGGACTGCTCCTCGGCCACGCGCAGGGTGTGCTCGAGCTTGGCGCCCAGGCCGGCGTAGGTGGGAGTGCCGACCTGCTGCAGCTCCTTCTCGAGGCCCTCGATCCGGGAGGACAGGCGCTTCACCTCGCGGCCGCTCTCGGCCGCCTGGGTGTTCGAGTGGATGAGCTCGCGGCGCAGGCCCTGGACGGCCTTGTCGACCTCGTCCCGGTCGTAGCCACGGAACACCTGGGTGAATTCGGCCTCGTCGTTCGCCACGTCGTCTCCTTCAGAGCAGGACCGCGGTGGGGCTCGCGGCACTGGGAAAGTGTATTCAGCAGGGAGGCCGCGGCCGGGGCGACACCCGCACCGCGCGCCGCTCGGGCCGCACTCTCGGCTTCTCCCGGGCATCGGAGCGAGGGCATCGGCTATCGTGGACTGTCTTTGTCTGTTGCCGTCGCGCCCCGGTCCGGCTGCGTACCCCGAGCCGGCCCCGGCCGTCACCCCGATCCGGCAACGCAGGAGGAGTTCTTTCGTGCGGTTCGTCTTCGCCATCATCGCCACCGTCATCGCTGCCGCGATGATCGTGCTCGGCATCGGTCAGCGGACGGTCTGGGCTCCTCCGGAGTCCCTCACCGCCGAGACCGCACTCGACTTCTCCGCTCCCTACGCGGTGATCGACGGCAGCACCCTGGGCGCCAACCCGGGACGCCAGACGATCACGGTCGAGGGCAGCGGCGACCTCGTCGTCGCCTACGCCCGGACCTCCGACGTGCTGGGCTGGGTGGGCGGCTCGAGCTACGACGCCATCGGCTACGAGCGCGCCGACGACACCCTCACCTCCGCGGAGGAGACGGGCGAGCGCGTCCAGCTCTCCTCCGACGTCGAGACCGCCGACGCGGCGGTCGTCGATCCGCGCGGCTCCGACCTCTGGCTCGAGGAGTTCGAGGGGAGCGGCAGCGTGACCCTGGCGCTCGACGTGCCGGAGGACGTCTCCATCCTCATCGCGAGCGACGGCACCGCGCCGGCAGCCGACTCCGTGCGCGTCAGCTGGCCCGTGGACACCGCGACGCCCCTCGCCGGCCCGCTGCTGCTCGGAGGAGCCGTGTTCCTCCTCCTCGGCCTCGTCCTCTACATCTGGGCCTTCGTCCACCTGCGCCGCCAGCACGGCCCGCGCCGGAAGGGACCGCAGGGCCGGATCCCCCGCGGAGCCCGCCGCCCCCGGCCGCGTGCCGGGATCCAGGCCTCCACGGCGTCGCCGGCGCCCTCGCGCCGCCGGGCCGCCCTGGTGCTGCCCGTCGTCCTCGGGACGACGGTCCTTCTCTCCGGCTGCAGCTCCGACTACTGGCCTGATCTCGCCGCGGGCGCGAGCGAGGCGCCGACCGCGTCCGCCACGGCGACCGCGGGGGCAGAGCCGGTCTCGGCCGAGCCGACCCCCGTGGTCACCACGCAGCAGGCGGAGGCCGTCGTCGCCGAGGTCGCCGATGTCGCGTCGCGCGCCGACGCAGCCCGGGACGCCGGGATCCTGGCCGAGCGCTTCCAGGGCGAGGCGCTCACCGAGCGCACCACGAACTACGACGTCGTCGCCAAGGGCGGGACGATCGACCCGCCGCAGACGATCCCGGCCTCCCCGGTGAGCCTGGTGCTCCCGCAGGACACGGAGTCGTGGCCGCGCCTGGTCACCGCCGTCGTGCAGAACTCGACGGACACCACCCAGGCCCCGATCGCGCTGATGATGAGCCAGGCGAGCCCGCGCGTCGACTACAAGGTCGACTACGCCATCTCGCTCGAGGCCAACGCGCGCATCCCCGACGTCGCGCCCGTCACCGTCGGCACGTCGATCGTGGCGCCCGACTCGCGCCTGATGAAGCTCGCCCCGCAGTCGGTCGGCTCCGCGTACGCGGACGTGCTCGCCAACGGCGACTCGAGCCAGTACGCCGAGCTCTTCGCGGCCGACGGCGACACCCTCCGGGGGCAGGTCGGCGTCGACAAGAAGAACGCCGACCGCGAGGCGCTGCCGGACACCGCCTCGATCGAGTTCTCGAACGCCGCCGGCACGTCGCCGACGATCGCGCTCGCGACGAACGACTCGGGGGCCCTCGTCGCGGCGAGCATCGCCGAGACGTCGACCGTCCGCCCCACTGCCGAGGGCTCGACCGTCTCGACCTCCGGCGCCTCGCAGACCCTGCTGGGCACGGACAAGTCGACGACCGGCATCGAGACCACCTACGGATACCAACTGCTGTTCTACGTACCGCCCGTCGGATCGGAGGAGAAGATCGTGATGCTCGGATGGAGCCAGGGACTCGTCTCGGTGGTGCAGCTGCCGTGAGCACCGTCCCGCCCCTGCCCGGAAACCTCCGCGGCGCCGTCGACCTCTCGTCGCTGGTGAACCGCCGCACCCCGCCCGCCGCCTCCGCCGGCGCCCCGGCCGCGCCCGCCGCTCCCGGAGGCGCGCCCGGCGCGAATCCGCTGCTGCTGACCGCCGGCGACGCCGAGTTCGACCAGGTGGTCCAGCTCTCCTCGCGCGTGCCGGTGATCGTCGACCTGCGCGGCTCCTGGTCGGACCAGAGCCAGAGCATGACCGCGCTGCTCGAGAAGGTCGTCGTCTCGTACGCCGGCGCGTTCGTGCTCGTCGGGGTCGATGTGGAGTCGAGCCCGCAGCTGGCGCAGGCGTTCCAGGTGCAGTCCGTGCCGACGGTCGCCGCGATCATCGGCGGCCGCCCGGTGCCCCTGTTCAGCGGCCTCGTCGCCGAGGAGCAGCTGCGCGACCTGCTCGAGCAGGTCCTCCAGCTCGCCGCTCATAACGGTGTGACGGGCACGGTGCCGGTGGAGGGAGTCGCTCCCGCCGAGGGCGGCGAGCCCGAGCCCGAGCCGCTGCCGCCGCACCACCAGGAGGCCTACGACGCGATCGACCGGGGCGACTACGCCGCGGCGATCACCGAGTACGAGACCGCCATCGCGCAGAACCCGCGCGACGACCTCGCGGTCGCCGGTCTCGCTCAGGTGCGGCTGCTGGCCCGCCTCCAGGGCCGCACGCTCGACGACATCCGCTCGACCGCCGCGGCCGAGCCGTCGAACCTCGACGCGCAGCTCGCCGTCGCCGACCTGGACGTCTCGGGCGGCCACGTCGAGGACGCCTTCGACCGGCTGCTCTCGATGTTCCCGCGCCTCGACGCCGAGGGGAAGGCCGCCGTCCGGGCTCGTCTCCTGGAGCTCTTCGAGATCGTCGGTCAGACCGACCCGCGCGTCAACAAGGCTCGGGCCAGGCTCACCGGCCTGCTCTACTGACGCCGGCCGGAACGCCGAGAGGCCGCCCGCTCGCGACGATCGTCGCGGCGGGCGGCCTCTTCCGTGCGGGGACCGATCAGTCGGCGGGTCGCAGGTAGAGCACGGCCAGCGGGGGCAGGACCAGCTCGGCGGAAGCCGGGCGGCCGGCCCACGGCTCCTCGCGAGCCTCGACCGCTCCGAAGTTCCCGACTCCGCTGCCGCCGTAGATCTCGGCGTCCGTGTTGACGAGCTCCTCCCAGCGGCCGGCCGTGGGCAGGCTCACGCGGTAGCCGTGCACGGGCGAGCCCGAGAAGTTGGCGATGACGGCGATCGGGCGACCCTCGCTGTCCTTGCGCAGGAACGAGACGACGTTGGCCGCCGCCGCGCCGCCGTCGATCCACTCGAAGCCCGACTGCTCGTGGTCGAGCTCCCAGAGCGACGGCGAGTCGCGGTACACGCGGTTCAGCTGACCGACGAGGCTCCAGAGACCGCGGTGGCTCGGCTGATCGAGGATCCACCAGTCCAGGCCCCGCTCCTCGCTCCACTCGGAGTACTGGCCGAACTCCTGGCCCATGAAGAGCAGCTGCTTACCGGGGTGGGCCCACATGAAGGCGAGGTAGGCGCGCACGTTCGCGAGCTGCTGCCAGTGGTCGCCCGGCATCTTCTGGATCAGCGAGCCCTTGCCGTGCACGACCTCGTCGTGGCTGATCGGCAGGACGAACTTCTCGCTGAAGGCGTAGACGAACGAGAAGGTGATCTCGCCCAGGTGGTACTGGCGCCAGAGCGGGTCGTTCGCCATGTAGTCGAGCGAGTCGTGCATCCAGCCCATGTTCCACTTGAGCCCGAAGCCGAGGCCGCCGGAGCTGGTGGGCTGGGTGACGCCGGGCCAGCTCGTCGACTCCTCGGCGATCATCATGATGCCGGGGTGCAGCTTGTAGGCCGTGGCGTTGACCTCCTGGAGGAAGCTGATCGCCTCGAGGTGCTCGCGTCCGCCGTACTGGTTCGGCAGCCACTCGCCCTCCTTGCGGGAGTAGTCGAGGTAGAGCATCGAGGCGACAGCGTCCACCCGCAGGGCGTCGACGTGGAACTCCTCGAGCCAGAACAGGGCGTTCGCGACGAGGAAGTTGCGCACCTGGGTGTGCCCGAAGTCGAAGACGTAGGTGCCCCAGTCCATCTGCTCGCCGCGGCGCCAGTCCGGGTGCTCGTAGAGCGGCTCGCCGTCGAAGCGGGCGAGGGCGAAGTCGTCCTTCGGGAAGTGCCCGGGCACCCAGTCGACGATGACGCCGATGCCGGCCTGGTGCAGACGGTCGATCAGGTACTTGAGGTCGTCGGCCGTGCCGAAGCGGCTCGAGGCGGCGTAATAGCCGGTGACCTGGTAGCCCCAGGAGCCGCCGAACGGGTGCTCGGCGAGCGGCATGAACTCCACGTGCGTGAAGCCGAGCTCGGTGACGTACTCGATCAGCGGGTCCGCGAGGTCGCGGTAGCCCAGTCCCGGACGCCAGGAGCCGAGGTGCATCTCGTAGACGCTGAGCGGCTGCGTGTGCGGATCGACCGAGGCTCGCTTCTCCATCCAGCCGGAGTCGCCCCACTGGTGGTGCGAGACGGGGACCTTCGAGGCGGTCGCAGGCGGCACCTCCGTGGCGCGGGCCATCGGGTCGGCCTTGCGGACCCAGTGGCCGTCACGCGAGAGCAGGTCGAACTTGTAGGAGGCTCCGGGCTCGACGCCCGGGACGAAGATCTCCCAGACCCCGGTCGTCCCGAGGTTGCGGAGGGAGTGGCCCTCGCCGTTCCAGTCGTTGAAGTCGCCGACGACCCGAGCGGCCTGGGCGTGCGGGGCCCAGACGGCGAAGCTCGTGCCCCAGACCCCCTCGTGCTCGCGGTGGCGGGCACCGAGCGCCTCCCAGAGACGCTCGTGGCGGCCCTCGCCGATGAGGTAGAGGTCGAAGTCGCCGACCGTCTTCGAGAACCGGTAGGGGTCCTCCGCGGTCCACTCGCCGCCGCCGCCGTAGCGGGCCTCGACCGTGTACGCCTGCGGACCGAGGACGTGGAAGCCCTGCCAGATCCCGTCGCTGAGGTGGCTCAGCTCGACGCGGGCGCCGGTGGCGAGCACCACGGCGACCTTCTCGGCGAGCGGGCGGCGCACGCGGACGACCGTCACCGGGTCGGAGACGCCGGGGGCCGCGACGAGGTGCTGGCCCAGGACGTCGTGGGGGAGCGCGTTGCTGCCGGTGGCGAGCTGCTGCAGCACCCACTCCGGGATGTCGGGCAGCGCGATCGCCGCGGTGCCGTCGACGGGGCCCGAAGCGGTCGCGGGGTCCGCGGTCGTCTCGGCGGGGTCCGCGGTCGTCTCGGCGGGGCCGGCGGTCGTCTCGAAGGGCGCGGCGCTGTCGGCTGCGACGGAATCGGCGGCGTCCGTGTCGTCGGGCAGGTCGCCCTCGGCCCCGCTGCCGACCGGAGCGGACTCCGCGTCGTCGGCGTCGGGCTCGACGGTCACGGCGTCGTCGGCCGCGACCGGCTGAGGCGCCTCCGGGACCGTCTCGACCGCGTAGCTGCGCGCGTTCTCGCCGTCCGCTCCTGGGTGCTGTCGAGCGTCGGGCGCCGCGTCGGCGACGTGCGCGCCGTGGCCGGAGGTGGTCGCCGAGCTGGTGCCCGTCGTGGGGACCGTCTCGGCGTGCGCGCCGAGGCCCGCCTCCTCGGCCGGGCTCGTGCCCTCGGGGGTGGTTCCGCTCATCGCTCGTCCGCCTTCACGCTCAGGATGTGCACGGGCTCGACGAACGAGTCGAGCCGCACGTAGTCGTCGCTGCCCCAGGTCCAGACGGCACCGGTGATCAGGTCCTCGACCTCGAAGGTCGCGCTCCAGTCGAGCCCGATCGCGGGCAGGTCGAGGTGGACCGTGGTCTCGCGGGCCGAGTGCGGGTCGGTGTTGACGACGACGATGATCGTGTCGTCGGTCCCGGTGCCCGTGAACGCGGCCTGCAGGTGCTTGGAGTAGACGAGGATCGCGTCGTCGTCGCTGCCGTGCACGTGCAGGTTCCGCAGCTGCCCGAGCGCGGGGTGCGAGCGCCGGATCTCGTTGAGGCGCGTGATGTACGGCGCCAGCGAGCGGCCCGACTCCTCGGCGCCGGCCCAGTCGCGCGTCTTGTACTCGTACTTCTCGTTGTCGATGTTCTCCTCGGCGCCGGGGCGAGCGACGTTCTCGACCAGCTCGTAGCCGGCGTAGACCCCCCACAGCGGCGACGCGGTCGCGGCCAGGGCCGCCCGCACCTTGTACGCCGAGCGGCCGCCGTACTGGAGGTACTCGGTGAGGATGTCCGGAGTGTTCACGAAGAGGTTCGGCCGCATGTAGTCGGCCGTCTCGTGGGAGATGCTCGTGAAGAACTCGCCGAGCTCCTCCTTGGTGTTGCGCCAGGTGAAGTACGAGTACGACTGCTGGAAGCCGACCTTGCCGAGCGCGCGCATGATCGCGGGGCGGGTGAACGCCTCCGCGAGGAAGACGACCTCGGGGTGCTCGGCGTTGACCTCGTGGATGATCCACTCCCAGAAGTCGAGCGGCTTCGTGTGGGGGTTGTCGACGCGGAAGATCCGCACGCCCAGGTCGATCCAGTGCCGCAGGACCCGCAGCGACTCCTGACGGATGCCCTCGGGGTCGTTGTCGAAGTTGATCGGGTAGATGTCCTGGTACTTCTTCGGCGGGTTCTCGGCGTAGGCGATCGAGCCGTCGGGGAGCGTCGTGAACCACTCGGGGTGGCTGGTGACCCAGGGATGGTCGGGCGAGGCCTGCAGGGCGAAGTCGAGGGCGAGCTCGAGGCCCGCGGCCTCGACCGCGGCGTGGAAGGCGCGGAAGTCGTCCTCGGTGCCGAGGTCCGGGTGGATCGCGTCGTGGCCGCCCTCGGCCGAGCCGATCGCCCACGGCGAGCCGGGGTCGTTCTCGCCGGCGTCGAGCGTGTTGTTCGGGCCCTTGCGGAAGGAGCGGCCGATGGGGTGGATCGGCGGCAGGTAGAGCACGTCGAAGCCCATCGCGGCCACCGCGGGAAGGCGGTCGATCGCGGTGCGGAAGGATCCGCTGGTCACGGTCCCGTCCTCGTGGCGCACGGCGCCCTCGGAGCGGGGGAAGAACTCGTACCAGGCGCCGACGCCGGCGCGGGTGCGCTCGACGTGGACGGTGCGCGGCTCCGAGACGCTCGTGAGGCTCATCACCGGGCGGGCGTCGAGCGCGCCGTGGACGGCGGGACCGGTCGCCGCGGCGAGGCGCTCCTCGGCGCTCAGCGTGGTGTCGCCGACGCGGGCGGCGGTGTCGGAGAGCAGGCTGCGCTCGCCCTCGGGCCGCGCGGAGTCGTCGGCGCCGCTGCGCAGCAGGCCCTCGCCGATGGCGAAGGTGACGTCGATGTCCAGGCCGGCCGGGATCTTGACCTCGGCCGTGTGGAGCCAGGTCGCCCAGTCGTCGGCGTAGGCGCGGATGCGGTAGCTCCAGTCGCCCTCCTCGTCGAGGGCCACGAGGCGCCCGTAGCGGTCGGTGCCGGTCGCGAGGAGCGACATGCGGTGCTCCGACTCGGCCCCGGACGGCGAGCTCAGCAGGAGGTCGACGCCGATGAGGTCGTGCCCCTCGCGGAAGGCCGTGGCGGCGAAGGGAACGACCTCGCCGACGAACGCCTTCGCGGGCCAGCGGTCGTCCTCGAGCCGGGGCTGCGGGTCGATGATCGGCAGGCGCTCGGCGCGGACGCGGTAGCCGCTCCAGGTCGTCGCGGGCGCCGGCGACGCGTCGGGTGCGTCCGCGGTCACCGGGGCGGCCGGAGCACTGTCGGCCGCGGGGGGAGCAGGAGTCGCCTCGGGGGCGGCGGCGGGCGCCGGAGCGGCCGTCTCGGGAGGCGCCGACGCCTCCTGGGGTGCGCGTCCGCGACCCGCTCGCCGTGCGTCCTTGCCGTTCTGAGCCTTGCCGAAAGGTATCTGAGCCACGTCACGACAGTAGCGACCGGCGGCGGCTCGCACACGACGGTTGCGCCCGCGCTCGGGCCTGTGCAAACGGATCCGGGGAGCGCGTGCCGGAGCGTCGGGGCGGGTCCGCGTCCGGCCGATCCGCGGCGGCCGAGGGGTCCGCTAGGGTGACCGAGCGCGACCGCCCCGGTGCTCCGCGACCGGGCGCTCCGGGGTCCGCAGAGAGTCGAGGGGTGCCGTGAAGGCGATCCGCCGCTTCATCGTCCGCTCCGTCCTCCCGCCCGAGCTCTCGGCTCTGGGCGATCTGGCGGGCAATCTGCGCTGGGCCTGGCACGAGCCCGCCCGGCGCTTGTTCGAGCGGGTCGATCCTGAGCTGTGGCGGCGCGGGGGAGCGGACCCCACCGCTCTGCTCGGAGCAGTGAGCCCCGAGCGCCTCGCCGAGCTGGCGGGGGATCAGGGCTTCGTCGACGAGGCGTGGCGCCTCCGCGACGAGCTGGAGCGGTACCGCACCGAGCCGCGGTGGTACCAGTCGCTGCCGGAGTCCGCCCCGCGCTCGATCGCCTACTTCTCGCCGGAGTTCGGCATCGCGGCGGCGCTGCCCCAGTACTCCGGCGGACTCGGAATCCTCGCGGGCGACCACCTGAAGGCCTCCTCGGACCTGGGCGTGCCGCTCACCGGCGTGGGCCTCTTCTACCGGTCGGGCTACTTCTCGCAGAAGCTCTCCGCCGACGGCTGGCAGCTCGAGTCCTACCCCTCGCTCGATCCCGACGGGCTGCCGCTGCGCGTCGTCCGTCTCGCCGACGGCTCGCCCGCCCGCATCGTGCTGGCGCTCCCCGAGGGACGCGCGCTCTACGCCCGGGTCTGGCGCGCGGAGGTCGGCCGGGTGACCCTCCTCCTGCTCGACACCGACATCCCCGAGAACGAGGACTCGCTCCGCTCCGTCACCGACCGCCTCTACGGCGGCGGGGGCGAGCACCGCCTGCTGCAGGAGCTGCTGCTGGGTATCGGCGGGGTCCGCGCGCTCGAACTCTGGGCCGAGGTCTCGGGCGGCGTCCTCCCGGAGGTGTTCCACACCAACGAGGGGCACGCCGGCTTCCAGGGGCTCGAGCGCATCTCCGGCCTGATCGGCGCGGGCCTGGACTTCGACCAGGCTCTCCAGGTGGTGCGGGCGAGCACGGTCTTCACCACGCACACTCCGGTGCCGGCGGGCATCGACCGCTTCGACCGCGGGATGATCGAGGAGTACTTCTCCACGGAGCTGCTCCCGGGCGTGCAGGTCGAGGACGTGCTCGCGCTGGGCGCCGAGCCGGGGGACTCCGGGACGGCGTTCAACATGGCGTACATGGGCCTGCGGCTCGCGCAGCGCTCCAACGGCGTCTCGACGCTGCACGGCGAGGTCAGCCGATCGATGTTCTCGAGCCTCTGGCCCGGCTTCGAGACGGCGGAGGTGCCGATCGGCTCGGTGACGAACGGCGTCCACGCGGCCACCTGGACCGATCCGATCCTCCGGCGGCTCGCGGAGGAGCGGCTCGGCACCGACGACACGACGCGGGCCGACTGGGCCTCGGGTGCGCTCGGCGACACCGAGCTGTGGGCCGCGCGCCGGGCGATGCGGGAGCAGCTGGTGCGGGACGCCCGCCGCCGGGCCGCCCGCTCCTGGCGCGAGCAGAACCCGGGCGGCCTCCCGCCGGCCTGGCTCGACGAGCTGCTGGACCCGGACGTGCTCACCATCGGCTTCGCGCGGCGGGTGCCGACCTACAAGCGGCTGACCCTGATGCTCCACGACCCCGAGCGTCTGCGCGCGCTGCTCACCCACCCGCAGCACCCGATCCAGATCGTCATCGCGGGCAAGTCCCACCCGGCCGACGAGGAGGGGAAGCGCCTGATCCAGCGGCTCGTCCGCTTCGCGCAGGAGCCGGACGTGCGCCGCAGGATCGTCTTCCTGCCGGACTACGACATCGCGATGGCGCAGCTGCTCTACCCGGGCACCGACGTCTGGCTCAACAACCCGCTGCGCCCGCTCGAGGCGTGCGGCACCTCGGGGATGAAGGCGGCGCTCAACGGCTCGCTCAACCTCTCGATCCTCGACGGCTGGTGGAACGAGTACTTCGACGGCGAGAACGGCTGGGCGATCCCCTCCTCCGACCGCGCGCTCGACCCGGAGGCCCGCGACACGCTCGAGGCCGAGGCGCTCTACGAGCTGCTCGAGACCGAGGTCGTGCCGCGCTACTACGAGCGCGATCACGACGGCGTGCCCCGGCGGTGGGTGCGGTCGATCCGGCACACCCTCGCGACCCTCTCGCCCGAGCTCTCCGCCGAGCGGATGGTGCGCCAGTACGTCGAGGCGCTCTACTCGCCGGCCGCCGAGGCCGGGCGCGCCGTCGCCGCCGACCACTTCGAGCCGGCCAAGGAGCTGGCGACCTGGAAGCGGCGGGTCCGCGCCGGCTGGCCCGGGGTCGCGGTCGCGTCCGTCGAGTCCGGCGGGATCGACGCGGTGCCCCAGCGCGGGGACCGGCTCGCCGTGCGGGCGGGCGTGCGCCTGGGCGAGCTCTCGCCGGCGGACGTCTCGGTCGAGGTCGTGTACGGGACGACGTCCGCTGACGGCTCGCTCACCGAGGTCCGCCACCACGAGCTCGAGGTGGTCGAGGAGTCGGGTGCCGTAGTGCCGGCCGACGCGGTCGGGCGCGTGCCCTACGCCGGAGTGGTCACCCTCGACCGCAGCGGCTCCTTCGGCTACACCGTCCGCGTCGTGCCGCGGCATCCCCTCCTGGCCCGCTCCGCCGAGCTGGGACTGGCCGCCGCCGCCGGCTGACCCCGCCCGGTCGCTCTCCGCGAGATGCCGCTCCGGTGCGCCTTCCTCGGCGTCTCGCGGACCGGAGTGGGATCTCGCGGGAGGAGGACGGCGCACGGAGCGAAACGGCGCCCGGAGGAGGACGGCGGGGGAGCAGGGGTCAGCGCGCGATGTCGGCGAGGAGGGCGGCCGTCGCGGCGACGAGGTCGGCGGGGGCGAGCTCGATGTCGAAGCCCCGGCGCCCGCCCGAGACGAGCACCGTGTCGTGGAGCTCGACGGTCTCGTCGATCACGGTGCGGTGCCGCGTCCTCTGCCCGAGCGGCGAGATGCCGCCGAGCACGTAGCCGGTCCGGCGCTGGGCCAGCACGGGGTCGGCCATCGCCGCCCGCCTGCCTCCGACCGCGGCCGCGAGCTCCTTCAGCCCGAGCGAGCCGGTGACGGGCACGACGCCCACCACGAGCTCGCCGTCGACGTCGACCATCAGGGTCTTGAACACGCGCTCCGGCTCGACGCCGAGCGCCTCGGCCGCCTCGAGCCCGTAGCGCGTCGTGGCCGGGTCGTGCCGGTACTGGCGGGGAGTGAAGGGGACGCCCGCCGCCGTCAGCGCGACGGTCGCCGGGGTCCCCGGCCCGCTCCTCGCCATCAGGCGTCCTGCTCGGCCGCCGGCCCGTGCGCGGCGAAGAGCTGCATCGAGGTTCCGGCCACGCGGATGACCTGCCCCGGCTCGAACGATTCGCCGTGCTCCAGCGGCTCCGGCTCCTCGCTGTTCCACAGGCGCGTGTAGCCGGTGACCCCCTCGCCGTCGGCGAGCACGACCGTGGTGTCCTGCTCGACGCCGTGCACCACCAGCAGGACGCGGTCCGGCTCGCCCTCGACCGGCGTCGAGGCGGCGAGGTACTGCAGCGTCCGGTTGGCGGCGGAGGTCCAGTCGTGCTCGCTCATCCCGCGCCCGTGGGCGTCGAACCACGTCATGGTCGTGGCGCCCGGCTCGCTCGCGTCGCCGCTGCCGTAGCGGGAGGGACGCAGCGCCGGGTGCTCACGCCGCAGGCGCAGCAGGGTGCGCGTGTGCGCGCGGAGCGCGAGCTGCCAGTCGGCCAGGCCCTCCCAGCGCACCCAGGTCAGGTCCGAGTCCTGGCAGTAGGCGTTGTTGTTGCCGCGCTGGCTGCGCCCGGTCTCGTCGCCCGCCGTGATCATCGGCACGCCGGCCGACAGCAGCAGGGTGCCGAGGAGGTTCCGCATCGCCTTGCGCCGCGCCAGCGTGATCCGCTCGTCGGTGGTGGGGCCCTCGAAGCCGTGGTTGAAGGAGCGGTTGGTGTCGGCTCCGTCGCGGTTCGACTCGCCGTTGCCGATGTTGTGCTTGACGTTGTACGAGACCAGGTCCGCCAGCGTGAAGCCGTCGTGCGCGGTGACGAAGTTGACCGACGCGAGGGGGCCCCGCTCCGCCGAGAAGGTGTTGGAGGAGCCCGAGAGCCGGGTCGCGAAGCCGCCGATGCCGACGGGGGCCGTGCCGGCGCGGCGGGCGTAGTCGATGTCCGAGAGCCAGAAGTTGCGGGCGCGGTCGCGGTAGCGGTCGTTCCACTCCGACCACCCGGCCGGGAAGTTCCCGGTCTGCCAGCCGCCCATTCCCACGTCCCAGGGCTCGGCGATCATCTTCACGCCGGCCAGCGCCGGATCCTCGACCGCGGCCCGCAGCAGCGGGTGGTCGCTCCGGAAGTGCGCGATCTCGTCCCGGCCGAGGGTCGCGGCCAGGTCGAGCCGGAAGCCGTCGATCCCGACCTCGCCCGACCAGTAGCGCATCGAGTCCAACGCGAGGCGCTGCGCCGCGGGCCGGCCGAAGTCGATCGTGTTCCCGCAGCCGGTGACGTCCACGTAGTGGCCCTCGGGCGTCTGGCGGTACCAGCCGGCGTCGTCGATCCCGCGCAGGCTCGACATCGGCCCGCCCGGCCCCTCCTCGGCGGTGTGGTTGTAGACCACGTCCAGGATCACCTCGAGGCCGGCCTCGTGCAGGAGCTTCACCATCCCCTTGAACTCGCGGAGCACCGCGGTCGGTCCGCCGCGCTGCGCGGTGGAGGAGGCGTACGAGGCGTGCGGGGCGAAGAAGTTCAGCGTGTTGTAGCCCCAGTAGTTGGTCAGCCCCTGCCGCAGCAGGCGCTGCTCCGACACGAACGCGTGCACGGGCAGCAGCTCGACCGCCGTCACGCCCAGATCGAGCAGCGCCGAGACCGTCGACTCGTGCGCCAGGCCGGCGTAGGTGCCGCGCAGCTCCACGGGCAGCGCCGGGTTCAGCCGGGTCAGCCCCTTCACATGCGCCTCGTAGATCACGGTGCGGTCCATCGGGGTGCCGGGCCGGGAGGAGAAGCCCCAGTCGAACGCGTCGTCCACGACGACCGAGCGCCACTCGTTCTCCGCCACCCGGTGCAGGCCGCGGGAGTACGGCTCCAGCAGGGCCCGGCGGGGGTCGAAGCGGTGCCGGGGGCCCGTCGGCCCGTCGACGCGCAGGGCGTAGCGGCGGCCGGGGGCCAGCAGATCGGAGCGCGCGGACCAGACCGCGGCGTCGTCGCGCGCCAGCGGGACCGTGCGGGTCACCCAGGTCGGGTCCTTCTCGTCGTACAGCAGCAGATCGACGGCGCTCGCGCTCTCGGACCAGACCCGCAGCTCACCGCCCTGATCGTCCACGGTCACGCCGAGCCGGGCCAGGGGATCGTGAGAGGTCATGCGACTTACAGTAGTGACGGGCACCGGCTCCCTCCGTGCCCCCGACGCGGGACGAAGGGCTGCTGTGATCTACCTCGACCACGCCGCGACCACCCCGCTGCGCGCCTCGGCGCTCGCCGCGTTCGCGGAGGCGTCCGCCCACGGCGGCAATCCCTCCTCCGTCCACGGCTCCGGCCAGGAGGCGCGCCGCCGGCTGGAGGACGCCCGGTCGGCGCTCGCCGGGGTGCTCGGCTGCGAGCCGATCGAGGTGATCCTCACCGCCGGCGGCACCGAGGCGGTCAACCTCGGGATCAAGGGCCTCTACTGGCAGCGCCGGAGCGAGGATCCGGCCCGCGTCCGGGTCCTGGTCGCCGAGGGGGAGCACCACGCGACGCTCGACTCCGCCGCCTGGCTCGCCGAGCACGAGGGCGCCGTCCTCGAGTGGCTGCCGCTCGACGACGAGGGCACCCTGCGGCCGGAGGCGCTCGCCGCGGCGCTGGAGGAGGACCCCGGATCGGTCGCCCTGGTCACGGTGCTCTGGGTCAACAACGAGATCGGGACGATCAATCCGATCGCCGAGCTGGCGGCGGTGTGCGCCCGCGCCGGCGTCCCCCTCCACGTCGACGCGGTCGCCGCCCTCGGACACGTGCCGCTGCGGATCGCCGAGATCCGCCGCGCCTCCGGCTCCGGGCGCGGCGCGGGACTGGCCGCCGTCAGCGTCTCGGGTCACAAGGTCGGCGGGCCGATCGCGACCGGTGCGCTCGTGCTCGCCCGCGACGCCCGCGTGGTCCCGGTGCTGCACGGAGGCGGACAGCAGCGGGGCGTCCGCTCCGGCACCCAGGACGTGCCCGGCGCCGCGGCCTTCGCCGCCGCCGCGGTCGAGGCGGACGCCGAGCTGTCGGCGGAGGCGCAGCGCCTGGCCGCCCTGCGCGACCGGCTCGTCGCGGGCGTCCTCGCCGCCGTGCCGGGGGCGACCCTGACCGGGCCCGCCCTCGACTCCGGACGCCGGGTCGCCAACAACGCGCACCTCGCCTTCCCCGGTGCGCAGGGCGACTCCCTCCTCTTCCTCCTCGACACCGCGGGCGTCTCCGTCTCGACCGGATCCGCCTGCACGGCGGGGATCCCGGAGCCCTCGCACGTGGTCCTCGCGCTCGGCCGCAGCGAGGACGAGGCCCGCGGAGTGCTCCGGATGACGCTCGGCCACACCTCGACCGACGCGGACGTCGACGCCCTCCTGGCCGCGCTGCCCGGCGCCTACGCCCGCGCCGCCCGAGCCGGACTGTCGAGCCGCGCGGTGCTGCCCGCCTGACCCCATGCCGGCCGCGCCCGCGGGAAACGTAGACTCGCACGGTGAAGGTTCTGGCGGCGATGAGCGGTGGAGTGGACTCGGCGGTGGCCGCGGCCCGCGCGGTGGAGGCGGGGCACGACGTGGTGGGCGTGCACCTCGCCCTGAGCAGGATGCCCGGCACGCTGCGCACCGGCAGCCGGGGGTGCTGCACGATCGAGGACTCGATGGACGCGCAGCGTGCCGCGAACGTCCTCGGCATCCCGTACTACGTGTGGGACTTCTCCGAGCGGTTCAAGCTGGACGTCGTCGACGACTTCGTCGCCGAGTACTCGGCGGGCCGCACCCCGAACCCCTGCATGCGCTGCAACGAGCGGATCAAGTTCGCCGCCCTGCTCGAGAAGGCTCTCGACCTCGGCTTCGACGCGGTCTGCACCGGCCACTACGCCTCCCTCCGCACCGCTGCCGACGGCTCCCCGGAGCTCCACCGCGCGAGCGACGAGGCGAAGGACCAGTCCTACGTCCTCGGCGTGCTGACGGAGCAGCAGCTGCGGCACTCGATGTTCCCGCTCGGCTCCACGCCGTCCAAGGCGATCGTGCGCGCGGAGGCGGCCGAGCGGGGCCTCAGCGTCGCGAGCAAGCCCGACAGCTACGACATCTGCTTCATCCCCGACGGCGATACCCGCGGCTGGCTCGCCGAGCGCGTCGCCCCCGAGACCGGAGCGGTCGTCGATCGCGACGGCGCGGTGGTCGGCTCCCACGAGGGCGCCCACGGGTACACGGTGGGCCAGCGCCGGGGCCTGCACCTCGGCGTCCCCGCGCCCGACGGACGGCCCCGCTTCGTCCTGGAGGTGCGGCCGGTGAGCAACGAGGTCGTCGTCGGTCCGCGCGAGGCTCTTCGCATCGGCGAGATCGCCGGCGAGCGGTTCACCTGGGCGGGCGCCGCTCCCGAGGACGCGGACGCGCCCTTCCGCTGCGACGTCCAGATCCGCGCGCACGCCGACCCGGTCCCCGCCTCCGCGGTGGTGTCGCACGTCGATGGCAGGGTGGGGCTCGTGATCACTCCGGACTCGCCGCTCGACGGCGTCGCCCCCGGCCAGACGGCCGTCGTCTACCTCGGCACCCGCGTGCTGGGCCAGTGCACGATCGACCGCACGGTCGCGGCCGACGCCGCGGTGCTCCAGTGAGCGCCGTCGAGCCCGCCGCTCGCGTCGAGGAGCTGCGGGCGCGGATCCGGTCGGCGAGCGACGACTACTACGCGGCCGACTCCTCGCCGCTGTCCGACGCCGAGTACGACGCCCTGGTGCGCGAGCTCGCCGCGCTCGAGGCCGAGCACCCCGAGCTCGCCGCCGAGGACTCGCCGACGCGGACCGTCGGCGGGATCGTCGGAGCGGGCCTCGCCCCGATCGACCACGCCGAGCGGATGCTCTCCCTCGACAACGTGTTCTCGCCCGAGGAGCTGCGCGAGTGGTGCGAGAAGACGGTGGCCTCGGCCGACCGCCCCGTCGCCTGGCTCACGGAGCTCAAGATCGACGGGCTCGCGATCTCCCTCCACTACGAGAACGGCCGCCTCGTCACGGCGGCGACCCGCGGCGACGGCCGCACCGGCGAGGACGTCACCGTCAACGCCCTCCGCGTCTCGGGCATCCCCGAGCGCCTCTCCGGCGAGGGCCACCCGGCACTCGTCGAGGTCCGCGGCGAGGTCTTCATCCCCGTGGCCGCCTTCGCCGAGCTGAACGCCCTTCAGGAGACGCTGCGCGACGAGGCGGTCGAGGAGGCGCGGACCCGCTGGTCGACCCGCCCGGCCGCCACCCGCGGCGTCTTCGAGGAGGAGAAGGCGCGCACGAGCGCGCTGCGGCGCTTCCCGACCTTCGCCAACCCGCGGAACGCGGCGAGCGGCGGCCTCCGCCAGCAGCTCGACAAGAAGTCGGGTCTCGACCTGCGCGCCGGCGAGGCGCGCGTCGGCTCCCTCGCGCTCTACGTGCACGGCATCGGCGCCTGGCCGGACCAGCCGGTCGCGACCCAGTCCGAGGTCTACGGGCTCCTCTCCTCCTGGGGGCTGCCGGTGAGCGGCCACAACCGCGTCTCGGCCTCGGTGGAGGAGGTGCTCGCCTTCGTCGAGCGCTACGGCCGCGAGCGGCACTCGGTCGAGCACGAGATCGACGGCGTGGTCGTGAAGGTGGACGAGCTCGAGCTGCACGACGAGCTCGGCGCCACCAGCCGGGCGCCGCGCTGGGCGATCGCCTACAAGTACCCGCCCGAGGAGGTCCACACGAAGCTCCTCGACATCGTCGTGAGCGTCGGGCGCACCGGCCGCGCGACGCCGTTCGCCCAGATGACCAAGGTGAAGGTCGCGGGGTCCGAGGTGCGCCAGGCCACGCTGCACAACGCCGACGTGGTCAAGGCCAAGGGCGTGCTCATCGGCGACACGGTCGTGCTGCGGAAGGCCGGGGACGTCATCCCCGAGGTGCTCGGCCCGGTGGTGGAGCTCCGCGACGGCTCCGAGCGCGAGTTCGTGATGCCGACGCAGTGCCCCGAGTGCGGCACCACGCTCGCTCCGGCCAAGGAGGGCGACGTCGACCTGCGCTGCCCCAACGCGGAGTCCTGCCCCGCGCAGGTCCGCGGGCGCGTCGAGCACATCGGCAGCCGCGGCGCGCTCGACATCGAGGCGCTCGGCGAGGTCAGCGCCGCCGCCCTGACCCAGCCCCTGGTGCCCGCCGAGCCGCCGCTGCGGACCGAGGCCGGCCTGTTCGAGCTCACGGTCGCCGATCTCTTCCCGATCGAGGTCGTCGTCCGCGACTCCGAGACGGGTCTGCAGAAGCTCGACGCGAAGGGCGATCCGAAGGTCGTCACGCCCTTCAAGCGCAAGCGGCAGCTCGCCAAGGACGGCGCCTTCGACCCGGAGGCGGGAGCCTTCGCGGGGGACGCCGCCTCCGTGCCCTCCACCAACGCCCTGCGGCTGATCGAGAACATCGAGCGGGCGAAGACCAAGGAGCTGTGGCGCCTGCTGGTCTCGCTCAGCATCCGGCACGTCGGCCCGGTCGCGGCGCGCGCGCTGGCGGGCTACTTCGGCTCGCTCGACGCGATCCGCGGGGCGAGCCGCGACGAGCTCGCCGCGGTCGACGGGGTGGGCGGGATCATCGCCGACGCCCTGATCGCCTGGTTCGAGGTCGACTGGCACGTCGAGATCGTCGACCGCTGGGCTGCGGCCGGAGTGCGCTTCGCCACGCCCGGCCACCCCGGTCCCGGTGCCGCGGACGCCGCCGGCGGGGTGCTCGCGGGTCTCACGGTCGTGGCGACCGGCAGCCTGGAGGGGTACTCCCGCGAGGGGGCGCAGGAGGCCATCCTCGCGGCCGGCGGCAAGGCCGGCTCGAGCGTCTCCAAGAAGACCGACTACGTCGCCGCCGGTCCCGGCGCCGGCAGCAAGCTCGGCAAGGCCGAGGCCCTGGGGCTCCGGATCATCACCGCGGCCGAGTTCCACCTGCTGGTGACGGAGGGACCGGACGCGATCGCGCTGCCGGAGGAGGCGTCCGCCGATGCTCCGGAGGAGGCCGACGCCGTCCCGGACGCGGCCGCCCCGAGCACGGAGGAGCCGACCGGGCCCGATGCCTGACGCGGGCGGCGGGGAGCGGCGTGCGTTCCTGCGCCGCTCCCTCGCCGACGCAGCGTCGCTCGCGCTCGACGCCGCGGCTCGGCCCACCACCGCCGAGCGTCGGACCGCCGAGGTGCTCGGGCGGATCGACCACGTGGTCGTGCTCTCCTTCGCCGGCCGCAGCCGCGACCAGGTCCTCGGCGCGCTCGACGACACGGACGGCCCGGTGTTCACCGGCGGCACGGACGCCGTGATGACCGCGCCCGGCCCGGACGATCCTCCGGGCGCGCGCTTCGCCCCCGAGATGCTGCCGGTGCACGCGCTCCTCGCCACGGCCTTCGCCCGGGCCGACCACTGGCGCGCCGACGGCCGCGATCCGCTGCCGGCGGCCCTGCGCGCGGCCCGGGAGACCGGCACCGGCTGGGCTCTCGCGGTCGACGAGCGGCAGGGCGTCTCGACCACGCTCCTCGCCGATCCGGAGTGGCCCCACCGCGACCCGGGCGCCGCCGGCTCCCGCGGCGGGCGCCTCCTTCCCATCGACGCGCTGGCCGCCGAGGCCGCAGCCGGCACCCTGCCTCCGCTCGTCCTGGTCGAGCCGCGGTCCCTCGTCGATCCGGCCGACTTCGCCGACGCCGCAGCCGCCGGCACCGATCGATCCGCCGATGCGCGCCTCGCGGAGCAGCTGCTGCACGTCGTGTTCGACGCCGTCCGCGACGGGGAGCGGGCGGGGCGGCGGATGCTGCTCCTCGTCACCGCGCGGGGGAGCGCGGAGCGGCCCGGCACGGTGCCGGCGCTCGTGCTCGCCTCGGCCGTCCCCTCGGGTGCACGGATCGGCGTGCCGCTCGGTCCGGAGACTCCCGCGCAGCTCGTCCGCGCCCGGGCGGGCGTGCGCCGGGCCCTCGTCGATCCGCAGGTCCGTGAGCTGGCCGCACTCCTCAGCGGTCCCGACCGGTCCCTCGCGCGCTGGCCCCGCACGGCGCCGGCGTTCGCGCCGCCCGCGCCGGTCGGGCGCCGCCTCCGCGACGCGGCCCGCCGCGCGCACGTCGACCCCGAGCCGGAGTCGGGACTGCTCGCCCGCGTTCGAGCCGCCGTCCCGGGCGCGTCGCTACACTCCGAGCAGGCGCAGGCGGCGCAGGAGAGGCGGCGGAGATGACCAGCGAGCGGACTCCCTCGGAGCACGACGACGGAGCTCCCCGCTCCCGCTCGCGCCGCCGCTTCCTGGCCGGCACCGCCGCCGCCGGAGTCGGAGCCGGAGCCCTCGCCGGTGGCGCGATCGGCGCGGCCGTCGCCTCCGGCCCCCGCCGCGAGGAGGAGCCGCGACTGCCCGCCCGCACGGAGCCGGGATTCGACCACGTCGTCGTGATCATGTTCGAGAACCGCTCCTTCGACAACGTCCTCGGCCGCCTCTACGAACCGGACGACCTGCCCGCGGGCGAGAGCTTCGAGGGCCTCCTCCCCGACGAGCGGACGAACACCAGCGCCGGGGGACTGACCGTCGGCACGCACGTCTACGAGGGCGCCACCGACTCCGTGATGCGCCAGCCCGATCCGGACCCGGGCGAGGAGTACCCGCACGTCAACACCCAGCTCTTCGGCACGGTGGATCCGCCCGAGAACGCCGGCCGCACCGTCGGCGCCATGACCGCGCCCTTCAACGCGCCCGCCGACGCCTCCGCCCCGACGATGAGCGGCTTCCTCGAGGACTACGTCCAGCACCTGAGGGTGATGAAGAAGGGGCAGGAGCCCACGGCGGAGGAGGTGCGGACGATCATGGGCGGCTTCTCGCCGGAGATGCTGCCCGTCTTCTCCACCCTCGCCCGCGAGTTCGCCGTCTTCGACCAGTGGTTCTGCGCCGTCCCCTCCCAGACCTTCTGCAACCGGTCCTTCCTGCACGCGTCGACCTCGCACGGCTTCGTCACCAACAAGCAGGGCGGCGGCTACGAGAAGTGGCTCGCGGACGACCTGGCCGACGCGCCGACGGTGTTCAACCGCCTCGAGGAGGCGGGGAGGACCTGGCGCGTCTACTTCGACGCGCTGCAGGTGGTCTCGTACACCGGGTTCCTGCACGCGCCGGTGCTCGAGAAGTACTGGAAGACCCACTTCTCGACGATGGACCGGTTCTACGCCGACGTGGAGAACGGCGAGCTGCCCGACTACGCCTTCCTCGAGCCGCGGCTCGTCTTCGACCACAACGACATGCACCCGCCGACCGGGGTCCTGCACGAGGACGAGGTCGACGGCACGCCCGTCTACGACAGCGCGCTGTCCGACGTCCGCGCCGGCGAGCTGCTGCTGCACCAGGTGTACTCGGCGATCCGGGAGAGCGCGAGCACGACCGGCTCGAACGCGGTGAACACGCTGCTGCTGGCGACCTTCGACGAGCACGGCGGCCTCTACGACCACGTCCCCCCGCCGTCGGCGACTCCGCCGGGCGACGGCCGCGAGGGCGAGATGGGCTTCGCCTTCGACCGGCTCGGCTGCCGCGTGCCGGCGATCGCCGTCTCGGCGTACACGAGGGCCGGCACGATCGTGCACGACGAGCTGCACCACGGCGCCGTGATCCGGACCCTCAGCGCCCTGCACGGCCTCGAGCCGCTGACCGCTCGCGACGCCTCCGCCCCCGACCTCTTCGGGGTGCTGACGCTTGACGAGCCGCGGCAGATCGGCGACTGGCCGACCACGGTGCCGCAGTACCTGCCCCCGAACCCCGAGGCGGCACCGGCGCATCCGGCGCACGTGAACCGCGACAAGCCGCTGAGCCCGCCCGCCGTCGGCCTGATGGGCCTGCTGCTGGCCCGGTACGGCGAGCCCGGCGAGGACCTGCCGACCACCTACGAGGGGGCGTACAACGCACTCCTGAAGCACGGCTCCAGCCTCTTCAGCGGCTCCTGACGGGCGGGCGGCGCGGGCGGAGGCGGTGCGGGCGCGCCGAGTAGACTGGCGGCCGGAAATCCCCCCGAACCACCAGACGGAGACGCATGTCCGAGATCACGGCCGACACGGTCGCCCATCTGGCCCAGCTGGCCAGGATCGACCTCACTTCCGACGAGATCGGGAGCCTCACCAGGGAGCTCGGCCAGATCGTCGACTCCGTGCGCGCGGTCCAGGCCGTCGCCACGCCCGAGGTGCCGGCGACCAGCCACCCGATCCCGCTCGAGAACGTCTTCCGGCCCGACGTGGTCGGCGAGACCCTCACGCTCGAGCAGGCGCTCTCCGGCGCGCCCGAGCACGACGGCAGCCGCTTCCAGGTCTCCGCGATCCTGGGGGAGGAGCAGTGAGCGCGCACGGCGACGAGCTCGTCCGCCTCAGCGCGTCCGCCCTCTCCGAGAAGCTGGCCGACGGCTCGGTCTCCTCGGTCGAGGCCACCCGCGCCCACCTCGAGCGCATCGACGCGGTCGACGGAGCGGTCCACGCCTTCCTCCACGTCGCGCGCGAGGGCGCGGTCGCGTCCGCCGAGGCGATCGACCGCCGGCGGGCCGACGGCGAGTCGCTGCACCCCCTCGCCGGAGTGCCTCTCGCGGTCAAGGACGTCATCGTCACGAACGACATGCCGACCACGAGCGGCTCCCGCATCCTCGAGGGCTGGCGCCCGCCCTACGACGCGACCGTCATGCGCAAGGTCCGCGAGGCCGGGCTGGTCCCGATCGGCAAGACCAACATGGACGAGTTCGCGATGGGCTCGACCACCGAGCGCAGCGCCTACGGCCCCACCCACAACCCGTGGGACCTCGACCGCATCCCCGGCGGCTCCGGCGGCGGGTCCGCCGCGGCCGTCGCGAGCTACGAGGCGCCCCTGGCCCTCGGCTCCGACACCGGGGGATCGATCCGTCAGCCCGCGCACGTGACCGGCACCGTCGGCGTGAAGCCGACCTACGGCGGCGTGTCCCGCTACGGAGCGATCGCGCTCGCCTCGAGCCTCGACCAGATCGGCCCCGTCTCCCGGACGGTCCTCGACTCCGCGCTGCTGCACGACGTCATCGCGGGCCACGACCCGCGCGACTCGACGTCGCTGCGCGACTCCTGGCCCTCCTTCGCCGACGCGGTGCGCCGCGCCGACGTGACGGGCCTCCGGATCGGCGTGGTCAAGGAGCTCGACGGCGGCGAGGGCTTCCAGCCCGGCGTGCTGGCGCGCTTCCACGAGGCGCTCGAGATCCTTCAGGGCGCCGGAGCCGAGGTCGTCGAGGTGAGCCTCCCGAGCGTCGAGCACGCGGTCGCCGCCTACTACCTGATCCTCCCCGCGGAGGCCTCCAGCAACCTCGCCAAGTTCGACTCGGTCCGGTTCGGCCTCCGGGTCACGCCGGAGGGCGGCGGCACGGTCGAGCAGGTCATGTCCGCGACCCGCGAGCAGGGCTTCGGCCCCGAGGTCAAGCGCCGGATCATCCTCGGCACCTACGCCCTCTCGGCCGGCTACTACGACGCCTACTACGGCAGCGCGCAGAAGGTCCGGACCCTGGTGCAGCGGGACTTCGACGCGGCCTTCGCGGACGTCGACGTGCTCGCCTCGCCGACAGCGCCGACGACCGCCTACCGCCTCGGCGAGAAGCTCGACGACCCGCTGGCGATGTACCGAGGCGACGTCGCGACCATCCCGGCGAACCTGGCCGGCATCCCCGGCATCTCCGTCCCCGCCGGCCTCGCCGACGAGGACGGGCTGCCTGTCGGCATCCAGTTCCTCGCTCCCGCCCGGGAGGACGTGCGCCTCTACACCGTGGGCGCCGCGCTCGAGGCGCTGCTCGAGGAGAAGTGGGGCCGCCCGCTCCTCGCGCAGGCCCCCGACCTGACCCACTCCGTGCTCTCCGCGACCGAGGAAGGTGCCGTCTGATGGCCTCCGCGCACACGTCCGCTCCCGAGCTGATGGACTACGACGAGGTCTTCGAGACGTTCGAGCCGGTGCTCGGCTTCGAGGTGCACGTCGAGCTCAACACGAAGACCAAGATGTTCTCGGACGCGCCGAACGAGTTCGGGTCCGAGCCCAACACGAACGTGACCCCGGTCGACCTCGGCCTCCCGGGCTCGCTGCCGGTCGTGAACGAGCAGGCCGTCCGCTACTCGATCAGCCTCGGCCTCGCCCTGGGCTGCTCGATCGCCCCGTCCAGCCGCTTCGCGCGCAAGAACTACTTCTACCCGGACCTGGCGAAGAACTACCAGATCTCGCAGTTCGACGAGCCGATCGCCTTCGAGGGCTCGGTCGAGATCGAGCTGGCCGACGGCTCGCTCGTGCAGATCCCGATCGAGCGCGCGCACATGGAGGAGGACGCCGGCAAGCTCACGCACGTCGGCGGCGCCACCGGCCGCATCCAGGGCGCCGAGTACTCGCTCGTGGACTACAACCGCGCGGGGGTCCCGCTCGTGGAGATCGTCACGAAGCCCATCTACGGCGCGGGGAAGAGCGCGCCCGAGTACGCGAAGGCCTACGTCGCGACGATCCGCGACATCGTGCTGGCGCTCGGCATCTCGGACGCCAAGATGGAGCGCGGCAACCTGCGCTGCGACGCGAACGTCTCGCTCCGCCCGATCGGCCAGGAGAAGCTCGGAACCCGCACCGAGACCAAGAACGTCAACTCGCTCCGCTCGGTCGAGCGCGCCGTCCGCTACGAGATCCAGCGCCAGGCGGCGATCCTCGCCGCGGGCGGCACGATCACGCAGGAGACGCGCCACTGGCACGAGGACACCGGCCGCACCTCCGCGGGCCGGCCCAAGAGCGACGCCGACGACTACCGCTACTTCCCGGAACCCGACCTGCTCCCGGTCGTGCCGAGCCCCGAGCTGATCGAGGAGCTGCGCGCCGCGCTCCCCGAGAAGCCCGCCGACCGCCGTCGCCGCCTCAAGCAGGAGTGGGGCTTCACCGACCTCGAGTTCCAGGACGTCGCCAACAGCGGCCTGCTGGTCGAGATCACCGAGACCGTCTCCGCGGGAGCCGCTCCGCAGGCGGCCCGCAAGTGGTGGACCGGGGAGATCGCGCGCCTCGCGAACGCGGCGGGCGAGGACCCGGCCTCCCTGGTCACCCCGGCCCAGGTCGCCGAGCTCGCCGGTCTGATCGAGAGCGGCACGCTGACCGACCGCCTCGCCCGCGAGGTCCTCCAGGGCGTCATCGCCGGAGAGGGCACCCCGCAGGAGGTCGTCGACGCCCGTGGACTCGCGGTCGTCTCGGACGACGGAGCGCTCATCGAGGCGATCGACGCGGCACTGGCCTCGCAGCCCGACGTGCTCGCGAAGATCCGCGACGGCAAGGTGCAGGCCGCCGGTGCCGTGATCGGTGCCGTGATGAAGGCCATGAAGGGGCAGGCCGACGCCGCCCGCGTCCGCGAGCTCGTCCTGGACCGCGCGGCCGGCTGAGCCGGTGCGCGGGGAGGTGCGGTCATGAGCGGTGGAACCGGCGACGCGCCCCTTCCCGCGCGGCTCGAGCTGCCGGCGGGCGCCCTCCTGCGTCCTCTCGTCTCGAGCGACGCGGACCTCCTGCACGCGGTGATCGGCGAGCAGCGACCGTGGCTCGCGGCTCTCCTCCGCGGGGACGATCCGGCCGCCTTGCCGTCGGCGTCCCTCGGCGACGACGTGCGCGGTCTCCTGCGCCTCGAGGAGGAGTCGCATGCGGGCAGAGCGCACGCGTTCCTGCTCGTCGGCCCGGACCGCACCGAGGCGCTGGGCGCTCTGAGCGTCCGGCCCGGCGGCGGCGACTCCGCCGAGGCCTCCTGGTGGGTCGTCTCCGCCGTCCGGGGCTCGCGGCTCGAGGAGGAGCTCGACGCCTACGCGCGCCGCTGGCTCCAGCAGCACTGGCCCTTCGACACAATCACCACGCCCGACAACCACCCCGACGATCCCGCCTCCCTGGCCGGGGCGAACATCGTGGCGCTCGTGCCCGTCGCGCCGGAGCGCACGGCCCTCCCCGACGCCGACGCCGCCTCGGCGGCGCTCCTCTGGGCGGAGTACCGCTCCACGCATCCGGGAGTCGACGAAGCGCTCCCGCCGGTCGAGTCGTTCGGCGACAGCACGGCGATGGCGGACGAGCTGCTGGGCCTCGTGCGGCGCGGAGTGAAGACGGCCACGGCGTCCCTCGCCGAGGAGGGGGCGCCCGTCGCGGGCGACCACTGGATCGTCTGCGACGGCGCGGGAGCGGCGCGTGTCGTCCTCGTGACGGACGAGGTGCGGACCGGTCCGCTCGACTCCGTCGACGACGCGTTCGCCTGGGCCGAGGGCGAGGGGGACCGCACGCGCGCCTCCTGGCTCGACGGCCACCGCCGCTACTTCGCCCGCGTCTCACCGGGCGGCATCGGCGACGTGGTCTTCGAGCGCTTCCACGTGGTCTGGCCGGAGGCCGACGCCGAGCGCGCCGCCGCCTTCGCCCGCTCGGTCGGAGCGTTCCGGCCCGAGGAGCTCGACGGGACTCCCGCGCAGACCTAGGGGGTTTCCCGGATGCCCCGCTCAGGCGCCCTGCGCCAGAGTGGAGTCATGGCTACTCTCGTGCGCCCCCGTCGGGGCAGGATCATCGCCGGCGTCTGTGCCGGTCTCGCCCGCCGATTCGGCTGGAGCCCCTTCGTGGTGCGTCTCCTGTTCGTGCTCTCGTGCCTCCTCCCGGGGCCGCAGATCATCGCCTACCTCGTGATGTGGGTGGTCATCCCGAAGCAGAAGTGACCGAGGCCTCCGCTCCGAGCAGCCTCTGAGAGAACGCTCAGCACCCGGAGCGGTGAGAGGCCTACCGTGGCGGTGTGCGTCCGTCGGGCGCCGAGGAGGAGATCATGGGATTCCTGGACCGACTGCTGGGCCGCGACGAGCAGCCCGAGAGCGCACGCCGCTCGACGTACGCGCCGCCGCAGGCCGCGGACCGCAGGCCCGAGTACGGCTCCCATCCGGCGACGTCTCCGCGCACCGACGATGAGCGTGCCATCGAGCGCTACCGCTACCTCCTCCGCACCGCGCCGCCCGAGGCGATCGAGCAGGTGCACCGCGAGGCCTTCGAGCAGCTGACCCCGGAGCAGCGCCAGCAGGTCTTCCGAGAGCTCAGCGAGGGGGCCCCTGTCGGCGACGCGCCGAAGGACGACGATCCCCGCACGCTCGCCCAGTCCGCCACGAGGAGCGAGCTGCGCCAGCCCGGATTCATGGAGCGGCGCTTCTCCGGCGGCGGAGGCATGGGCTTCGGCGGCGTCCTCGCCTCCTCGATGCTCGGCACGATCGCCGGGTTCGCGATCGGCTCGGCCATCGCGGGCGCGTTCCTCCCCGACGCGGGAGGCGACTACGCCGGCGGTGACGGCGGGGGAGACGCCTCGGCCGACGGCGGAGCGGATGCGGGAGGTGCGGACGCCTCCGGTGCGGACGCCGGAGACGGCGGCGGCTGGGGCGACTCCGGCGGCGGCGACTTCGGTGGCGGAGGCGACTTCGGCGGGGGCGACTTCGGTGGCGGAGGCGACTTCGGCGGGGGCGGCGACTTCGGAGGCGGCGACTTCGGCTTCTAGCCTCGTTGCAGAGGGCCCCCGATCACGGTCAGTGGTCGGGGGCCCTCGCTCGTTCCGGGCTAGTCCTCGTCGGTCAGCATCGCCTTCACCTGGCGGCGGAGGACCTTGCCGATCATGCTCCGCGGCAGCTCGTCGACGACGGTGATCCGCTTGGGCACCTTGTAGGGCGTCAGCGCCTCCCGGACGGCCTTGCGGGCGGCTGCGACGTCGAGCTGCGCGCCCGGCTCCAGGACGACCGCCGCCGCCACGGACTCGCCGCTGCGCGGATCGGGCAGGCCGACCACCGCCACCTCCTTGATCTCGGGCAGGCGGAGCAGCACCTCCTCCACCTCGGACGGCGAGACGTTGAAGCCGCCCGTGATCACGAGCTCCTTGATCCGGTCGACGATGCGCACGAAGCCGTCCTCGTCGATCGTCGCGATGTCGCCGGTGCGGAACCAGCCGTCACCGGTGAAGGTCGCCGCCGTCTCGTCGGGCTTGCGGTGGTAGCCCCGGAACACCTGCGGACCGCGCACGACCAGCTCGCCCTGCTCGCCGGTCGCCACCTCCGTGTCGGGATCCTCGGGGTCGACGATCCGCACGTCGGTGCCGGGCAGCGGGAGCCCGACCGTCCCGGCGCGTCGCGTCGGACCGACCGGGTTGGCCATCAGGACCGGAGAGGTCTCCGAGAGGCCGTAGCCCTCGACGAGCGTGCCTCCGGTCAGCGCCTCGAACGAGTCGACCAGCGCCGGGTCGAGCGGCATCGCACCTGAGATGGCGATCTCGATGCCGCGGAGGGAGACGCCCCGCTGCTGCGCGCTGCGCGCCAGGCGCTCCGCGATCGGCGGAACGGCCGGGAGGAAGGTGGCGGGGTGCTTCTTGACGACCTTCAGCACCAGCTCCGGGTCGAACTTCGGGAACAGCACCAGGCGCGCGCCCATGCTCATCGCGAAGGTGAGGCAGAGCGTCAGCCCGTAGGCGTGGAACATGGGGAGCACCGCGTAGACCACGCAGTCGCCGCGGCGGACCGTCGGCACCCAGGCGCGCGACTGGGCGGCGTTCGCCGTCAGGTTCGCGTGGGTCAGCTCGCCGCCCTTGGGCGTGCCGGTCGTGCCGCTCGTGTACTGGATGACCGCGAGGTCCTCCGCGACCGGGCGCGGGTGCGCCGGGTCGATCCGCCGCCTCAGCAGCGACTCCCACTCGATCGCACCGCGGACCGGCCCGGTCAGCGCGGCGCGCGACTCCCGGGCCTTCTTCAGCGGCAGGCGGAGGGCTGCGCGCATCGAGGCGGGCATCGCGCGGGTGAGGTCGACGGCGACGACGGTCTCGACGCCGAGATCGGCCGGGAGGTCCTGCACCGTCGGCACGACGCGGTTCCAGGCGATCGCGACACGAGCGCCGTGGTCCTCGAACTGGTGGCGCAGCTCGCGCGGGGTGTAGAGCGGGTTGTGCTCGACCACCACGGCGCCGAGCCGGAGGACGGCGTAGAAGGCGACGACGTGCTGCGGGCAGTTCGGGAGGACGAGGGCGACAGGATCGCCCGCGCGGACGCCCAGGCGGCGGAGGCCCTCGGCGGCCCGCTCCACCTCGTCGGCGAGCTGGGAGTAGCTGGTCGAACGGCCGAAGAACTCGAGCGCGACCTGGTGGGGATAGCGCTCGGCCGACTCGGTGACGATGTCGACGAGCGAGCCGGTCGGGAGCTCGAGCTCCGTCGGCACGCCGGGCGCGTAGCTGCGGATCCAGGGG
>NZ_PSVK01000014.1:0-76929 GCF_002931115.1 Rathayibacter sp. AY1E6 | reverse complement strand
TCACCGGCGTCGTCCTCGGCGGTCTCGCCGTGCCGTAGGCGGGGCCTGCTGCGGGCTGGTCGGGGGACGAGGGCGGGGTGTTCTCCGGCGGGAGAGGTGTGCTCATCGCGCGCATATTGCAAAGCGGCGACGGCCTGCCGCGACATCGAGACGTCCCGTCTCAACATGTCTCTCCCCCCTCCCGCGGGATGCCACTCGGGTTCGCCGGACACAGCGTGTCGCGAACCGGAGCGGCACCTCGCGGAGGGAGGACGGTGCGCCTCAGCGCAGCGACTCGAGCACGGCCTCCAGCTCGTCGACGGCGAAGTCGATCTCGGCGGCGGTGACCACGAGCGGCGGCGCCAGGCGGATCGTCGAGCCGTGCGTGTCCTTGGCCAGCACTCCGCGGGCCATCAGGGCCTCGCAGACGGCGCGGCCCGAGGCGAGCCGCGGGTCGATGTCGATGCCGGCCCAGAGTCCGGCGCCGCGGACGGCGACCACTCCGCGGCCGATCAGCGCCTCGAGGCGCGCGTGCAGCTGCGCGCCGCGCTCGCGGGCGAGGGCCTGGTACTCGCCGGTCGCGAGCATCTCGACGACTGCGAGGCCGACGGCCGCGGCGAGCGGGTTGCCGCCGAAGGTGGAGCCGTGCTGGCCCGGCTGCAGGACGCCGAGCACGTCGGCGTCCGCGACCACGGCCGAGACGGGGACGATGCCGCCGCCGAGCGCCTTGCCGAGCAGGTAGACGTCGGGGACGACTCCGACCAGGTCGCAGGCGAAGGTGGCGCCGGTGCGGCCGAGGCCGGACTGGATCTCGTCGGCGATGAAGAGGACGTTGCGGCGCGCGGTGATCTCGCGGACGGCCGGGAGGTAGTCGGCCGGCGGCACGACGATGCCCGCCTCGCCCTGGATCGGCTCGATCAGCACCGCCACGGTGTCGTCGTCGATCGCGGCCTCGAGGGCTTCCGCGTCGCCGAACGGGACCGTGCGGAATCCGGGCGTGAACGGGGCGAAGCCGTCGCGCGCCTCCGCGTCGTCGCTGAACGAGATGATCGTGGTCGTGCGACCGTGGAAGTTGCCCGCCGCGACGATGATGTTCGCCCGGCCCGGAGCGACGCCCTTGACCCGGTAGCCCCAGGCGCGGGCGACCTTGATGCCCGACTCGACCGCCTCCGCGCCCGTGTTCATCGGCAGGACCATGTCCTTGCCGGCGAGCGCGGCGAGCGCCGTGACGAACGGGCCGAGGCGGTCGTTGTGGAACGCGCGGCTGGTCAGGGTGACGCGGCCGAGCTGCTCGCGGGCCGCCTCCAGCAGCACCGGGTGCGAGTGGCCGAAGTTCACGGCGGAGTAGGCGGCGAGGCAGTCGAGGTAGCGGACGCCCTCGACGTCGGTGATCCAGGCGCCGTCGCTGGTGGCCGCGACGACGGGCAGCGGGTGGTAGTTGTGGGCGGCGTGCTCCTCCTCCGCGGCGATGAGGGCGGCGGAGCGGGCGGTGTCGGTGTCGGTGATGCTCATGTCGTTCCTCCTGAGGGGACGATCGACTCTCCAGGAGTCGTCGCACTCGGCGTCGAGTGCGACGGATCGTGGACAGTGGAGGGTGGGTCGGCGCTGCTGGTCGCCGACCACGGGGAGTGGGTCAGCGGCGCAGCTCGAGCGTGCAGCACTTCACGCCGCCGCCGCCGAGCAGCAGCTCCGACAGGTCGACGCCGATCGGGTTGTAGCCGCGCTCGCGCAGCTGGCGCTCGAAGCCCGTCGCGCGGGACGCGATGACGACGTTGAGGCCGTCGGAGAAGGAGTTGAGCCCGAGCACGGACGCGTCCTCCTCCGAGACGAGGATCGCGTCGGGGTAGAGCTCGCGGAGGGTGCGGTTGCCCTCCTCGCTGAACGCGCTCGGTAGGTAGGCGATGTTCGTGTCGTCGAGCACGGCGATCGCGGTGTCGAGGTGGTAGAACGACGGGTTCACGAGCTCGAGCGTGACGACCTCGCGGCCGAAGACGCGGGCGACCTCGGCGTGCGAGTCGGAGGCGGAGCGGAAGCCCGTGCCGGCGAGGATCCGCTCGCCGACGAGGAGGAAGTCGCCCTCGCCCTCGTTGACCTCCTCGGGGACGCGGACGTCGAAGCCGGCCGAGCGGAACCAGTCCATGTACGCCGGGCCCTCGGGCTGGCGCTCGGGGTAGGTGAAGGAGGCACCGTAGGCGATGCCGTCGATCACGAATCCGCCGTTGGCCGCGTAGACCATGTCCGGCAGTCCGGCCTCGGGCTCGATCAGCTCGATCGTGAAGCCGAGATCGGCGTAGGTGTCGTAGAGGGTCTGCCACTGCCGGACGGCGAGGGAGGTGTCGGTGGGGACCTGCGGGTCCATCCACGGATTGATGCGGTAGACGACGGTGAAGTGCTCGGGACGGCACATCAGGATCGTCTTCGCGACGGGGGTTCGGGCGGGTGCCTCGGCGAGCACGGCGGTATCGGTCATTCGAGTCCTCCTGCGAAAGGATGCGGATGAGCGGACCGGGTCCAGTGGCTCCGTGCCCCGCGCATGACGCAGCGGGATGGAGCACGCTCGCGCCCAGTCTTGCACGCGAGGATCGTGCGGTTTTCGCCGTGAGGCGCACGGAACGCGCGTGGACACCGGGTGTGGCGCGGGAAACCGCCGCGGCTCTCGCGCGGGGCGCTGTGATGCCGTCGCGGCTCCTTTCTCTCGCCCTCAGGCAGGGGCTTTCGAAGGGACGTCGTTGCGCCTCTCGGGGAGAAGGCCTTCTCCCTCTCGCCTGTCATCGCGCTGATGACATCTGTCGAATCCGTCGAATTCCGCCCTGAATGGGGGACTTAGTGCAGCGATAAGCGGCATGGGACGATCCCTCCGGCCCGACAGTCGTCGGCCTTCTCGCTCCGACGAATCCGGATGCCCTCCTCCATGCGAACGAAGACCCTCAGCGTCTCCCTTTTCCTCGCCCTGCTCCTCTCCCTCTTCGTCGCGACCCCGGCCCAGGCCGCAGGATCGCCGGCCGCGCCGACGAACGTGACCGTGACCGACAACGACTGCACCGATGCGGTCACCGTCTCCTGGACCGCCTCGCGTAGTCCAGTGGCTGGATACAGAATCCACGTCTACTCGATCCACCAATCCTGGTTCGGCGACACCGAGACGACAACAACAGAACTCAAGGAGGTGGGCAACAGGTCATCGACTGTGTTCGACCTACCAAGAAACGTCGATCACTACTACGTCGAGATCGCAAGCGTCACCGACCTTTCCGCACCGTTCGACGGTGGATCCGATGGTGTACCGCTTGTCGCTTCGCCGACTCAGAGCGCTGGTACCACGACGAGCATCCTCCACTACTGGAATGTTCCTGCACCGGCCGAGCTCTCGGTCGCCTACGACGAATCCACGTCGCTGGCTTCCGCCCGATGGAAGAGGCCGTCGATCAATGGGCAGCCGTGCTCATTCGACGAGTACCACGCGACACTCGAGGACTTCGCCGACTACGACGACGACTGGGATGACCCGCGCGGATACGAAGCCGAATACGCCCTTACGACGACGTCGCAGAATCTCGACGTGGCCGCCGGCCACCGCTACGAGTACTGCATCTGGGCCGCGTCCTGGTTCGAGAAGTCGCGCGACGCTGAATTCGCCGATTACCTCGACTCTCCGAAGAACTGCGTCTCCTTCGGCACCGGTACAACGGCTCCGAGCGCTCCGAACTTCGCGTACGCGGAGCCCAGCGGCACGTCGATGACCGTTTCATGGGAGGCGCCCTACGCCGACGGCGGCACCGACATCACGGGCTACAGGGTCAGCCGCAACGGCACCGACGCGTCCGGCAGCGGCCCCTGGTCGACCGTCGTCTCAGCCGACCGCCGCTCGCAGACCTTCACGAATCTTCGCCCGAACACGAGTTACACCTTCACCGTTCAAGCGATCAATGACGTCGGCACCAGCGAAGCGGCAACGGTCACCCGCACCGCCGACGCCTACTTCGCCCCCTCCGTCCCCACGCGCGTCGCCGGCACCACGAACGACAGCGTGCGATCCGCGACGATCTCATGGTCTCCTCCGGAGTCGGCCGGAAACCCGGCGATCACCGGCTACCGCGTCTCGCGCAACGGCGTCGACAACGCGGGCGCCGGTCCGTGGTCGACGACGGTCGCCGCCACCGCACGCTCCTTCACGTTCACGCACCTGGCGGCGGGCGCCACCTACACGATGAGCGTCAGCGCGATCAACGCCGGAGGCGACAGCGGGCCGGCTTCGACCGTCGTGCGCATCGGCGGCACCGCCCTCACCGCCGCGACTCCGACCGTCACCGGCACCGCCGCGGTCGGCTCGACGCTCACGGCGAGCGCCGGCACCTGGGGTCCCTCCCCTGTCGCCCTCGCGTACCAGTGGCGCGCGAACGGCACCGCGATCAGCGGGGCGACCGGCACCACGTACCGTCCGGTCGCGGGCGACGCGGGCAGGGTGATCACCGTCGCCGTCACGGGCTCGAAGTCGGGCTACGTCTCGACCACGCGGGTCTCCTCCGGGACCGCTGCCGTGACCGGCGGCGCGATCACCGCTGCGACGCCGACCATCAGCGGCACGGCGAAGGTCGGCTCGACCCTCACCGCGAAGCCCGGCACCTGGGGCCCCTCCCCCGTCGCCCTCGCCTACCAGTGGAAGGCGAACGGCACCGCTCTGAGCGGGGCGACGTCTGCGACGTACACGCCGACCGGCGCCACTCTCGGCAAGACGATCACCGTGACGGTCACAGGGTCGAAGGCCGGATTCACCGCCGTGACGAAGACCTCCGCGAAGACGAGCGCCGTGGTGGCGGGCACCCTCTCCGCCGCGACCCCGACGATCACCGGCACCGCGAAGGTCGGCTCCACCCTGACCGCCAAGCCGGGCACCTGGGGTCCCTCGCCGGTGGCCCTCACCTACCAGTGGAAGGCGAACGGCACCGCGATCTCCGGGGCGACCTCCGCCACCTACAAGCCGACCAGCGCCACGGTGGGGAAGAAGATCACGGTGACCGTCACCGGCAAGAAGGCCGACTACACGACGGCGACGCGCACCTCCGCCGCCACCGCAGCGGTCGTCAAGTAGGGGATCCGACCCGGGTCGCCGGGGGAGTCTGCTTGCGCGGACTCCTCCGGCGGCCCCGGGAATCCACCACCATCGTCCCCCGGACGGGGGCCCATCCCGCCGACACCCGCCCTCGCCGGGAGGCGGGCGGCGGCTAGCATTCAGACACCGTGTCCGCCGCGGCCTCCCGCGGATCCTGCCGAAAGGCCCGCCGTGCCCGCACGCCCCCTCGCCGCGATCGGCGTCTCCGCTCTCCTGCTGGCCGGCCTCGCCGCCGGTCCGGCCGTCGCCGCCCCCGATCTCCCGGGCGCGAGCGCCGCGCAGGAGGCGGCCGCCGAGGTCGTCCTCTCCGGCACCATCGCGCTCCGCGACGCCGATGAGGAGCACCCCGCCCCCGAGAACCCGTACTTCTACGTCCAGGTCGAGGACGCCGAAGGGGACGTGGTCGCCCAGGCGAACACGGGCGCGGACTTCTCCCTCCCCGTTCCCGGCGGCGAGCCCCTCACCGTCCGCGCGAACCTGATCGGCAGCGACGACTGGTACCCGACCTGGTTCGGCGACACCCCGGTCGCCGAGGCCGCGAGGACGACCCGGGGGACCGACGAGTCCGTCGCCATCTCCCTCCTGCGCAGCGCCGAGCTGTCCGGATCGGTCACCGCCGACGCGGTCCCGGGCGTCTCCTCCCCCTCCTTCGACGTGCAGGCCTGGTGGGTCGACGGAGGGACGTACTCGCTGCTCGACACCGTCCCCGTCACCGGAGCCCCCGGCGCCGCCCGCGCGTGGGACACGGGCGACCTCGCCCTGCCCGCCGGCGACTACCTCCTGCGCCTCGTGGAGCCGGGGTACCCCGCCTACGACGACCAGTACTTCTCGCGCCTGGCCCGCCTCGACGAGCGCGCGGTCGTCTCCGTGCCGCCGGGCGGCCGCAGCGGCATCGACTTCTTCCCGTCCGCCTACTCCTCCGACGTCGCCCGCCTCGCCGGGACCGACCGGTACGCGACCGCCGTCGCGGTGACCGCCTCCGGATTCGCCGACGGCGCCCCCGTCGTCTACCTCGCCAGCGGAGCGAACTGGCCGGACGCGCTGAGCGCCGGCCCCGCCGCCGCGAAGCAGCGCGGCGCCCTCCTGCTCACCGACCCGAGCGTCCTGCCCGCCGTGGTGGCGGCCGAGCTGCGCCGCCTCGCCCCGCAGCGGATCGTCGTGGTCGGCAGCGCCCTCTCCGTGAGCGAGTCGGTGCTCCAGCAGGTGAAGGCCCTCGGGATCCCGACCGAGCGCATCGAGGGCGTCGACCGCTACGACACCTCGCGCCGGATCGTCGAGGACGCCTTCCCCGACGGCAGCTACGAGAACGTCTTCGTCGCGACCGGCACCAACTTCCCGGACGCCCTCTCGGTCGCGCCGATCGCCGGCCGCCGCGCCGAGCCCGTCCTCCTCGTCGACGGCGCCCGCTCGCGCCTCGACCAGCCGACCCGTGACACCCTCGCCGGACTCGACCCCTCCTCCGTGCAGTTGCTCGGCGGTGCGCCGTCGATCTCGACCGCCGTGGAGGCCGACCTCCGCGCCGCGAAGATCGCCGACACCGTGTCGCGCATCGCCGGGACGGACCGCCACGACACCAGCCGACACCTCAACGACGTCTTCCCGCCGTCCGAGCTGGGCGACACCGTCTACCTCGCGACCGCCACCGGCTTCGCCGACGCGCTGGCCGTCGGCCCGGTCGCCGCGAAGCAGGGCGCCCCGCTCTACCTCAGCGAGCCGACCTGCCTGCCGCGCAGCACCCGTGTGAAGATGCAGGGCCACGACCTCGATCAGGTGCTGCTCCTCGGCAGCCCCCTGACCCTGTCGGCGCAGGTGCGCTCGCTGTCCGCCTGCTGAGACCCGAGACGCACCGCACGAGCCCTGGAGATCCATGAGCGCCACCGCCGACCGTCCCCTCCTCGTCGGCATCGAGACCGGGGGCACGAAGGTCGTCGCGGCGGTCGCCGACGCCGCTGATCCCGAGCGGATCCTCGCGACGACGACCCTGCCGACCCGCGGGCCCGCGGAGACGCTCGCCGATCTGGCCGGCTTCGTCAGCGGCCACGGAGTCGACGGCACCGTCGCCGCGGTCGGCGTCGCCTCCTTCGGCCCGCTCGACATCGATCCCGGCTCGCCGACCTACGGGCACCTCACCTCCACGCCGAAGCTCGGCTGGGAGGGCACCGACGTCCTCGGCCCGATCGGCGCGGCCGCACCGGGCGCCCGGCTCGCGCTGGTCACCGACGTCAACGGAGCCGCCCTGGGCGAGGCCCGCTGGGGCGCCGGAGTCGACGACTTCGTCTACCTGACGGTCGGCACCGGAGTCGGCGGCGGCGTGATCGCGGGCGGACGGCTCCTCGCCGGCAGCGGCTGGCCCGAGGTCGCGCACCTGCTGCCCCGCCGCCACCCCGAGGACGGCTTCGCCGGCACCTGCCCCTTCCACGGCGACTGCCTCGAGGGCCTGGTCGCCGGTCCCGCGATCTCGGCGCGCTGGGGCGTCGACGGCTCCCGCCTCGGCCCCGAGGAGGCGGCCGCGAACCTCCGATTCAGCTCCTACTACCTCGCGCAGCTCGTCACGACGCTCGCCTACGTCACGGGCGTGCGGCTCGCGGTCCTCGGCGGAGGCGTGTCGAAGACGCCCGGGCTCGTCCCCGCGGTCGAGGCCGAGGTCGAGCGGCTGATGGGCGCGCCCGGAGCGACGGGGACGGGCGGCGGGCGGATCCGCATCGTGCGCCCGGCCCTCGGCGACGAGTCCGGGGTGCGCGGGGCGATCTCGCTGGCGGAGTCCCTGCTCGCCTGAGCTCTACCCTCGTCCCATGAGCGACCGACCCGTCGACCCCTCCGCCCCCGACTCCGGTCGCGACGAGACGGTGGAGGAGCGATCCGACCGCAACTGGAACGAGATCCTGCAGGAGCTGCGGGTCGTGCAGACCGGCACGCAGATCCTGGGCGGCTTCCTGCTGACGCTGTGCTTCCAGCAGCGCTTCGCCGACCTCGCGCCGCCCGACGTGGCGCTCTACCTCGTGCTCGTCCTGCTCGCCGCGTGCGTCACGATCCTGGCGCTGGCGCCCGTCATCGCCCACCGGCTGCTGTTCCAGCGGCGGAGGAAGGCCGAGCTGGTGCGGTTCGGCAACCGGGTGGTCACGGTGTGCCTCGCGGCGGGATCGCTGCTGTTCGTCGGAGTCGTGGGCTTCGTGTTCGACGTCGTGCTGGGCGGGCCGGCGGGCCTCTGGGCGGGCGGAGGCGTGCTGCTGCTGCTCGCGGTGGTCTGGGCGACCGCGCCGATCCTCCTGCGGAGGCGCTGAGGGCGGCGGAGTCTGCCCGCCCCTCCCCCGCGAGTCAACGGGGTACCCGGGTCCGCCGCGCTCTTCCTACCGTGGCCGCGAGGCGCGCACCGCGCCGACGCGAGAGGAGCACCATGACCGACCGGACCGAGCAGCCGCAGGAGAACCCGCGGAACCACGACCACGTCGACGACGCGGGCGTCGACAAGCCCTCGCAGGCCGAGGGCGACGACACCGAGGGATCGGCCGGCTGATCGCCGCCTCGATCCCCGTCCTCCCCGCGGTCGACAGCAGCGCGGCCGTCCTCGCCGACGGCTACCTCTTCGGGACGCGGCGCTTCGACGACGTGGGCGCGGACGCGTTCCGCACCCGGATCCTCGGACGGCCCGTGATCATGGCGCGCGGCATCGAGGCGGCGCGCTTCTTCTACGAGGGCGGGCGCTTCGACCGCGAGGGCGCGCTGCCCGGCTCCGTGCTGCACCTCCTGCAGGACGAGGGCAGCGTGCAGACCCTCGAGGACGAGGCGCACCGGCGGCGGAAGCGGATGTTCCTGGATCTGGTGGAGACGCCCGAGCAGCGGTCGAGGCTGGTCTCGGCCTTCGCGCGGGAGTGGCAGGCGTCCGCCGCCCGGCTGACGGGCGAGCGGGTCCGCCTCCAGGACGTCGCCGCGGAGGTCCTGGGCCGCGCGGTCCTGTCGTGGGCCGGCATCGAGGCCGACGAGGAGGAGGTGCTGCGGCGCACGGACGAGCTCCGGGCGATGATCGACAACGCCGGGCGCTTCGGCCCGCCCAACTGGGCCGCGCGACTCCGCCGCCGCTCGACCGAGCGGTGGGCGCGCGGCCTGATCGAGGCGAACCGGACGGCCGGACCCTCCCCGACTCCCCTGCACCGGATCGCGCACGAGAAGGAGGACGGCGGCCTCCTGCCCGTCGAGGTCGCCGCGGTGGAGCTGATCAACGTGCTGCGGCCCACGGTCGCGGTGGGGCGCTTCGTGGTGCTGGCGGCGCTCGCGCTGCACCGGCATCCGGAGTGGCGCGAGCGGCTCGCCGACCAGGAGGAGCGCGTCGCGTTCGCGAACGAGGTGCGGCGCTTCTACCCGTTCTTCCCGATGGTCGGAGGAAGGGCCCGCCGGGAGCTGGACTTCCGCGGCGAGACGCTTCCCGCGGGGCAGTGGATGCTGCTCGACCTCTACGCGACGGACCACGGCTCGCACTGGGAGGCGCCGGGCCGCTTCGATCCGGAGCGGTTCCGGTCGCCGGTCGACCGCAACGGCTTCATCGCCCAGGGCGGCGGGCACTACGGAGGCGACCACCGGTGCCCGGGCGAGCCGGCGACCGTCGACCTGCTGTCCGCGGCGCTGGAGCTCCTGGCCGCGGGGCACCCGTACGACGTCGAGGACGGGCAGGATCTGCGCGTGAGCCTGCAGAGCTTCCCGACCGGGCCGGAGGACGGCTTCGTGGTGAGGTTCCGCTAGGGGCGGGCAGGCTCGGCTCGCGGCCTCGGCGGGCGGCCTCGGTCCGCGGCCTCCGCGGGGGCGGTCGTCCTCCACAGGCCGCGGTTCCGCGCGCTCTCCCCGGATCCGCTCGGGCACTCCCCGCCCGCCTCGCCCGGCGAGCACGCTCGGGGGATGCAGAAGCCGAGTCAGTCCTCCGGAGCGTCGAGCTCCTCGAGCGCCCGCAGCGCCTCGCGGGCGCGCTCGAGACGATCGGCCTCGGGCTCGTCCCACCATGCCGGTCCGCGCTCGCCCAGCCCGCGCTTGGCGAGCCCGACCCTCCTGCGCGCCAGCGCCTCCGCCTCCGCGTCCTCGTGCAGCCTGGCGGAGCGCACTCCCGAGCGCCCGCGCCCGAGGTGCGAGGTGAGGCCGGCGACCACGTCCTCCGGCAGCGAGGGGTCGGTGCGCCGCCATCGGCGGCCCTTCACCACGAGCCAGCGCTCGTCGTCCTCGTCGCTCATCCCGTCACCGCCGCCTCGGGTTGAGCCGGTCACCGGTGCTCGTGAGGTCCACCTGCTCCGGCAGGAGGAGCGCCTCGATCCGCCCGGTGGAGGAGACCCGCAGCAGGTCGTCGACGAGGGCGCGCGAGCCGCCGATCAGCGTCGAGTCGAAGTCGACCTCGCTCGCGAGGTACCAGGCCCGGTCCTCCGGCCAGAGCGCGAGTGGAGTCTGCACGACGAGCCCGGAGGCGTCGGCGAAGCCCGCCGCGCGCGCCCACGCGGTGTCCTCGAGCACCCTGACGTCGAGCGAGAGCAGAGGCCCCTCCCGCCCCGGCAGCTCGACCGTCGCCGCGGCGGCGGTCTCGGGGTGCTCCCAGCCGGTCGGCCGGGTGTCGCTCATCCACTCGGGCAGCTCGTCCGAGGCGTCCGCGCGGGAGATCAGGATCCGCGACCCGCCGCTCAGCACGCCGAACCCCTCCCAGAACACGGCGAGGCAGTCGTCGGGGGTGCTCGTGTGCTCCGCGAGCACGGCGGCGACGGCCGCGAGCTCGTCGAGCGGGAGCACTCCGAGGCGGGGCTCCGCGTACTCGTCGGGATGCTCGCCGGTGAGCGAGTACCACTGCGCGAGCGGATGCAGGAGCGTCCCCTCCCGCTCGGCGACCTCGCGCCAGCGCCGGGGCGGGTCGTCGGAGGGGTGCAGGATCCGCACGGCCGCCTCGAACAGCGGAGGGACGATCCCCTCGAAGCGCCCGAACGCGCCGAGAGCGCCCAGCATCGGCTCCGCCCGCCCAGCGTCCCGCTCGGCGCGCAGGGGCGCGTCCCGGGGTGTCGGCTCGATCATGGGCCCAGGCTAGCGCTGGACGGTCGCTCCGCTCAGGGCGGAGAGGGCCCGCTGCGGCCCCGTCTCGCGGGCGAGGCCCTCGGCGAGCGCCGTCAGCCGTTCCCGGGCGGGAGCGTCGAGTGCGAGCATCCGCCGCGCAGCCTCCGCGAGCTGTCCCGCGGAGGCGGCGTTGGGGTCGAGCACGGCGGCGAACCCGGCGTCCTCGAGCGCGGCCGCCCCCGCGAACTGGTCCGTCGAGAACGGCAGGACGACGAGCGGCACGCCCGCGGTCATCGCCTCCGTGACGCTGTTGTTGCCGCCGTGGCTGACCGCGAGCACGGCCCGGCGCAGGAGCGCGACCTGCGGCAGGAAGCCGCGGACCAGCCAGCCCTCGGGAATCTCGCCCAGAGCCGAGCGCTCGGTCGCGCCGGAGGCGAGAGCCACCCGGACGGGCCTGCGCCCGACCTCGACGCCGGCCAGGGCCTCGACGACCCGGGCGAGCACGTCGTCGCGCACCGAGAGGAAGCTGCCGAAGCTCACGTAGACGACCGGATCCTCGGACGCGGCGAGCCACTCCTCGACCTCCGCGTCGTCGGGCTCCTCGCGGACGGCGGAGCCGAGGAACGCGTGCGGCGGCAGCTGAGCGGTGCGGGCCGAGTCGTGGAGCTCGCCCGGGTAGTTGAGCAGCAGGACGTCGCCGCTCTCGGCGAAGGCGTCGGCGGTGGGCGCCGCCCCGGGGTCGAGGGTGGTGAGGGCGGCGTTCCACTCCGCGGTGAAGGAGTCGCGCACACGCTCGCAGAGGGCGCGGAGCGCATCGAGGTCGTCCTGCTCCGGAGCGAAGGCGTCCGGCCAGACCGGGGGGAAGCCGTAGACCTCGCCGGGCACCGTGAGCGCGCTGGGGTGGCCGAGCACGACGTCGCCGTAGGGCACGCGGAGTGCCTTCAGCGCCACGCGCGCGGTGAAGGCGAGGTGATCGACCACGATCGCGTCGGGCTGCACCTCGTCGAGGATCACGCGCAGGCGCGCGGCGACGCCGGACGGATCCCAGAGCAGGTCGGTGAGCCGTTCCCGCGCCTGGTAGGCGAGGGTCGGGACCATCCCGCGCCGGGTGGCGTCGAAGAAGCCGCGGAGGGACGCGCCCTCATCGGGCGCCTGCTCCTCCGCGCGGATCGTGCCCGGGTTGGAGCCGCGCCCCAGCCGGAGCGCGACGTGCTCGAATCCGAAGCCGTCCACGATGGAGCGCGTCGCGTCGCCGGTGGCCACGACGACGCGCTCGCCCGCCTCCTGCCACGCCGTGCCGAGGGTCGCCAGCGGCAGCAGGTGCGACGCGTAGTCGGGGCTGATGATCAGCAGGGTCACGAGGCCCCCAGCACGAGCGGCGAGCGGAGAGGACGCTCCTGGTCCGCGGTCGCGTGCGCGTAGACGCCCGAGAGGGCATGAGCCATGGCCTGCACCGTGTAGCGCTCGGCGACCATCGCGCGCCCGCGGGCCGCGGCGTGCTCGCCGAGAGGCCCGCCTGCGAGATCCAGTGCGGCGGCGGCACCGGCGGCGAGCGCCGCGGGGTCGGCGGTGTCGACCAGGAAGCCGGTCTCACCCTCCTCGACGTAGGTCGCGGGCCCGCCTGTCGCCGGAGCGACGACGACCAGTCCTGCGGAGAGCGCCTCGAGGAGGGCGATGCCGAACTCCTCCTTGACGCTCGCGCAGACGTAGGCGCCTCCCGGAGCAGAGAGCCCCGGTCGGCCGTGCCGGATCGAGCCGAGCCAGCGGGCCACGGTCCCGTTCGGGCGGTGGCCGGCCAGGAGCAGCCCGTCGGACGCGACGGCGCGGATGCGGTCGAGCTGCTCGCGCTCGTCGGGACTCGGGTCGGCGAGGTCGCCGCCGACCAGGAGCAGGTTGGCGCGCTCCCGGAGCGAGGGGTCGGACGCCCAGGCCTCGGCGAGCGCCGCCATCCCCTTCACCCGGTGCAGGCGGCCCACGCTGAGCAGCAGCGGGAGGCCGCGGCGGTGCTCGGGCAGCTCCTCCAGCAGGAGGTCGAGCGAGGCCAGGTCCCCGCCCTCGTCCAGCGCGACCGGCTCACCGGCGGCGGAGGCCCGTGCGGCCGCCTCGCCGCGCTCGACCAGGCCGACGTCGATCCCCTCCGGGACGATCGTGTGCCGCTCCGGGTGCGCGGTGATGTCGACGCCGATCAGCTCGCGGATGGTCGCCGCCAGCTCCTCCCGCGGGAAGAGGACGGTGTGCGCGGCGTCGGCGGCCAGGCGCTGCACCAGGCGCACGCGGAACCAGAAGTGCTCGGCGGCGTCGCGCTCACCGAAGTCCGCGCGGGTGAGGGCGCCGGAGGCGTCCAGGCCCGCGATCAGGGCGTGCGGGTCCGGAGCGAGGGTGAACACGACGGGGATCTCGAGCTCCCGGGCGACCGCGGCCGCCGCGAGGGCTCCCACGTCCGCCATGCGCAGGTGCAGCACGTCGACCCGGCCGGCCGCGCGCAGGATCCGGCGGATGCCGCGCTCGGCGGCGATGCGACGGCTCCACGCCTGAGGCATGGCCACGGGCGGCCCCACGAACGGGACCGGAGCGAAGCCGTGGCCGGAGTCGGGTAGCTCGCCGAGCGCGCGCTCGGCCTCGGCCGGGGTCCCGCGCGAGAGCGTGAGCACCCGGTCGATGCCCTCCTGCTCGACGAGGGAGTCGCCCAGGCGCACCAGCAGGGTCGCGATGCCGCCGTTGTCGCCGGCGCCCACCCGCGTCAGGGTGCCGTCGATGTCGGCGTGGACGAAGAGCTGCGCGACCGTCGGCCCGGCCTCCACGGCCGGTGCGGGGGCGAGGTCGCCGAGGGCGAGCCGGGCGAGGGGCCCGATCGGCGCCGCCTCCTCGGCCAGGCCGGTGAGCAGGAGCTCGGCGTCGTCGGAGCCGCGCTCGCCGAGCGCGTCCGTCGCGGCGGCCCGCGCCTCCAGCCCCTCCGCGCGATCGGCGGCCACGTGCAGGAGGGTGCGCTCGGCGATCGCGCCGGGCACGAGGCCCAGGGTCTCGACGAGCCGCGCCCGGGCCGCCGCTTCGCGCTCGCCCAGCAGCGCGCCCTCGAGCGCGACGGCGACGAGGTCGGGGGTCGAGGAGGCCCAGAGCAGGACGGTGCGCTGCGCGAGCATGCCGGAGAAGCCGCCGTCGCGGACCAGGCGCAGCAGCGGTCCGAGCGCAGCGGGGCGGGGCAGGCGCCCGCCGAAGGCCCAGGCGGCGTGCTCGCGGAGGTACGGGCGCTCGTCCTCGAGCAGCATCAGCAGCGCGAGGTCGGCCTCCTCGTCGAAGACCTGCGCGAGCGAGTGCACGGCCGCGATCGCGGTGAGCTGGTCCGAGGGGTCCAGAGCTGCGCGGGTGAGCAGGCGCACCGCGCGGCCGCCGCCGTCGCTCACCGCGGCGACCGTCAGCTCATCCGCCATCCGGACGGCCTCGAGCAGAGTGGGAGCGGCGCGCACGGCGTCGAGAGCGGTCTGCGTGGCCATGGTTCACCTGGTCTGTCGGAGTGGAGAGTGCGACGGAGCGCGACTCCCGACCGCTGGAGCGGCCCAGGAGGAGCGGATCGGTACCGAGCATGCCGCCTGGGCGGCTGGGATTTCGCCACTTGCGTCGGATCTCCTCCCGCGGTACGGCCTCCTGTCAAGGGGGTGATGGCCGCAGTTCGTCTGCGCAACGCGCGAGGATCCTCAGCCGCGGGTCCACTCCAGGAGCCGCTCGACCGGCCAGGTGGTCACGATCCGCTCCTCCGGGACGCCGAGCCGCTCCGCCCGCTCGGCCCCGTAGTCGAGCAGGCCCAGCTGGCCCGGAGCGTGCGCGTCGCTGTCGATCGAGAACAGGCAGCCCTCCTCGAGCGCGACCGCGATCAGCTCGTCCGGCGGGTCCTCGCGCTCGGGGCGGGCGTTGATCTCGACCGCGGTGGAGTGGTCGGCGCACGCGCGGAACACGGCCCGGGCGTCGAAGGTCGACGGCGGGCGGGTGCCGCGCTCGCCCGACACCAGCCGCCCCGTGACGTGGCCGAGGACGTCGGTCCGCGGATCCGAGGCCGCCGCGACCAGCCGGGCGGTCATCTCGCGGGAGGGCAGCCGCAGCTTCGAGTGGGCGCTCGCGACGACCACGTCGAGGCGTTCCAGCAGCTCGTCCGTCTGGTCGAGCGCGCCGTCCTCGAGGACGTCCACCTCGATCCCGCTGAGCAGGCGCAGTGGCCCGGTGTCGAGGCCCGCGAGATGGGCGAGCTGCTCCTCCAGCCGCTCCGCGCTGAGACCGTGGGCGACACGGAGCCGCGGCGAGTGGTCGGTGAGCGCCAGGTATTCGTGGCCGAGCGCGCGGGCCGCGTCCGCCATCGCGAGGACGGGCGTCGCCCCGTCGGACCACTCGCTGTGGCTGTGGAGATCGCCGCGCAGCCGTCCCCGCAGCGCGCTCGCGGGTGGAGGAGCCGAGCCGCGCAGCTCCGCGAGGTAGTCGGGCACCCGGCCCGACCGCGCCTGCTCGATCACCGTGAACGTCGTGTCGCCGATCCCGGAGGCCCGCCGCACGAGGGCGAGGTCGTCCCGCTCGGCGGACGCCATCCCCTCCAGCACCGCGGCCGCGCGGCGGAACGCCTTCGCCCGGTAGCGGGAGGCCCGCTCCCGCTCGAGCAGTGCTGCGATCTCCTCGAGTGCCGCGATCGGGTCCATGCGCCCGGTCTACCACGGCGCCCGCCGCGGCCTCACCCCCTCGACGGCGGCCTCGGCTCCGGCCCCCGGCCTCATCCCGCCCCCGGTCCCTGCCGCTCGACGCTGGGAACCGGCCGAGCCCCGTTGCCGACCGCAACGATCGAGATATATCGTGACTCTCGTCCACTCGCGATGTATCGCGTTTCAGAAAGGCACCCCGGTGCAGGAGGAGGAGCTCATGTCCCTCGAGAAATGGCTCGTACAGGCCGGCGAGACGAAGGTCATCGACCTCGACGTCGTCCGCTCGGTCAAGGTCGCCCTCGTCGGCGGCCAGATCGACGTCATCGCCCACGACGAGCCGACCGCTCGCGTGGAGGTCCACAGCGTCGACGGCCGCCCGCTCAAGGTCTCGATGGACGGCGACCGCCTCGAGATCGACCACGTCCAGCTCCGCTGGGACACCATCGTCGACGTCGTGAAGGGCCTCGGCCGCCGCGGCGACCGCGCCGACATCAGCCTCCTCGTCCCCCGCGGCGTCGACCTCAAGTTCGACACCGTCTCGGCCGACGGCCTGGTCTCGGGCCTCCACAGCGACGCCCGCGTCTCGACGGTCGGCGGCGACATCGTCGTCGACGGCCTGCACGGCGACATCGAGGTGAACACCGTCCACGGCGAGCTCTCGGTCCGCAGCCACACCGGCCGCGTAAACGCGCGCACCGTCTCCGGCGACGTCACCGCGACCGGCGAGCTCACCCGCTTCACCGTCGACGGCGTCTCGGGCAGCGTGTTCGTCGACGCCGAGGGCACCCCCGACCGGATCCAGGCCAACACCGTCAGCGGCGACCTCACGATCCGCGTCGACGAGGGCCTCGGCGCCCGATACCGCATCAACACCGTCTCGGGCACGCTCCAGCTCGACGGCTCCGTCGTCAAGGGCACCTTCGGCCGGGGCTTCACCTCGACCACGGGCTCGCTCGACTCGAAGTGGGTCGACGTCGCCGCCAACTCCGTCTCGGGAGACGTGGTCGTCGTCCGCCGGTCCGTCGCCGCGTCCTCCGCCTCGGTGGGCGAGGGCTGGGGCTCCCCCGGCACCGGCCCCGCCGACGACCGCCGCCCGATGGACGGGAGCTCGCTGTGAGCCCCGTCTTCGCGCACGGCCGCCTGCGCCTCTACCTGCTCAACCTCCTCGCCGAGTCGCCGCGCCACGGCTACGAGCTGATCCAGGCGCTCAGCGAGCGCTTCGGCGGCACCTACGCGCCCAGCGCCGGCACGGTCTACCCACGCCTCGCGAAGCTCGAGGAGGAGGGACTCGTCACGAAGGAGGCCGACGGCCGCAAGACCGTCTACTCCATCACCGACGCCGGCCGCGCCGAGCTCGCGAACCGCGCGACCGACCTGGGCGACATCGAGGAGGAGCTCACCGACTCCGTCCGCCGGCTCGCCGACGAGGTCCGCCTCGGCGTCGCGGAGGCGATGAAGAGCCTCCGCGCCGACCTGGCCAGCGCTGCGCGCGACTCGCGGGAGCCCGGACGCCGACCGGAGCACTCCGCCGAGGAGCCGCGCCCGCAGGACACGTCCGGCACCCCCTCCGAGCAGCCCGCGCCGGAGCAGGCCGCACCGGCCTCGGCCGACGCGCGCACCGCCTCGCGGATCGCTCTGCGCGACGCCGAGGTGCTGCTCACCGAGTTCCGCGACGAGCTGCGCGCGGAGCTGCGCACCGCCGCCTCCTCGGGATCCGTGACGACCGCGAGCGTCGACGCCCTGCGCGCCGCGCTCGACGAGGCCCGCGCCTCGGTCCGCTCCACCCTGGGCTGAGCCCGGACACCGCACCGCCGGGAGGGCGGGGATCCCGCCCGGGGTCCCCGCCCTCTCGGCGCTACTGCCGCCCGACCGCCAGCGCCTCCTCTTCCACGTCGAGGAACGCCAGAGCGCTCACCACCGCCGGCTCCTGGTACCGCCCCTCGGAGCGGGCGCGGAGCACCGCCTCCCGCTCGGCCGCGATCATCACGCGCCGGAGCCGGTTGTAGGCCTGCGGGAGCGGCTCCACGCCCTCGCCCTCCGGCGGGTTCTCCAGGGCGTCGGCGAGGAACGTCGCGTTCCGCCGCAGCCGGTCGAGAACGCGGTCCTCCACTCCGTCCTGCGGCTCCGCGTCGAGCCGGGCGAGCCCGGCGGCCTGTGCCTCCGCGAGCAGCATCTGCTTCTCGACGTGCTCCTGCATCTCGTTCGGGGCCGGGAGCTTCAGGGCGCGGACGAGCCGCGGGAGCGCGAGCCCCTCGACGAGCGTCCCCGCCACCACGATGAAGGCGAGGAACTGCAGGAACGCGCGCTGCGGCGTCTCCGCGGGCAGGAGGAACGCGGCGGCGAGGGTGACCACGCCGCGGATGCCCGCGAACGACACCCCGATCGCGGTCGGCCAGGTCCACCCGCGCTGCTGCAGCCGGCGCGGACCGTGCCGGAACAGCAGCGTCGTCATGCACATCCAGGCCACGCGGCTCCCGACCAGCGCCGCGAGCACGGCCGCGCCGATGCCGACCGTCTGCCAGACCCCGATGCCCGAGTCGGCCGTCGCCTCCACCACCGACGAGAGGCTCAGCCCGATGAAGAGGAACACCGCGTTCTCGAGCAGGAACTGGATCGTCCGCCAGTTGAGCGACTCCGCGATCCGCGCCTGCGCCGACTGGATGACCGGCGCCCGGTAGCCCAGGTAGAGCCCCGCGACCACGACCGCCAGCACCCCGGAGCCGTGCAGCAGCTGCGCCGGGATGAACGCGACGTAGGGCGTCACCAGCGAGAGGCTCGTGTCCAGCACGGACGACTGCACCTGCTTGCGCACGAACCCGAGCAGCACGGCGATGCCGATCCCGACTCCGCCGCCCACTGCCACGGCCAGCACGAAGTCGAGCGCGATGCGCCCGGGAGTGACCGTGCTGACGATCGCCAGGAGGGAGGCGTTCAGCGCCACCAGTGCGGTCGCGTCGTTGAGGAGGCTCTCGCCCTCGAGCACCGTGAGCATGCGCCGCGGCAGGCGGAGCCGCCCCGCGATCGCCGTGACCGCCACCGCGTCCGTGGGCGCCACGATCGCGCCGAACGCGAGGGCCGCGGCGACCGTGATCGCCGGGACGACCATCCAGGCCACCGCGCCGACCACCGCGACCGTGAAGACGACGAGCCCGACCGACAGCAGGAGGATGCTGTCGCCGCGGGCGCGGACGTCGAGGACGGAGGTGCGGATCGCCGCCGCGTAGAGCAGCGGCGGCAGGATCCCGAACAGCACCACGTCCGGCTCGACCACCACCTCCGGGATCCCGGGGACGAAGGAGGCGAGGGCTCCGACGGCGACGAGCGCCACGGGAGCGGACCAGTTCACCCGCCCCGACAGCCCGGTGACCAGGACGGTCACCACCACGAACGAGACGATCCAGACGATCGCGACGACGGGCTCCTCCATCGCGTCACTCCTCCCGGGCGTCCGCGCGCCACGGCCCCATTGTGGCCGCCCGGAGAGCAGCCCGGACAGCCGCCGGGAGGGTGCGGCTAGCGGCCGGCCTCGTGGATGTCGCGCGCCTTGGTGACCTTCGCCGGGTCCACCGGGTTCATGCCGAGCACGATCTTGCCGCGCGAGTGCCGCTTCTCGAGGTCGTCGAAGGCGTCCTGCACCTGGTCGAAGGGGTAGAAGCCCGAGACGAGCACCCGCAGCTTCTGCTCGCCGACGAGGCCGACCAGCTCGCCGAGGATCTCGGTGTCGCGCTGGGCGGTCTCGGCGTCGGGCCAGACGGCGCGCAGCTCGATCTCCTTGCGGTCGTCGCTGGAGTGGAAGCGGCCCGCCGCGATGCCGAGCTCGTCGGCGAGGGCGTCGTTCTCCCCGCCGAAGTTGTCGAGGAACACCGTGACCCCGCCGGGCGCCGCGGCCCGGATGCGGTCGGCGATCCCGTCGCCGTAGACCACCGGCTTCACGCCGATCTGGCGGAGGTAGTCGAAGTTGCGCTCGCCGCAGGTGCCGATCACGGTCGCGCCGCGGAGCTTCGCCAGCTGGATCTCGAGACTGCCGACTCCTCCGGCCGCCGCGGAGACGAGGACGGTGTCGTCGGGTCCGACATGCGTGGCCTCGAGCGCGCGCCACGCGGTCACTCCGGCGAGGAACAGCGCGCCGCCGACCTCCCAGCTCACGGAGGCGGGCTTGGCGACGAGGTTGCGGCGCGGCACCACGACGTGGGTCGCGTGCGAGCCGACGAGCGCGTGGCCGACCACGTCGCTGCGGAGCCTGATGTCGGTGACGCCCTCGCCGAGGGCGACGACGACGCCCGAGAAGTCGGTGCCCTGGCGCATCGGGAAGGCCGCGGAGTGGTCGGAGTCGAACTGGCCCTGCCGGATGAACGCCTCCATGTGGTTCACCCCGGCGGAGAGCACCTCGACCAGCACCTCGCCCGCCCCGGGCTTCGGCCGCTCGACCTCGACGATCTCGAGGACGTCCGCGTCGCCGAAACGGCTGTACTGGACGACGCGGGCGGCGGTGGGGCTCAGACGGGACATGCGCTCATCATCCGCCCCCGCCGCCCGAAGCCCCTGACCCCCGAACGGGGGCGTGCGACTCAGGAGGGGTCGCTCGGGCAGTACAGCTGCGTGCGCGGACCGGAGCGGTCGATGACGTGCTCGGACATCGGCCGGCCGCAGAGCGGGCACGCCTGCCCCGCCGGCGCCTCCTGCTCGGGCTGGTCGTACGGGCCGAGCGGCGGCGGGCCGATCCAGGGGAACAGCCGCGCGTTGAAGCGCTGGTAGAGGGAGCCGGTCTTCTTCCGCGTCATATCCTTAGTGTACTAACCATCAGGGCACGATGAGAGGATGACGTCGTGGAATCCGACCCGCTCGCCCTCCAGAACCAGGTCTGCTTCTCCCTCGCCGTCGCGGCGCGCACCGTCATCGGGCTGTACCGCCCCGTGCTCGAGCCGCTCGGACTCACGCATCCGCAGTACCTCGTGATGCTCGCGCTCTGGGAGCGCAGCCCCCGCTCGCTCGCCGACCTCGGCTCCGCCCTCCGCCTCGAGCCGGCCACGCTCAGCCCGCTCGTGAAGCGCCTGGAGGCGAGCGGCCACGTCACGCGGGCCCGGAGCAGCGACGACGAGCGCCGACTCGACGTCGCGCTGACCCCCTCCGGAGCGGCCCTGCGCGAGCAGGCCCTGCAGGTTCCTCCGCAGATCGTGGAGCGGCTCGACGTCCCCCTCGAGGAGCTCACCGCGCTCCGCGACAGCCTCACCGGCCTGATCGGAGCCGCGACCCGCGACGGCCGCTGACCCCCCGCTCGGGGCGCCGGCCGCGAGGACGCCGACCGTCGCTCCCCGCCGCACCGGGAAACTCCCGGTCACAGCGCGGGATCAGCCTCCGCTCGGCCTGCTCCCGGCCGTCTTGACTGCCCCCTCGCACGGAGTAGTGTCATCGCTCGTGACACACGAGGGCCCCCCGTCCGCCGCGGACGGATCATCGGCCGACGCGACCGAGCTGCGCACCGCCAAGCACTTCTTCATCGGCGAGCCGCTCCCCAGCGACAAGCTCGAGGGACAGCTGCTGCAGAAGCGGCTCGCGCTCCCCATCTTCGCCAGCGACCCGCTCTCCTCCGTGGCCTACGCGCCGCAGGAGCTGCTGATGATCCTGCTGCTCGGCGGACTCTCCTTCCTCACCTTCGCCCCCTGGGTGGCCGCGTGCGTGGTCGTCCTCCTCGTCGTGGTGGTGCTGAGCTACCGCCAGCTGATCCGGGCCTACCCGTCCGGCGGCGGCGACTACGAGGTCGCTCGCACCAATCTGGGCGAGACGGCGGGCCTCACGGTCGCCGCCGCCCTCCTCGTGGACTACGTGCTCACCGTGGCCGTCTCCGTCGCCTCCGGAGTCGACAACATCATCTCCGCGGTGCCCGAGCTGGCGCCGCTGCGGGTCGAGCTGGCCATCCTCTTCGTGGTGCTGCTGGCGGCCGTGAACCTCCGCGGCGTCTCGGAGTCGAGCCGCGCCTTCGCCGTCCCGACGTACCTCTTCGTCGCGAGCGTCTTCGTCATGGTCGTCGTCGGCCTGGTCCGCACCGCCTTCGGCGACACCCCGGTCGCGGAGTCGGCGGGCTTCACCGTGCAGGGCGAGCAGCTCACGCAGGCGGCCGTCGTCCTCCTGCTGCTGCGCTCCTTCGCCAGCGGCTGCGCGGCGCTCACGGGCGTCGAGGCGATCTCGAACGGCGTGCCCGCGTTCCGCGCCCCGAAGGTCAAGAACGCCCAGCGCACCCTCGTCGCGATGGGCACGATCGCGATCGTGCTCTTCGTCGGCCTGACCGCCCTCGCCCTGCTCTCGAACGTGCACTACGCCGAGAACGCCTGCCACCTGGTGGGCTTCGCCGACTGCGCCACGACCCCGCAGCGCTCGGTGATCGCGCAGGTCGCCGCTGCCACGTTCGGCAACAACACGATCCTGTTCTTCATCATCCAGGCCGCGACCGCCGCCGTCCTGCTCCTCGCGGCGAACACCGCGTTCAACGGCTTCCCGCTGCTGGGCTCCGTGCTGGCTCGCGACGGCTACGCGCCCAAGTCGCTGAACACCCGCGGCGACCGCCTCATCTACTCCAACGGAGTGATCATCCTGGCGCTCGTCGCCGCGATCATCCTGCTCGTCTACCAGGCCTCGCTCACGAGCCTCGTGCAGCTGTACATCATCGGCGTCTTCGTCTCGTTCACGCTCGGGCAGTCGGGCATGGTCAAGCACTGGGTGCGGATGATCCGCAACGGCGAGGGCTCGCGCACCGTCTACACGAGCCTGGCCATCAACCTGTTCGGCGCGACGCTGACGTTCGCGGTGCTCGTCGTCGTCACGATCACGAAGTTCACCCACGGCGCCTGGCTCGTCTACCTGGTGATGCCGATCCTCGGTGTCCTGATGGCCGGCGTCTACCGCTATTACCGCGACGTCGAGAAGGAGATCGAGGTCGACCCGACCACGACCTTCGGCGCCAACGGCGACCACGCGATCGTGCTGGTGGGCCGGATGAACAAGCCCACGCTGAAGGCTCTCGACTACGCCATCGCGGCGCGGCACGAGACGCTGGAGGCGGTGCACTCCTCCATCGACGACGCGCAGACCGCGCAGCTGAAGGCCGACTGGGCGCAGATGGACATCGAGGTGCCGCTGCGCTGCGTGGCCTCGCCCTACCGCGACATCTCGTACCCGCTGATCAAGTACATCAAGGCCCACCGCCTCGAGCACGGCTCCGAGATCACCACCGTCTACATGCCGCAGTACATCGTCGGGCACTGGTGGGAGGCGTTCCTCCACAACCACAAGTCGCGGCGGATCCGCCAGAAGCTCCTGCTGGTGCACGGAGTGACGGTGGCGCTGGTGCCGTGGCTGCTCGACTCGTCCGAGCTGATCTACGGACGCCGCTCCCGGCCGATCCCCGGCCAGACGCGCCGCGGCGAGCCGGTGCGCCCGGTGACCCGCCGCCCGATCCCGCCCGCGTCCTCGCTCCCCCAGGGAGCCGCCGGCGAGGGCGCTCCGCGCATCCCGCAGCGCCCGGCCGCGCAGAACCGGCCGCGCTCGAAGCGGCGCTGAGGCGGCGGGAGCTCCCGGCCGGCGGGGGCCCGGAAACGGGTAGAGGGCCCGCGGCGTGTGCCGCGAGCCCCCGATTTCCCCTTAGTGCCTTCCCCCGAAGGCGGCCCGCCCCAACGGGCCGTGTCCGACGCTATCGGTGGGCTATGCACCGGCGCATCCTCCTCGCGACGGATGCCCGTGCTCCCTTGAGACGACAGGCTCGTCCTCCGTCGTCTCAGACGACGGCCCCGCGCACCCCTCGGCCGGTCAGCCACCAGACCGCCGCGACGGCGACCGCGGCTGCCGCGCCGCCGCCCACGAGCAGGATCGCCGCCCGCACCACGTGCGCCCGGTAGGCGGCGTCGAGCGGATCGATGCCCGCCCCCGCCAGCACGATCCCGGCGGGAACCACCGCGGCCGCGAGCACCACGGCCGCGGCCGCGATGCGCACCGGCTGCCGGCCGTCGGAGCGGAGCTTCCGGGGACGGCGGCCGACGTACCAGACCACCGCGCCGATCCCGAGCCCGAGCAGCCCGAGCACGCCGCTCGCGTACTGCGCCCATCGGAAGCCGGGGAAGGGCCCGAGCTCCTGCTGCAGCAGGGGGATCGCCGAGACGAAGAGGCCGCCCCGGTGGGTGAAGCCGTCCCACATCACGTGGCTGGCGGCTCCGATCGCGATGCCGGCGGCCGCGAAGACGAGCACGCGGATCCATGCGGCGGCCCCGCGGGGCGGCGAGCGCCGGGGACGCAGGCGCGAGCGGACCAGCGCGGGCGCGAGGTCGCGCCAGGCCGGAGCGACGACCGCGCTCCACAGCGCGAGGCCGAGCATTCCGAGCAGCAGGTCGACGGTGACGACGCCGAGGAGGGAGTGGGTGGACTCGCGGGCGACGGCGATCGGGAGGTACATGCCGATGTCCGGGACCATCGCGCCGATGGCCACGGCCGCGGCGGGGATCCGGCCGTTCGAGAACGCGAGCGCGACGACGGCGTGGCTCGGCGTGAAGGGCATGACACGCACGCTATCCCGGCAACGCGGCCGGCGAGTGTCCGCGTCGCGAAGCGCGCGTCACCGATCGCGGTCCGGCTCCTGGGCTCCGCTCCGGCTCGTCGGCCTCCCGGGGCCGGCGGTCAGCCCGAGGAACGTGATCCCCAGGACGAGGAACACCGGCCAGACCGGATTCCCGAGGACCGCGAAGACCGCTCCCGCCGCGAGGAACAGCGGACCCGTGACCGCGTTCCAGCGTCGGGACGCCTCCTCCGACGACATCCGACCCGAACCCTTCCCGTCCTGTGCGCGCGCCATCACTCCACGCTAGATTGCCTCCGCGGGGCCCGCCTCCCCCGCTCGGTGGAGCCGCGCGCTCGGGGAGCTCCGAGCGCGGCGACCGTAGAATCGTCCGGAAGTCCGGCCCTCCGGGCCCAGCGGCGACGGATCGGAGCGGGTGTGCGGAAGGCGTTCGCGATCCTCCGCCTGGCCCTCGCCGGGCTGGGCGCGGTCGGACTCGTCGGCGACTTCTTCTACACGCTGGGCTTCCGCGCGTTCCAGATCGACAACTTCTTCGCCTACTTCACGACGCAGTCGAACATGGCCGGGGTCGTGGTGCTGGGCCTGTCCGGCCTGGTCGCCCTCGCGCGCGAGCGGGAGCCGCGCTGGCTCAGCACCGTGCGGGCGCTCGTGCTCACCTACATGGTCGTGTCGGGGATCGTCTTCGGGCTGATCGCGGTCGAGGCCGACAACCGCGGCGTGCGGGTCGACGTGCCCTGGTCGAGCGCGCTCCTGCACTTCGTGATCCCGACGCTCGCGATCCTCGACTGGATCCTCGGACCCGGCCGCCGCCCGGTCGCCTGGCGCGGGGCACTGACCGTGCTCGGCTTCCCGATCGTCTGGGGCGTCATCACCCTGGTCCGCGGGGCCCTCATCGGCTGGTACCCGTACTTCTTCCTCGACCCCGGCCAGGTCGACGGACCCGTGATGTTCGTGCTCTACGACGTGATCGTGCTGAGCCTGATCTCCGGCATCGCGGCGTTCGTCCTCGCGCTCAGCCGGGTGCGGCCGCTCGGGGCGGCGCACGCGTCTGAGTGGCGGGGGCCGCTGGCGCGGCTCCGCGAGCTCGTCAGCCGGGGACGACGGCGAACGGCTCGAGCGCCGTCTGCGCGAGGGTGACCAGCTCGTCGTCGCTGAGGTCCTGCAGCGAGAGGGCCTGATCCGCTCCGACCAGCCCGACGAGCACCGCCTCGCCGGTCGACGGCTGAAGATTGAGCCACTCGGTGATGCCCGCCTCGGAGCCGACGAGCGACCAGCGCGCGGGGGCGTCGGCCTCCCAGAACGCCTCGTCGAAGCGCAGCCACAGCGTCTCGACGACACCGGAGCCGAGGGCCGCGACGGCCGCGCGCTGCGCGAACGGGAGCGGCGGGTCGAAGGCGATCGCGTCCGTCTGGAGCACCCCGATCGGCACGGTGACCAGCACCCGGTCGGCTGTGAACGACTCGCCGGTGCCCAGCCGGATGCTGACCCCGGTGTCCGTGTAGCCGATCCCGCTCACCACGGCGCGCAGCGAGACCTCGACGTCGGCGAGCAAGGTGTCGACCAGCGGCGCGAGCCCGTCGGTCAGCAGCGCGTCGCCGGAGTCGTCGCTCAGCTCCTCCGCGGTCGTGGCGGCGGAGGCGTCGCCCAGTCCGTACCAGGAGGAGAGCTCCTCGGGAGCGGCGCCGGTGCGCAGCGCGGTCGTCCCGGCGAGGTGCGCCGCCACGCGGGCGGCGTCGCCGTCGCCGGAGCCCGGCTCGGCCTCGGCGGGATCGGGCGCTCCGGAGCCGGCGAACGACTCGGCGAGCGCCAGATCCTCCGGCTGCTCCGCTCCCCACTCGAGAGCACGGGTCAGGGCGTCGGCACCCGTGGTGCCGGTGTCGAGAGCCGCGCCGTCGGCGTCGCTCGAGCGGACGTCGGCGAGGTCGACCGCGGTCGTGACCACGCCCGCGTCCGCGATGCTCTCGCGCAGGGCGGCTCCCGCGCCGGTGAGGGCCCAGGCTCCGGTCTCGACGGCGATCGGCCAGCCGTCCGGAGTCGCGGTGGCGATGCGGCCGCCGGTGCGCTCGCGCGCCTCGACCACGGTGACGTCGAAGCCCGCGTCGGACAGGCGCCGCGCGGCGACCGCTCCGGCGAGACCGGCCCCGACGATCGCGATCCGCTCGCCCTCGTCGGCGACGGCGCTGATCTCGGCGGCCGCGCGGACCCCGGAGCTCCAGGCGCCCTGGAGCGTGCCGGGCGCCTCCGTGTCGGTGGCCTCGCCCGCGAGGAAGACGCGGTCGAGGACCGCGGTGCCCAGGTCGGTGCGGTGCTGCGGCGTCGCGCCGACGGGCAGGTAGGAGACGGAGCCGAGCGCGTACGGATCCTCGGCCCAGGCGGAGCGCACGAAGGCGGCCGGCGCGGGGACGGCGGTGGTGCTCGGCGTGGGCACGGGGGCCTTCGTGACCGAGCGGGTCGGCGTCGGACGCGACGGCGTGCAGCCCGCGAGGGCCAGGAGCCCGACTCCCGTGGCGGCTCCCGAGAGGAAGAGGCGGCGTCCGATCGTCATCCCGGACATCCTACGTTCTCGGCGTTCGGCCGGGGCGGCGCGGTGCTGACGCCACCCGGGCACGCGGCCCGCTTCGAGGTGCGGGGTGACGGCGGGACGGCGAGCGGATAGCGTCGGGGCAGCGCGGACCGGACCGCGGCTACGGGGGACGCGGCATGGACACGACTCGGACGCGGACCGCGACGACGACGGCCGGTGCCCCTCCCCGCAGTCACCTCCACGCGGTGCTGCTCGGCGCGCTGGGCATGATCGTGGTCCCGCTGCTCATCGTCCTCGCGACCACGGCCTGGTCCTCCCCCGGTCCCGAGGAGTACGTCCGCATGGCGCTCGGCTCGGTGGTCGCGGCGTGCGTCTCGGTGGTCGGCGCCTGGTGGCTCGCCTTCGAGCGGCGCAGCGCCGGGGCACCCGGTCGCACCTGGTTCTGGGGAATCGCCTGCCTCGTCACGGTCAGCGCGGTCTCGACCGACGGAGCCGCCGCCGACCACCTCACCGGCCTGATCACGGGCTGAGCAGGTGGACGTCCAGGCGCGGTCACCGCGCTCGCCTCACCCCTCAGCGACCGCGCCGGTGGTCGCGAGTCCCCCCTCGAGCGAGCGGCGGCACCATCGGCGCCGGTGATCGCCCCGACGAGACGACCGAGCGGCTCCGGCTGTTCCGTCCCGCCGAGAGCGATCTGGACGAGCTGTGGCGGCTGTACTCCGACGAGCCGATCGCGGCGGGCGACCCCCTCCTCCGACACGGCTCCGTCGAGCAGACCCGGGCGGTGCTCGCCCGACGGACGGCGCAGTGGGAACGGGACGACCTCAGCAGCTGGGTCGTCCGGCTGCGGAGTCCCGAGGGCGGCGCGGACGGCGCGATCGGGATCGGCGGATGCAGCCTCCTCGCCGACACGGCCTGGAACGTCGCGTTCACCGTCCATCCGGACCACTGGGGCAGGGGGTACGCCCAGGAGGTCGCCTCCGCAGGGATCGCTCGGGCGCGGCGGCTCCGGCCGGAGCTCCCCGTGACCGCGGTCGTCGCGGAACGGAACGAGCGATCGCACCGCGCGGTCGCTCGACTCGGGCTCGACCGGAGGTGGGCGGGCCCCGACGCGCACAGCCCCGACCCCGCGGCTCGCATCGTGCTCTACTCCGACCGCCTCCTCTCCGATGACGAGATCGGCCGCCTCACGAGCTGAGGGGCGCCGCGTGGCGCTGATCGCCGCCGGCAGCAGCGGAGCCGAGACGCCTGTGCGAGACCGCGACGTCTCGTTCCGGTGCGCCTCCTGGCCCCATCTTTCTTCCCGGCGGGCGGCGCTGCGCACGAGTGGGTGGGTGGGCGGCACTCGCGCCGACCCTCCTCACGATCGCGCTCGGTGGCCAGCCGGCGAGTCGGGGCAGGAAGGGCGCGGAGGTACTCGCCGGACCGGGCATCCGAAGCCGGTCGCCGCGAGGGGCGTTAGCGTCGTCGGATGGCGAGCATCACGTACCCCGCGCCCCTTCGCGTCGGAGGCCGGGTGGAGGTGCCCGCGCCCTCGATGGGAGTCCCCGCGCACCTGCACGACCGGCTGCAGGACGCCGCGCGCCGACTCGGCTCGGCGGGATACGACGTCCGGGTCCGGCCGCACGCCCTCCTCGGCGGACTCGCTCCGGCGTCCGCCGCGGATCGGGCGGCCGACCTGCACGACGCCTTCCGGAGCGGGGACGCGGTCCTTCCTCCATGGGGCGGCGAGCTCGCCGTCGAGCTGCTGGAGAGGCTCGACTGGCACGCCCTCGCGGAGGCCCGGCCCTGGTTCGTCGGCTGGTCGGACGTCTCGACGCTGCTCCTGCCCCTGACGACGACGACCGGGCTCGCGACGATCCACGGCGCCAATCTGATGGACGAGCCGTGGGAGCTGCCGGTCGGGTTCCACCGCTGGACGGAGGTCGCCGGCCTCGAGCCCGGAGCCGCGTTCACGCAGCACGCCGCGCCGCGACGCCGGAGCCGTCCGTGGGGTGCGTGGGCGGACGAGCCGCTCGACCGCGATCGGGCCTACGAGGAGCCGACCCGCTGGCGCTCGCTCGACGGGGCAGCGGACGCGGCGATGTCCGGCCGCTTGATCGGCGGATGCCTCGAGACGGTGTCCCTGCTCGCGGGCACGCCCTACGGCGACGTGCCGGGCTTCGCTCGCCGGCACGCGCCGGAGGGCACCGTCGTCTACCTGGAGGCGGCCGGGTCCGACTCCGTCTCGGTGCTCCGGATGCTCACCTCTCTCCGACTCGCGGGCTGGTTCAAGCAGGCGACCGGCGTCCTGATCGGCCGGACCGAGGGCGCCTGGCTGCCCGAGCTGAGCCAGGAGGACGCGGTGCGGCGGGCTCTCGGCGATCTCGGCGTGCCGGTGATCCTCGACGTCGACATCGGGCACCAGCCGCCGCAGATGCCCCTGGTCAACGGCGCGCTCGCCGAGATCGCGCTGAGCGGGCCGACGGCCTCGATCACGCAGCGGCTCGTGCCCTGACGGCGCGTGCGGAGAGATCCCGTCGAGCAGTGCCACCTCGCGGCACGGCCGCCGCCGCTCCCGGCCCTCCTCCGCCCGTCGAGCGCAAGGCCGAGCGGCGGGAAGGCGCCGAGTGGTAGACCTGGGGGCATGAGCAACGACATCCGCGCACTCGCCGAGGGCGAGAGCTACCTCGCCTTCTTCCAGGGCGGGCCGTTCGACGGCCAGACCGAGAACCGCGTCAGCACCGAGGGGGGCTACGAGAAGGAGGTCGACGTCTACGCCGCCGTCGACGGCCAGGAGACGCACCTCGTCTACAACGCCGTCTCCGCGAAGGAGGTCGGCGAGGCGGTCCACGTGACCTACTCGATCGACACTCCCGACTCCGACCCGATCGAGGACCCGGAGGACCGTGGCGGCGGATTCCAGTAGTCCGCACCACCCTTCGGATGCCGCTCCGGCGTCGCGCTCAGCGCGGCCGGGGCGGCATCGGCATGTGAGGACGCGCCACTCCGGAGACCACGCCTCCCGCCGCTCCTAGGATGATGGTTCCTCACTGTCTCGGCCGATTCAGGTCCGCGTTCCTCGGGAGCCGCCGTGTCCGATCCGCTGATCCGCCCGATGCCCCTCCGCGGCGACTCCGCCCGGCACTGGCTGCGGGCCCGCCACGCCGAGGCCGGGCCCGACCCCGCGTTCGCCGTCACCGGGCAGGAGGCGGCCGTCGAGGGCGTGCTCCTCCGGCGGATCTGGCACACGGCCGGCACGATCGACTTCCGCCCGAGCCCCCGCGCCGACCCGGGGTCGGTGGTGCTCCTGCTCCCGCTCGAGGGCGCGTTCACCGTCGCCAGTCGGGAGGAGCGCGAGTTCGTCGGCCGCGGCACCCTCGCGGTACTGCCCGCCCGATCGGGAGCGTCGATCAGCACGAGCGCTCCCAGCTCCCGGCTCGTCCTGGTCGTGCGGCCCTCGGGCGACACGGATCCGCCCGTCGGCCTCACCGTGGTCTCCTCCCCCGCGGCACCGGTGCTGGTCGCCGCCGCGAACGCCGTGCTCGACGCCGGGCTGCCCCTGAGCGCTGGGCTGCACGCGGCGCTGCAGGGGCTCGCCGCGGCCGTCGTTGCGGACTGACGGGAGCTGTCAACCCTCCCCGCCCCGGCCATCCGCTCGCAGGGACGTCCTCGAACATCGAGTGACGCCGATCGTCGGCGCCGGAAGGAGCACTCGCCATGGCCGAGATCACCGCCCACCACGGACTCTTCAAGGACACGGACCTGCACGTCGACGACACCGGCGGATCGGGCCGCCCCGTGGTCCTCATCCACGGCTGGCCCCTCTCGGGCGAGTCGTGGAAGGAGCAGGTCCCCGCGTTCGCCGAGGCCGGCTACCGCGTCGTCACCTACGACCGCCGCGGCTTCGGGCGCAGCGACAAGCCGCTCACCGGCTACAGCTACGACACGCTCACCGAGGACCTGCACACCCTCCTCACCGAGCTCGACCTGCAGGACGTCACCCTGGTCGGCTTCTCGATGGGCGGCGGCGAGGTCGCCCGCTACTTCACGAAGTACGGCGCCGATCGCCTGCACAGCGTCGTCTTCGCCTCGGCCGTCCCGCCGTACCTGATGAAGACGGACGACAACCCGGACGGCCCGCTCGAGAAGGCGCAGGCCGCGCAGATGACCGCGGGCCTCACGAAGAGCGAGGACGACTTCTACGACCAGTTCACCACCGACTTCTTCTCGGTCGACGGCGTGCTGAAGGTGACGGAGGAGCAGCGCCAGGAGGCGATCGCTCTGGCGAAGCAGTCGGCCAAGCACGCGGCCCTCGCCTGCATGACGGCGTTCGCGACCACCGACTTCCGCGAGGACCTGCCCAACGTGTCGGTGCCCGCGCTCGTCATCCACGGCGACGGCGACGGCACGGTTCCGTTCGAGGGCTCCGGCGCCCGCACCCACGCGGCGATCCCCGGTTCCGAGCTGCACGTCGTCCACGGCGCCCCGCACGGAGTGACCGTGAGCCACCCGGAGGAGTGGAACCGCGTCGTCCTGGAGTTCCTCGCGAAGTAACGGCGGCACTCCCGCATGCTGGTCGAGCAGCCCCGCAGGGGCGTATCGAGGCCCGTCGCACGGACACGAATCTCGATACGCGCCCTGTGCGCTGCTCGATCAGCAGGAACCGGTCACCCACGCGCGATGCTCGATCAGCAGGAGCCGGAGCCCCCGCGTCAGCCCTTCTCCGCGCCCTCGGTCATGTTCATGATCCGCCGCTGGAAGACGAAGAACAGCACGGCCACCGGGATCGACATCAGCACCGCGGCCGCGAGCTGCAGCGGGTACTGGTTGCCGGCGCCCAGCTGCTGCCCGCTCTGGAGGCGGCGCTGCGCTGGCTCCCCGACGACGGCGACTCCGACGGCGACGGGTTCCTCGAGTACGTCGACACCACGGGGCACGGCCTCGCCAACCAGGGCTGGAAGGACTCGGGCGACTCGATCCAGTGGCGCGACGGCACGCTCGCGGAGGGTCCGATCGCGCTCTGCGAGGTGCAGGCCTACGCCCACGAGGCCATGGTCGGCGGAGCGGCGCTGCTCGAGCACCTCGGCCGCGACGGCTCGGAGTGGCGCGAGGCGGCGTCGACGCTGAAGGCGCGCTTCGCGGAGGCGTTCTGGATCGACGACGCCGACGGCGGCTACCCGGCGATCGCGCTCGACGCGGCCGGGCGCCCGGTCGACACGATCACCAGCAACCTCGGCCACCTCCTCGGCACCGGCATCCTCTCCCCCGAGCACGCCGCCCGGGTCGCCGAGCTGCTGGTCTCCCCCGGGCTCGACTCGGGCTTCGGCCTGCGCACCCTGGACACCGGCTCGGGCGGCTACTGGCCGCTGTCGTACCACGGCGGCTCCGTCTGGGCCCACGACACCGCGATCGCCGTCACCGGGCTCGCCCGGGAGGGCTTCGGGGCGGCGGCGACGACCCTCTCGCGCGGACTGATCGCCGCGGCCGAGGGCTTCGGCTACCGGATGCCCGAGCTGCACTCGGGCGACCCCTCCGCCGAGGTGCACGCGCCGGTGCCGTACCCGGCGGCCTGCCGACCGCAGGCCTGGTCGGCGGCCGCCTCCGTCGCCGTGCTGTCGGCGGCGCTGAGGCTCGCTCCCGGAGGCGACACCCTGGTCGTCGCGCCGCTCTCGCCCGCGCTCGCCGGGCCGATCCGCGTGGACGGGATCCGCTACCGCGGCTCCGTGGTGCCGGTGGACTGGGACGGCAGGATCTGAGGCGCCGCGCCGCTCAGGGCGGACCGGCTCAGATCAGGCCGGCTCAGGGCAGGCGCGCTCAGGGCAGGCGCGCCACGACCGCGCGCGCGATGCGCCGGCCCGAGCGGTTCGCCCCGATGGTCGAGGCCGTCGGGCCGTAGCCGGCGAAGAAGACGCGCGGATCCGTCAGCGAGGCTCCGTCGGCGACCGCGATGCCGCCCTCGCGCTCGCGCAGCCCGAGCGGAGCGAGGTGGCGCAGCTCCGGCCGGAAGCCCGTCGCCCAGATGATCGCGTCGGCGCGCGTGAAGGAGCCGTCCGGCCAGCGCACGCCCTCCTCCTCGATCGACGAGAACATCCCCCGCTCGTGCAGGAGCCCGCGCTCGATCCCGGCGACCACCCGGCGGGTGCGCTGCACGCCCGTGCCGCCGACGATGCTCGGGAGGGGCAGCCCGGCGCGGGCGGCGCGGTCCTGCTCGGCCACCGCCTCCACCGCCGACTCCATCGCCAGCTGCTCGCCGTCGTGGTAGACCACCGGTCGCCGCGTCGCCCACGTCAGCGAGCGCGCCACCCGCTCGAGCTCCAGCAGGAAGCCGATCGCCGAGGTGCCGCCGCCGACCACGAGCACCTGCTTCCCGGCGAAGTCCTCGGCGCGGACGTACTCGGTCGGGTCGATCTGCACGCCGCGGAAGCGGTCGCGCCCGGGGTAGTGCGGGACGAAGGGCGATCCCCAGGTGCCGGTCGCGTTGACGAGCAGGCTCGCGCGCTCGACCGCGCGGTCGGACTCGACGACGAGCGGCGACCCCGTGTCGTGCGGCGTCGCACTCGTGACGCGCCGCACCGACTCCGGACGGCGGATCTCGAGACCGAGCTCCTCCTCGTAGCGCCCGTAGTACTCGCGGACCACGTCCCGTGCCGGTCGCCGGTGATCGGCCGTGCGGAACGAGAGCCCCATCCGCTCCATGCCCGGGAGATCGTGCACGCGGTGCGCCGAGCCGAGCCGCAGGGCCTCCCAGCGGAACTGCCAGGCCCCGCCGGGCTCCGGACCGCGGTCGAGGACGATCAGGTCGCGCCCGGGGACGAGGCCGAGACGGCGCAGGTAGTAGGCCACGGACAGACCCGCCTGGCCCGCGCCGATCACCACGACGGGACGCGGTGGGGCGACGCTGTCCACGGTGCTCCTGACGCGGTCGAGGATGGGCGGCCGTCCGGCAGATCGAGGCCCGGGGTGGCGTGTCCCCCGTCTGCTAAACTACCGCGTAGATTTCAACTTTCCCTGTCTGCTCTTTTCCCCAGCCGGCTCACTGCCCGTCTGGCCTGTCATCGTGAGGGGGTCACCCATGGGGCGCGGCCGTCAGAAGGCGAAGAACACCAAGATCGCCCGTGAGCTGAAGTCGTTCAGCCCGGCGGTCGATTACAGCGCGCTCGAGCGCGAGCTCAGCCACCCGGACGAGCCGGACTACTCGAAGTGGATCGACGCCGAGGACGACGGCGACGACACGGACCTCGTCGAGGAGCCGCACCAGAAGCGTGCGTGACTCCTCCCGTGAATCGGGGCCGCTCCCTCGGGGCGGCCCCGTTTCGCGTGCGGGCGGCGATCCGGCGGGCGAGCGACCCGACCTGGAGCGCGGGACGCTCGGCTGAGCACGTTCTCCCGCTTTCCGCCACTGAGTGCAGAATGTCGGTGCCCCCTGGGACACTGACCGGATGAGCACTTCCCCGCCCGCACGGCTGCCCGTGTGGCAGTCGGAGCGTCGCGGGAACGACCTCGACGAGGCGCGCGACTTCTACGCCGGCTCGTACAACGGCTCCGGCTTCCGGGCCGAGCGCTCGGTCGTGCCGTTCGCGTTCCGCTACACGACGACCGGGCCCGGGCCCGTGAGCCTCCACTCCGCCTCCTTCCTCGGCCGGGTGCGCGGCACGGTGGCCCCGAGCGACGTCTACGTCGCCCTCTGGCTGACCGCGGGGCGCGCCTCCCTCGACCTGGGGCGCGACGAGCACCGCCTCGTCGTCGGGCGCCCGGCCATGTTCCCGAGCGGCCGGCCCTTCGGCTTCGAGGCCCTCGAGTACCGCGACGCGCTCGTGCACTTCGAGGCCGCCCACCTCGAGGCGATCGCCGCCGAGCTGCACGGCACCGAGCCCGGCCCGCTGCGGTTCGCCCCCGTGGCGCGCGACACGACCGCCTGGTGGGCGGCGATCCGCCTCCTGCGCGACACCCTCGCCTCCGCGCACACGCCCACCGCGCTGCAGCGCGACGGCGTCGCCCGCATCGCCGCGCTCGCCGCCCTGCAGACCTTCGCCCACCGCATCGCCCCGCTGCCGGCCGTGCCGCCCTCGGTCAGCGCGCGGCGCCTCCGCCGGGCCGTGGAGTTCGTGCAGGCCAATGCCGACCTGCCCCTCGGAGTGGCCGACATCGCCGACGCGGCCGGGCTCACGGTCCGCGGCGTGCAGCTGGCGTTCCAGCGCGCCTTCGGCGAGACCCCGCGGCACTACCTGCGCGACGTCCGCCTCGAGCGCGCGCACGAGGAGCTCTCGGCCGGATCGATCGGCTCGCTGGTGGTCGGCGACGTCGCCGCACGCTGGGGGTTCATCAGCGGCGGCCGCTTCGCCCAGCACTACGCGACGCGGTTCGGCGAGCTCCCGAGCGAGACCCTCCGGCGCTAGCCCCGCCGATCCCCGACGACGGTTCCGCCGAGGGGCGTTCGGGCGTACTGTCCGAGGACCGCCCGCTGCCCCGCGGGCCGCGTCGATGGAGCCGCGAATGTTCGAACCCGGAGGATCCGCGCGGCCTGTCGCGCGGGTCGGCTACGTCACCGCCGCCCTGCTGGTCGGCGCGATCCTGGTGGGCGGCGCGGTCGGCGCCGCCGTCGCCCTGGTCCTCTACCTGCCCGGCGTCCTCGCCGCCGACGGCCCGCCCGGGCTGGTGAGCTTCGGCCTGCTCATGGGAGCGGCCTCCGGCGCGGGCATCGGAGTCGTCGGAGGCGCGGGAGCGGTCGCCGGCATGGTCGCGGTGCGCGTCGCGAGCCGCCGCGACGGCCCGTTCGTGCTCGGCACCAGCGCGGGCGCCGGTCTCGGCGTGCTGGTCGCCTCCGCGAACCTGCTCGTCAGCCGCGACGCCCCGACCTGGGCGACCGCCCTGCTCGCCACCGCGGCCGCCTGCGCCCTCTGCGCGGCGGGCTCGTGGCTGCTGACCCGGCACGAGCACTCCTGGGAGCGCGCGCACGCCGCACCGCGCTGATCCGCGGCGCCTCCGGGGATCAGCCCGCGTAGGACCCGACCAGGCGGACCGCTCCGCCGTCGACGCCCTTCGCGCCCTGCTCGAAGCCCTCGAACCCGCGCGCGGCGGTCGAGACGCGGCCCGCGACCCACGACGGGACGCCCGAGCGCTCGAGGCGCGCGATCACGCCGTCGGCCGCCTCCGCCGCGACCACGGCGAACATGCCGATGCCGAGGTTCCAGGTGCCCTCGGTGCTCTCGAGCGTCGCGCCGGACATCGCGGCGAGCGCGCGGAACACGTCGGACGGGCTCCAGCTCGCCCGCTCGACCTCGACCCAGGAGCCGCGCGGCAGCACCCGGGCGAGGTTCGCCGCGATCCCGCCGCCGGTGACGTGGCTGATGGAGTGGACGGCCGGGCCGAGCTCGGCGTCGTCGAGCAGGTCGAGGAGGGGCCGGGTGTAGAGGCGGGTCGGCTCCAGCAGCACCTCGCCGACCACGCCGCCCAGCTCCTCGGAGCGGTCGGTGAAGCCGATGCCGCGCTCGGCGAGGATGTGGCGCACGAGCGAGTAGCCGTTCGAGTGCAGTCCGGAGGAGGCCATCGCCACCACGACGTCGCCGTCGCGCACGCGGTCGGCGCCGCGCACCTGGTCGGCCTCGATCGCGCCGACCGCCGCGCCCGCCACGTCGTAGTCGTCGGGTCCGAGCAGGCCCGGGTGCTCGGCCGTCTCGCCGCCGACGAGCGCGGTGCCCGTCTCGGAGCAGGCGCGCGCGATGCCGGCGACGATGTCGGCGATGCGGGCCGGGACGACCTTGCCGCACGCGATGTAGTCGGTCATGAAGAAGGGGCGGGCGCCGACCACGACGATGTCGTCGACGACCATGCCGACGAGGTCCTGCCCGATGGTGTCGTGCTTGTCGATCGCCTGGGCGAGCGCGACCTTGGTGCCGACGCCGTCGGTCGAGGTCGCGAGGAGGGGGGCTCGGAAGTCGCGGAGGAAGGAGACGTCGTAGAGGCCCGCGAAGCCGCCGACCCCGCCGAGGACCCGGCTGTCGTGCGTCGCCGACACCGCCGACTTCATCAGCTCGACGGCGAGGTCCCCCGCCGCCGTGTCGACTCCTGCGCGGGCGTAGCTGCTCGTCTCATCACTCACGCGACGACCCTACCGACTGCCCTCTCCCGCCGCGGCGCGGATCCGGATCCGCCGCACCGGCGGCTCCCGCTCCGCGCCCGCGGTCACGCGTCCCAGGCCACGTAGTGCAGCTCGGCGCGGTCGCGGCTGCGGTGGAGGTCGAGGTAGGACCGGGCGATGACCTCGGCCGCCGCGTCCGGGTGGCCGCCGTCGATGAGCGCGGTGATCGCCACGTGGGCGGCGTAGACGCCCCGGGGCTCGAGCGCGGAGTGGAGGTTGAGGACCCAGTTCCGCAGGCCCCCGACGCAGTCGCCCGCATCGACGCCTGCGACCGCTCGATCGAGCTCGGCCGGGATCTCGTCGAGGCCGCCCACCGCGACGGATCCCTCTCCCCCGACTTCACCCACGACGACCTGATGGCCCTGCTCTGGATGGCGGGCACGACCAGCCGCGAGTCCGCGGCTCCGCAGGGCTGGCGCCGCGTCCTGGACCGCAGCCTCGCCGGCGCCTGGACGGCTCCGAGCAGCTGAGCGGCCGCGCGGCTCCCCGACCGACCGCCCGGCCGATCCGCCGGTCGACGCCGCCCTGAGTACCCCCACGACCACGGATCCGCCCACGGCGAACCATTAGGGGATGAGTCCCCCGCGTGCCAGGATGGACCGTCAAACCCCCCTGCTATCCCCTTGGGAGCCCCTCCGGCATGTGCGGAATCGTTGGGATCGTGTCCTCCGGACCGGTCAACCAGTCCATCTACGACAGCCTCTCCCTCCTGCAGCACCGCGGCCAGGACTCGACCGGCATCGCGACCGCCGACGGCAGCACCCTGCACATCAAGAAGGCCGCGGGACAGGTCCGCGAGGCCTTCCGCACCCGCGACATGCGCTCGCTGCTCGGATCCATGGGCCTCGGCCACGTGCGCTACGCGACGAAGGGCAACGCCGAGCGCGAGGAGGAGGCCCAGCCGTTCTACGTGAACGCGCCGTACGGCATCATCCTCGTCCACAACGGCAACCTCACGAACACGCGCGAGCTCACCGAGGAGCTCTTCCGCATCGACCGCCGCCACCTCAACACCACCTCCGACACGGAGCTGCTGGTCAACGTGCTGGCGAACGAGCTGCAGGCCTCGATGTCGGGCCGCGACCTCGACGCCGACGAGGTGTTCGACGCCGTCGCCCGCGTGCACGAGCGCGTCGAGGGCTCCTACGCCACGATCGCGCTGATCGCCGGCGTCGGGCTGCTGGCGTTCCGCGACCCCTTCGGCATCCGCCCGCTCATCGTCGGCCGCCGCAGCAACACGGGCGCGCCGGACGACTGGGTCGTCGCCTCCGAGTCGCTCGTGCTCGAGGCGCAGGGCTTCGAGATCGTCCGCGACGTCGCTCCCGGCGAGGCGGTCTTCATCACCCCCGACGGCCGGATGGCCAGCCGCCAGTGCGCGAAGGATCCGCGACTCATCCCGTGCTCGTTCGAGTACGTCTACCTCGCCCGCCCCGACTCCGTGATGTCGGGCATCTCGGTCTACGAGGCGCGCCTGCGCCTGGGCGACCGCCTCGCCGACACCATCGCGCAGTACACCCCGGGCGGAGCGATCGACGTCGTCATGCCGATCCCCGACTCCTCCCGCCCCGCCGCGATGCAGGTCGCGCAGAAGCTCGGGATCGAGTACCGCGAGGGCTTCTACAAGAACCGCTACGTCGGCCGGACGTTCATCATGCCCGGGCAGGCGGTCCGCAAGAAGTCGGTGCGGCAGAAGCTCAACGCGATGTCGAGCGAGTTCAAGGGCAAGAACGTCCTGATCGTCGACGACTCGATCGTCCGCGGCACCACCTCCAAGGAGATCGTCGACATGGCCCGCGCGGCCGGCGCGAACACGGTCACCTTCGCATCCGCCGCGCCTCCCGTGCGCTACCCGCACGTGTACGGGATCAACATGCCCTCGCGCCAGGAGCTCGTGGCCCACAACCGCCGCATCCCCGAGATCTCGGAGGCGATCGGCGCCGACCAGCTGATCTACCAGGAGGTCGCCGACATGAAGGCGGCGATCCTCGAGGGCTCGGACGTCACCGACCTCGAGACCAGCTGCTTCACCGGCGAGTACGTCACGGGCACCGTCACCCCGGAGTACCTCGACTGGGTGGAGCGCACGCAGCTGAGCTGAGCTCTGCACAGCGCCGGGCGCGGCGCAACGGGTGCCGCGGATCCGTGCGCCGCTCCATGATCGGAGGGTGCGCGGCCCCGCGCGCATGCACCCGAGGAGTCCCCCGTGATCTACCGAATCCTTCCGTTCCTGCTCACCTTCGTGGCCAAGAAGATCTCGAAGTCGCAGAAGGCCAAGCGCGCCGCCGCCAAGCGCCCGACGTCCAGCGCGAGCAGCAGCCGCCGCTCCTCGTCGCGCCGGGGACGCTGACGCCGCGGTCCCGTCCGCGAGCGCGAGCCGCGGGCGGGACCTTCAGCGCAGGGCGAAGTGCAGCGGCCGCAGGGCGGCCCGCCTCCGCCGGCTAGACCCGGTCGGACCCCGTCTGCGGGTCGTCCTCGTCGGACGTCGTCCGCACGTCGGGCAGGGCCTCTTCGGCCACGGGCTCCTCGGCCGCGTCCTCGCGCTCGACGATCCGCTCGGCGGTGGTCCGGACGACCTTCCGGCCGACGACCCGGTCGAGCAGCACCACGACGAGCCCCGCGAGAGCGCCGAACAGCGTCACGAAGAGCAGCAGGCTGAAGCCGAAGACCTGCCCGCGGGAGAAGCCCTGCGTCTCGGGCAGCGCGAAGGTCAGCACGAAGGCCGCGATCGCTCCGAGCCCGACGCCGAGGGTCAGGATGCGCCAGACGCGCGGGGAGCGGCGGACGTCGACCTCTTCGCGGGTGACCTCGGGGCGGGCGGGATCGCTCATGCCTCCATTCTCCCCCGCGCGGGCGAGGGCACGGCACCGTGATCGCTCAGAGCGCGTGCACGAGCCGGCCCGCCTGCGCGCGCAGCTCGCGGACGACGGTGCGGACCGAGAGCCGCTCCGCCCGGTCCGGCCGCATCAGCGCGACGATGTGCCGCACGGAGTTCACCCCGCGGAGCGGCTTCACCACCACTCCCGCGCCGCCCGCCGTGTAGCGCGGGAGCACCGCGATGCCCAGGCCCGCCGCGACGAACGCCTCCGTCACGCGGGTCGACGCGAAGCGCTGCTCCACCCGCACCGCCTCGCCGGACGCGGTCTCGATGTCCTGCATCACGCGCTCGAACGGGAACCCGTCCGGGACGCCGATCCAGGTCTCGCCGACCAGATCCGCCGCCGACACCGTCGCCCGGTCCGCGAGGCGGTGCCCGGCCGGCAGGCCGATGTCGAGGGGCTCGATCATCAGCTCCGCCATCGCGAGTCCGCGGCCGGCCCAGGCGCTTCTGCCGGTGGGCGAGTGGGCGAGCACGATGTCGAAGTCGGCGGTCAGGTCGGCGAACTCGTCGGTGCCGGGGTCCGCGTCCTCGCACTGCACGACGAGCCCCTCGACGCTCCGGAGCGCCACCAGCGCGTTCGGGAGGAGCATCTGGCCCGCAGTGGGGAAGGTCGCGATGGTGACCTCGCCGATCGGGTTGTTCTTGAACGTCTGCCAGACGGCGTCGGCCCGCTCGAGCGCGATCGCGATCTCGGTGGCGCTCCGGGCGAGCTCGCGTCCCGCCGCCGTGAGCACCACGCCGCGGCCGGAGCGCTCGATCAGCGGCACGCCGGCCTCGCGCTCGAGCACCTTGAGCTGCTGCGAGACCGCGGAGGGCGTGCGGTGCGTCGCCTCCGCCACGGCCGTGATCGAGCGGCGCATCGAGAGCTCGCGGAGAAGTTCCAGCCGTCGCACGTCCATGTAGAGAAACTACACGTCAGGGCAAGAACAGTTCGATTGTCCTACGGAACACGCGGCCGGACACTGGACGTTGTACACAGCATCCCGGCGGATCGATCAGAAGCCGCCGCAACGAAAGGCAGAACACTCATGAGCATCGCAATCCTCGTCGTCCTCAGTGGCCTCGCCGCGTGGGGCACGGTGTCGACGGTGCTCGTCGCCAGCCGCGACGGCTACCGTCAGGTCCCCGCGCAGCACTGAGCCCCGCCGCTCCGCGACAGCACCTCATCGCGTTCCGACGCCGCCTCCCGACCGGGAGGCGGCGTTCTCGCGTCTCCGGGGGCTGCTGCCGCTCCTCGGGGAGCGCCCCCCGCCACGGCTCCCGCGGGTCGACCATCGGCTCGCCCGCACACGACGACGGGCCCCCGACCGGAGTCGAGGGCCCGTCGTGCGCGCGGTGCGGCTACTTCGCGGCGGTGCGGCGGCGCAGGCGCGCGACCGTCATGCCCAGACCGAGCAGCAGAGCGGCGATCCCGGCGGCGAACGCGGGGGTCGCGTCCACTCCGGTCTCGGCGAGGTGGTGCGAGCCGGCGACCGGAGCAGTGGTCGGCGTCGGCGCGGGGCCCGTGGTGGGCGGCGTGGTCGGCGCGGGCGTCGGCTCCGTGGTCGGTCCGGGAGTCGGGGTGCCCGCTCCGGCGCCGGCCGCGACGGCGAAGCCGACGCTGATCTCGGTGCCGGTGGTGTCGAGCACGAACGTCGCGGTGTGCGCGCCGCCCGCCAGACTCTCGTCGATCGGGACCGAGAACGAGGCGCGACCGGTCGAGTCGTCGGTGACGGCCCGGGTCGGGTCGATCGTCGCGGTGCCGACGACGGTGCCGTCGACGCTCGCGGTCACGGTGGTGTCGGCCGCGGCTCCGGTGCTGAACAGGAGCGAGGAGAGGTCGACGGTCATCGTGTCGCCGACCGCGTACTCGCCCGAGTCCGGGACGTTGTCGGTCAGGCCGATCGTGCGCTGCACGGGGTCGGGGCTGACGGTGCCGAGGTCCTGGATGTAGCCGACGAAGGCGTCCAGGTCGATGCGGCCGGAGTCGGCCGTGCCGGTGCCCTCGGTGAAGGTGCTGAAGCCGTCGCCGCCGCTCGCGAGGAAGCTGCTGGTCACGACGGTGAAGGTCGCGGCCGGGTCGATCGGCTCGTTCTGGAAGAACACCTGCGAGATGCGCGAGCCCTCGGGCGCCGTGGCGTCGAAGACGTAGGTGAGGTCCTTCGAGGTGGAGAGGTTCAGCTGCGGGTGGCTGGAGCTGCCCACCCACTGCTCCTCGAGCAGGTCGGAGATCTGCTCGCCGGTCAGCTGCAGGGTCACCAGGGTGTTCGCGAAGGGCTGGGCGTCGGAGGCCTCGGCGTAGGTGACCACGCCGTCCGCGTCGCCGGGCTGGTCCGGAGTCGCGGTGTAGGAGAGGTCGTCGCGCAGGCCGCCCGCGTTCGAGAAGGCGATCTGCGTGCCGAGCTCACGGGTGGCCCACAGCTGGGCGTCCGAGACGAGGTTGCCGAGGGTCGACTCCGAGCCGCGGTTGGTCGTGGTGCCGTCCGGGCGGTAGGCGCGCGAGATGTCCTCGGTGATGGTGCCGACCTTCACGCTGCCCTCGCGGACGGCGACGGCCTGGGCGTCGGCGACGATGGTCTCGACCTCGGGGTCGGGCTCGAAGGCGCCGACGACGATCGTCTTGGCCGGGTCGTCGGAGGTCGGGTCGTCGACGACCTTCGTCAGCGGCACGACCTCGCTGGTGAGCGACGTGAGCTGCTTGGTCGCCGGGTCGACGGTCAGGGACATGCGGCCGATGTTCTCGGCGTAGCTGCCGGTCTGCGACACGACGGTCGGGAAGGCCCGGCCCGCGTCGATGCCCGCGTCGTACTCCTGGTGGCTGTGGCCCGAGACGATCGCGTCGACGTTCGGGGCGACCGCGTTGACGATCGCGCCGAACTTGGGGTCCGCCTCCGGAGTGTTCAGCTCGGCCGCGTCGGCGTCGGCTCCCTCGTGCAGGAGCAGGACGACCACGTCGGCCTCGTCGTTGGCCGCGTCGCCGTCCTGGAGCTGCGCGGCGACCTCGTTGACGTTCTCGGCGATCGGCTCGATGGAGAGCGTCGAGATCGTGGCGGGGCTGACGAGCTTGCCGAGGTCCTCGGTGATCGCGCCGATGAAGGCGACGGAGACGCCGTCCTGCTCGGTGATCACGTACGGGGAGTAGGCGCGCTCGCCGGTCGCGGTGTCGTAGAGGTTCGCGTTCACGTAGGGGAACGCCGAGGCGTCCACGACGCGGCCGTCGACGTCGGCGCGGCCCTGGTCGAACTCGTGGTTGCCCAGGGTGCTGACGTCGAGGCCCATCGCGTTGAGCGAGTCGAGCGTGGGGATGTCGCCCTGCACCTTCGACACGAAGGTCGAGGCGCCGATGTTGTCGCCGGCCGAGACGAACAGCGTGTTCGGGTTGGCGGCGCGGTAGGAGTCGACGGCACCGGCGAGCACGGCGGCTCCGGCGACGGCGCGGTCGGCGGCGAGCCGCCCGTGGAAGTCGTTGATCGAGAGGATGTCGATGGCGACATCGCCCTCGGCCGCCACGGCGGGCGTGGCGCCGAGGAGGGCCGCTCCGGCGACGGCGCCGACGGCGGTCGCGGAGAGGAGTCGGGTGAGGCCGCGTCGGCCCGGGGAAGTACTGCGCATCGTGAAGGGGACTCCAAGCATCGAGCGGTGGATCCGGAGAGGATTCGTGCCGCGTGAGGGGGTTATTCCCAGACAACCCGACGGCGGACCCCAGGTCAAACGATCCGACGACGGCTCGCCGCCGCGTTTACGAGAAGTTAACTCGCCGACGCTCAGCCGACGCGCAGGATGGGGAGGAACGGCGTGAGGTCCGCGCGCACTCCGGAGGCGTGGATCCGCCCGCTCGCGAGACCCTCGCTCCACGGCAGGGAGCCGGTCGCGAGCGGCAGCCAGGTCGCCGCGTCCATCTCGATCACGTTCGGCGGAGTCCCGCGGGTGTGGCCCGGTCCCTCGACGCACTGGGCCGCGCCGAACGGCGGAACGCGCACCTCGACGCTGCGTCCGGGGACGTTCGTCTCGATGATCTGCAGGAGGAACCGCACCGCCGTCGCCGTCGTGTTCCGGTCCGCTCCTCCGGCGAGCGCCGCCCGCACCGCGGACTGCCCGCTCGCCTCGTCGATCCTGCCCTTGGCCATGCATCCATCCTGCCGCCGCCGCTCGCTCCCGGAGGCCTCCCGCCGGCTCCGCCCGGCGTGTCGGCGTCCGCAGCGCCGCCCTGCGGAGGAGGACGTCACAGGGACCAGCCCCGGGGCGGGGCGCCCTATCCTGTCAGGGTGAAGATCCTCGTCCTCGGTTCGGGTGCCCGTGAGCACGCCATCATCACGGCTCTCCTCGCGGAGGAGGAGCACCACGAGATCATCGCGGCGCCCGGCAACGCCGGCATCGCGCGTGACGTCGAGGTCATCCACTTCGACACGAACAGCCCCCGGCTGGTCAGCGACTTCGCGGTGGAGCAGGGCATCGAGCTCGTCGTCATCGGCCCCGAGGCGCCCCTGGTCGCCGGAGTCGCCGACGCGCTCCGCAAGCGCCGCATCCCCACCTTCGGCCCCGACCGGGCCGCCGCCGCACTCGAGGGCTCGAAGACCTTCGCGAAGCGCGTGATGGACATGGCCCGCGTGCCCACCGGCCGCGCGACCCGCGTCTCCACCCTGGTCGACGCCACCCGCGCCATCGACGAGTACGGACTCCCCTCGGTCGTCAAGGCCGACGGCCTCGCCGCGGGCAAGGGCGTCCTGGTGACGGAGTCGCGCAGCGCGGCGATCGCGCACGCCGAGTTCTGGCTGCAGTCCGGCGACGTCCTCATCGAGGAGTTCCTCGCCGGCCAGGAGGTCTCCCTCTTCCTCCTCTCCGACGGCCACGACGTCGTCCCTCTCTCCCCCGCGCAGGACTTCAAGCGCCTGGGCGACGGCGACGAGGGGCCGAACACCGGCGGCATGGGCGCCTACTCCCCGCTCCCCTGGCTCGCCGACCGCTGGGAGAGCGAGCGCGCCTTCGTCGACGAGGTGATCGACACGGTCGCCATCCCGACCATCCGCCAGCTCGAGCGCGAGCGCACCCCCTTCGTCGGACTCCTCTACTGCGGCCTCATCGTGACCGACGCGGGCCTGCGCGTGATCGAGTTCAACGCCCGCTTCGGAGACCCCGAGACCCAGGTCGTCCTCCCCCGCCTCGCCTCCCCGCTGTCCGCGCTGCTGCACGCGGCGGCGACCGGCGCGCTCGCCTCCGTCCCGTGGCCCGCGTTCACGGACGAGGTCGCCGTCACCGTCGTCCTCGCGAGCGAGGGCTACCCCGAGAACGCCGTCACCGGACGGACCATCACCGGACTCGACGCGGCGGCGGACGTCCCCGGCGTCACCATCGCCCACGCGGCGACCCAGCTGGTCGACGGGAGCTTCGTCGCCACCGGCGGCCGCGTGCTCAACGTCGTCGCGCGCGGCGCCGACTTCGCCGAAGCGCGGGAGCGGGCGTACCGCGCGCTCGACCTGATCCACCTCGACGGCGGGCTGTATCGGAGCGACATCGCGGCGAAGGTCGCGCAGTAGCGCGACCTCAGCGTGATGTCGGCCACGCCGCTCCCCGCGCGGCGTGGCGCAGTCAGCTGGGAGAGTGGCCGGGTCTCGGGGAGCGATCGGCGCGTCCGAGACGCTCGGCACGCGTTCCGGTCGACGCCTCGAGGGTGGCCGGGGGTGGAGTGGACCCGCGCTCGGACTCGGACCTCCGCGACGCGGGCTCGCGGCGGAGGTCGGTCGCCTCGCGGGGGGCGGGTCAGGCCAGGGTGCGGAGGGCCTCGGCGAGGTGGGGGTGCGCGAAGGTGAAGCCGGCGTCCTCGAGGCGGGCGGGCACGACCCAGCGGGACTTGAGCAGGAGCTCGGACTCGGTGCGGAGCAGGAGCGTCGCGGGCTCGAGGACGAAGCGCGGAGCCGGCACGCCGATCCGGCGGCCGACGGCGGCGCGGAGCAGCCGGGAGAGCTCGGTGTTGTCGCTCGGATTCGGCGACGCGAGGTTCACCGGCCCGTCGAGGGTCGACTCCTCGAGGAAGCGGATCGACCGGTGGACGTCCTCCACGTGGATCCAGCTGAAGTGCTGACGGCCGCGGGTGCGCCGGTGCTCGTGGTGCACACCGGCCTCGCGGCGCGCGCGCGTCGAGGGCCACGGCCCGTCGAACTGCGGACCGCCGAGGCCGAGCCGCGCCAGCCGCAGCAGGATCGCCGTCGCCGGACCGTCTCCGAGCACGATGGACATCCGCAGCGCCACGCGCCGCACGCCGGGCGTCTCCCCGGCGAAGAACTCCGACTCCCACGCCCGCGCCACGTCGACCGAGAAGCCCTCGCCGAGCACGCCCTCGTCCTCGGTGTTCGCCCGCTCCTCCTCGTGCCGGTAGATCGTGGCCGTGCTCGCGTTCATCCAGACCGGCGGAGGAGTCGCGGCCGCCGCGACCGCCCGGTGCAGCTCCGCGGTGGTCGCCACGCGCGAGCGGAGGATCTCGGCGCGGTTCGCCGCGGTGTACCGGCAGTCGACGCTCTTGCCGGCCAGGTTCACCAGGAGGCGCGCACCGTCGAGCACGCGGGTGATGCCGACGGTGTCGCCCCAGCGCGCGTCCGGCCCGGAGCGGCCGATCCTCCGCACCGTCCAGCCGTCGGCGGTGAAGCGGCGGGCGAGGTCCGTCCCGAGGAATCCGCTCGCACCGGCGAGGACGACGACGGGGTCAGCGGTGCTGCTCATCGCCCCATCGTGCCGCACGGCGCCGGAGTCACGGGGAGGACTCGTCGCAGGCGCGCTGCCGGGACGCGGAGTGGGTGGAGGCGGGCCTCGATCAGCCGCCGAGCGACCCCGCATCGCGGAGGAGACGCGCCGCGGCGAGCGCCCCGGCCAGCCGCTCGGCGAACCCCGGCGGCACCTCGGCGGGCAGCGCGTCGACCGGCCACCAGGCCACGTCGTCGCTCTCGTCGCTGACGGTCACGGGAGCGTCCGGATCGGCGATCGCACCGTAGCCCACGTCCCAGTGGCGGGAGCAGCGGCCGAAGCCGTCGCCGAGCGCGTGCCGGTCGAGGTCGAGGGGCAGGACGCCGAGCGGCTGCAGTCGTGCCGCTCCGCTCTCCTCCTGCGCCTCGCGGAGGGCCGCGTCGGCCGTGGAGTCGTCACCGGGCTCGACGTGACCGCCGAGCTGCACCCAGAACCGGCCCTTGCGGTGGAAGCAGAGCAGCACCTGCGCCAGATTCGGCGAGAGCACGAAGCAGCTCGCCGTGACGTGCTCGGGGCCGCCGTCGCGCTCGAGCGCCGACTCGCCGCGCTGCTCGAGGAACGCCAGGTACTCGTCCCGCAGGTCCGCGAGCGCGCCCGCGTCCCACTCCCGCAGCTCGTCCGCCAGCCGCGTCCCTCGCTCCCCCGTCACGCGATGGACCCTACCTCCCCTCCGCGAGCTGCCACTCCGGTGCGCGACACGGCGTGCGTGGCGTAACGGAGCGGCAGCTTCCGGGGAGGGAGCAGGGACGGGAGCGTCAGACGGAGAGGCCGGAGAGGCCCTCGCGGTCGACGCGGCGGTGGAAGCGCATGCCGGCGAGACCGCCGAGCACGGCGCCGACCAGCGCGACGACCAGGGCGGCGAGCGCCGTCACGACCGCCGCGGCCGTGGCGTCGCCGGCGTCGAGCGGGATCGTCGGGAAGCCGCTCACCGCGGAGAGCGCCTGGCTGCCGCCGGTGATCGCCGAGACGATGCCCACGACGATCGCGACGACGACCGCCCAGGCCCACACTCCGACGCCCTGCTTCGCTCCGCTGAAGCGGGCCATGCGGCCTGCCACGTAGCCGCCGCAGTAGTAGGCGACGAGGAGGATGACCAGCAGTGCGATCGCGCCCGCCCAGCCGAACGCGGCGGGGTCGGCCGCGAGGTCGCCGGTGACGTCCTGGGTGCCGATGACGGCGGCCCCGATCGCGGTGACGAGGGCGGTCAGGAGGACGGCGAGTCCGGTGGCGGCGAGCCAGCCGAAGAAGGCGCAGCCGATCTTGAAGCCGCCGAAGCGGTCGCGCTCGCGCTGGTGGATGTCCTTGCGCGCAGCCGCACGGGCCTGCTTCGCCTCGGCGGAGTCGGGGTCGACGGGCGCGCGGTGCTCGGGGGCCGAGTGCGCCGAGTCGGAGCGGTCCGTCGAGGCGGAGCGGTCCGTCGAGGCGGAGCGGTCCGTCGAGGCGGAGCGGCCCGGAGTCGCGGAGCGGTCCGAGGAGGCGGAGCGGTCCGGAGTCGCGGAGCGGTCCGGAGTCACGGAGCGGTCCGTCGCCGCAGCCGCTCCCGTATCCCCCGCGGAGTCGATGCGCGCCGTGCCGCCCGCCGCCGAGCCCTCTGCCCGTCGCGGCAGTCCGCCGTCAGCCGGATCCCTGTCTGTCGTGCTCATGTCGAACCTCCTGGCCGAGCGCCCCGAAGAAGGGCGACACGCTCAGTCAAGACCCAGGGAGCCCTCGGTGTCGCGGGCTTGACGACACGACGGAGCGGTCCGGGCGTCAACCCCCTGCGCCCCCTCCCTCCCACCCGCTTGCATGGAGGGACCGACCGACGACACGAGAGGGAGAGTCATGACTCCGGAATCCCCCGAGCAGACACCGCCCGGCACCGAGGCCGAGCTGACGCCGAAGGCCGACCACGGCGAGACCAGCTACCGCGGCACCGGCCGCCTCAGCGGCAAGGTCGCCCTCATCACGGGCGGCGACAGCGGCATCGGCAAGGCCGTCGCGATCGCGTTCGCGCGCGAGGGCGCCGACGTCGCGATCTCGTACCTCGACGAGCACGACGACGCCGAGGACACCGCCAAGTGGGTCCGGGAGGCCGGCCGCGAGGCGCTGCTCCTCCCCGGCGACCTGCAGGACCCGGCGCACTGCCGCGCCGTCGTCATCGAGACCGTCGAGCGCTTCGGCCACCTCGAGGTGCTCGTCAGCAACGCCGCCTTCCAGATGAGCCGCGAGAGCGTCACCGACATCCCGGACGAGGAGTGGGACCGCACGATCGCGACGAACATCAGCGCCTACTTCCACCTCGTGAAGTCGGCGCTGCCCCACCTGAAGGAGGGCGCGTCGATCATCGCGACGAGCTCGGTGCAGTCCGACCAGCCGTCGTACCAGCTGCTTCCCTACGCCGCCACGAAGTCGGCGATCCTCAGCCTCACCGCCTCGTTCGCGCAGGCGCTCGGCGAGAAGGGCATCCGCGCCAACTCGGTCGCGCCCGGCCCGATCTGGACGCCGCTGATCCCCTCGACCATGCCGGAGGAGGCCGTCGCCGAGTTCGGCGAGCAGGTCCCGCTGGGCCGCCCCGGGCAGCCGGCCGAGGTGGCCCCCGCCTACGTCCTCCTCGCCTCCGACGAGGCGAGCTACATCAGCGGGTCGACGATCGCCGTCACCGGCGGGAAGCCGATCCTCTGATCACGCTCCAGGGCACCGCTCACCCGCAGGATTCCGCGATAGGTTCCTGCGGGTGAGTGTCCACATCCGCAGCATCGAGACGGCGGTGCCGACCACGGTCCTGCGCCAGTCCGAGGTGCGCGACCTCTTCGCGTCCCAGCCCGCGATGACCCGGCTCGGGTCCCGCCTGATCGGCGCGGCCTTCGACGCGTCCGGGATCGACACCCGCAGCACGGTGGTCGACGAGCTCGACCGGGTCGAGCGGGAGGGTGCGAGCGTCTTCTACGACGCGGGGAGCGGCCTGGTGCTCGACCCGGGGACGGCCGCGCGCAACGCCGTCTACACCGAGCGCGCTCCCGAGCTCTTCACGGAGGCGGCCCGCCGCGCCCTCTCGTCCGCGTCGATGACCCCCGAGGACGTCACCCACGTGGTGACGGTCTCCTGCACCGGCTTCTACGCCCCGGGGCCCGACTACCAGCTGGTCCGCCGCCTCGGCCTCGCGCCCTCGACGCAGCGCTTCCACCTCGGCTTCATGGGCTGCTACGGCGCCTTCCCCGGCCTGCGCGCCGCCCGCCAGTTCTGCGAGGCCGACCCGGAGGCGGTCGTCCTCGTCGTCGCGGTCGAGCTGTGCACCATCCACCTCACGAGCTCCAACGACCCGGAGCAGATCGTCGCGACCTCCGTCTTCGCCGACGGCGGTGCGGCGGCCGTCGTCACCGCCCGCGAGGCCGCGCCCGGCACCTCGGTGCTCGAGCTCGACGCGCTCGCCACGACGCTCACCGACGAGGGCGAGACCGAGATGGCGTGGACGATCGGCGACCACGGCTTCTCGATGCGGCTGAGCACCTACGTGCCCTCGATCATCGGAGCGAACATCGAGGCGGCCGTCGCCCCGCTGCTGGCCGGCGCCGAGGTCGAGCGGAGCGACGTGCAGCGCTGGGCGATCCACCCCGGCGGCCGCAGCATCCTCGACAAGGTGCAGGCCTCGCTCGCCCTCAGCGACGAGCAGCTGGCCCCGTCGCGCGAGGTGCTGCGGACCAACGGCAACATGTCGAGCGCGACCGTCCTCTTCATCCTGCGGCGCCTGCTGCACGGCGAGGCGGCCGACGGCGAGCGGATCGGCGCGATGGCGTTCGGCCCCGGCCTCACCGTCGAGCTCGCGCTGCTCACCAAGCGGGGCGGGGAGTGACTCCGCGAGCCCCTCTCGCGCCGGACCTGCGCCACCGCGAGGTCTCCGAGCAGGAGCTGATGGACGACCCGGACTGCGACCGCACCCTGCTCGACGCCACCTACGCCCGCTTCGGCACCGTGAACCGGCTGGTCTCGGGGTGGCGTGGCCTCTACCGCTCGCGCCTGCGTCCGCTGCTGCGGCCCGACGAGCCGTTCCGCCTGCTCGACATCGGCTCCGGAGGCGGCGACGTCGCCCGCTCCCTCGCCGGCTGGGCCCGCGAGGACGGCCTCCGCCTGGCGATCACCGCCGTCGATCCGGACGAGCGCGCCTCCGCCTTCGCCACGTCGACGCCCGCGCCGCCCGGAGTCGAGTTCCGCCGCGCGAGCAGCGCCGACCTGGTCGCCGAGGGCGAGCACTTCGACCTGGTGACCTCCAACCACGTGCTGCACCACCTGTCGCCGGACTCACTCGCCGACCTGCTCGCCGACAGCGAGCGCCTGGCCCCGCGCGCACTGCACAACGACATCGAGCGCTCGCGGCTGGCCTACACGGCCTACCTGCTGGCCACGCGACCGATCGCGGCCGGCTCGTTCCTCCACTACGACGGGTCGCTGTCGGTGCGGCGCAGCTTCACCGCCGCCGAGCTGCGGGCTGTGGCGCCCGAGGGGTGGCGGGTCGAGCGCGCGGCGCCCTACCGGCTGCTGCTCGCGCGGGGCGAGGTGTGAGGACGCGGCGGAGGGTGAGCGCTTCCGGTCCGCTCTGGCTGCGCGCCGCCGCTGTCAGCTACTCCGCCAACTGCGCCCTCGGCACCGCCGTCGCCACCGGCGCTCTCCGCACGGGCCGCTGGCACTGGATCCATCACGCGCTCTACATCTGCACGTCGACGCTCACCGCTCTGGCCTGGGCGACGCTGCGGCGGTCGGACCCCCGCGCCGCGTCCGCGCTGGCTCCCGCCGCCGTCCCGCTGGCGGTGATCCCCTTCGCGGGGACGCACGGACGCCGGCACCCGGCGATCGCGCTGGCGGCGGCTCCGTTCGTGCTCGCCGCTCTCGGGCGGACGCGGCGGCCGGCGCGGCACCGAGGCGTGCTCCAGCGTCTGAGGGCCGGGTCGGCCCTGCGCTGACGCGCCCCGGCTTCTAGCGCGGGGGCTCGACGTCGCGGTCGGGGTCGGAGCGGTACGAGCGCAGCGCCTGCCAGCCGGCGATCGCGAGGATCAGCGCGCCGCAGAGCATCGTCAGCAGGTTCGGCACCGAGAAGCCGCTGCCCACGACCGAGTTGATGCCCGCGCCGAGCACGAACACACCTCCGAGGAGGTAGAAGATGACCCTCGTCTTCACCGTTCCACCGCTTCCCTCGAGCCTGCACAGGACCCTCGATGCTACCGCGCGCGCCCCGGGCCGCCGCCGCTCCCCCCTCTGCGCGATCGATCGGGGCAGGATCGAGGCATGGAGTTCCTCGATGTCGTCCGGCGCCGGAAGACCACCAACGGCGCGTTCCTGCCCGACCCCGTCTCCGAGGAGCACCAGCGGCTCCTGATGGAGGTGGCCGGCCGGGCGCCCTCGCAGCTCAACAGCCAGCCGTGGCGGTTCGTGCTCGTCGAGGAGCGCGAGACGATCGACCGGATCGCCGCGATCAGCGGCGAGAGCATGACCACCGCGATGTCGAACGGCACGTTCTTCGAGCGCTACAAGCCCTACTTCCGCTTCAGCAGCGAGGAGATGGAGCAGCGGCGCGACGGGATGCTGTTCGACAAGCTGCCGGCTCCGCTCCGCCCCTTCACGAAGCAGGTCTTCACGAAGCGCGGGCAGTTCCTGATGAACTCCCTCCGCGTCCCGCAGACGCTCGGCGAGGAGAACCGCCGGCTCGTCGCGGGATCGCCGCTGCTGCTCGGGGTGATGCTCGACCGCTCCGAGTACCGGCCGGGCGAGCTCTCCTCCTTCTACTCGGTGTTCAGCATGGGCGCCGCGATGGAGAACGTCTGGCTGAGCACGGTCGAGCTGGGGATGGGGATCCAGTTCGTGTCGTTCCCGATGGAGGTGCCGGGAGCGTGGGCGCGGATCGAGTCGCTGCTCGCCGTGCCCGACGAGCTGGAGCTGATGGCGGTGTACCGGCTCGGCTACCTGCCTCCGGATCAGCGTCGGCCGGCGATCGACTGGTCCTCGCACCAGCGGAAGCTTCCGTCGCAGTACGTCTTCCGCGGCACCTGCGCGACTCCGCAGGAGGGGTGGGACGCGCCGGCCGGGCCGTGACGGGATCCTGAGCGGCGCGGCCGGCAGCCGGAGGTGCCCGCGCTCGCTCCCGGGCCGGCCCCGGCCGACGGGAGATCCGCGACGGAACATCGACTCTCGCTACATGCGTCGGCTAACGTGGCGCCCAGCACGCCCGGCAGTGCTACGTCCCGTCCGCGGGACTGTCAATGGGGGTCCGGCGTGTCTTCCGCCCGATTCCCCGCACCGGGGTCCGAGCGGATACCGTCCCCCGAGGAGCCGTCCGCCAGGGCCGGCCCGATGAACGAAGGGGGCCCGTGGCCACGCTCATCTACGGACCGCAGAACCTCGAGATCGAATTCGAGGAGCGCGTCCTCGCGCACCTGAAGGTCGCCGTCCTCTCGAAGCTGCGCCGCAACGAAGCCTTCTCGCTCTCGTGGATGGAGGACGCCTCCACCGGACACGGCCGGAGCTCCGTCTGGCTGCACCCGTCGGTGCCGCTGCACTTCCGCTTCACCGAGGCGCACCAGCCCAAGCTCAACCGCGCGTGGATCGAGCAGATGCTCAGCGTCGCCAGCATGCACGGCGAGCTCTCGGTCCTGCCGGAGCCCGAGGAGCAGCGCCAGGGCTCCTGAGCTCCGCCGCTCCTGGGCCCCGCTGCCCCCTGATCGCACGGCCGTCAACCCCGTCCCCTCTGCGGGGGACGCGAAGTACCGTCGAGAAGACGTCCCCGGAACCATCGGCGGACGTCGACGGACGGAGACGACCATGACGGACACCGCGCGAGCGACCGGCCTGCCCACCCTCACCCCGGTGCGGACCCTCCGCAAGGAGCAGCCGATCGAGCCGCGCCGCGTGCCGGACTCCGTCTCCGTCGGCTCCCAGCCGGTCATCGGCTGCCGGATCGACGTGAGCGGCCGCTCCTTCGTCGTCGAACTCGACATGGCCGGCATCTTCCTGCGCCAGGTGCGCCGGAGCCTGCGCGAGGGCGAGGGCGGCCTCGTGCTGCTGCGCCACGTCGACGGGATCGAGATGATCCCGTTCTCGCGCGCGACGCCGTTCGACGTCTCGGACATCGTCTGCCCCGAGGGCGTCGAGCCCGCGGACGCCCGCTCGGCCCTGGGGCTCCGCGACCGCTGATCCGCGACGGGTGGCGTGCTCCGCCCCGCGCCCGCCCCTGAGCGGGATCAGTTGGGGAGCGACGCCTCGATCAGGTCGACGATCCGCGGGTCGTCGGGCTCGACCGTCGGGCGGAACCGGTGGACCGTGCCGTCGGCCGTGATCAGGAACTTCTCGAAGTTCCACTTCACCCGGCCGGCCTTGCCGTTCTCGTCCTCCGCCTTGGTGAGCTCCGCGTAGAGCGGATGCGCCGAGCGGCCGTTGACGCGGACCTTCTCGAACATCGGGAAGGTGACCCCCCAGGTCGTCGAGCAGTACGCCTTGATCTTGTCCTCGTCGCTCAGCTCCTGGAGGAACTGGTTGCTCGGGAAGCCGAGGACCGTGAATCCGCGCTCCCCGTAGCTCTTCTGCAGGGCCTCGAGCTTCTCGTACTGCGGGGCGAGGCCGCAGCGGGAGGCGACGTTGACGATCAGCCGCACGGGCGGGTAGTCGGCGAGGGTCGACGTGGTGCCGTCGATCGTGGTGAGGGGGATGTCGGCGATCGTGTCGGGCACGGAGGGCTCCTTCGGACGTGGTGCGTCGACGCTACTCCCCGCCGCCGAGGGAACCCCGAGTCGTGGAGGCGGCTCGCTGCGGGTTCCCGCGACGGTCCGGGGTTCCCTCGGCGCGCACCTGCCTCCACCATGGGGGGATGGCCGCCTCGCAGCAGATCGTCTCGGTCGGCGGGCGGAGGCTGCGGCTGACGAACCTCGACAAGGTCGTCTACCCGGAGACGGGCTTCACCAAGGCCGACGTGCTCTCCTACTACGCCTCCGTCGCCTCCGCGATGCTTCCCCATCTCGCGCGCCGCCCGGTCACCCGGAAGCGCTGGGTCGACGGAGTGGGCACCGCCGAGCATCCGGGCGAGGTCTTCTTCGAGAAGAACCTCCCCTCCTCCGCCCCCTACTGGCTGAGCCGGACCCGGCTCGCGCACTCGTCGCGCGACGTCGAGTACCCGCTGGTCGACGACGTCGCCGGGCTCACCTGGCTGGCGCAGCAGGCGGCGCTCGAGCTGCACGTCCCGCAGTGGCGGGTGGGCTCCGACGGCGAGCGCCGTCCGCCCGACCGCCTCGTGCTCGACCTCGACCCGGGCGAGGGTGCCGGACTCGCCGAGTGCGCCGAGGTCGCGTTCCTCGCCCGCGACCTCCTGGAGGGGATGGGGCTGGCTCCGCTGCCGGTGACCAGTGGGAGCAAGGGGATCCACCTCTACTGCCCACTGGACGCCTCCGCCTCCAGCGACCAGATCTCGGCGGTCGCGCACGAGCTGGCGCGCGTGCTCGAGTCGGACCACCGCGACCTCGTCGTCTCGGGCATGAAGAAGACCCTGCGCGAGGGCAAGGTCCTCGTCGACTGGAGCCAGAACAGCGCGGCGAAGACGACCATCGCCCCCTACTCCCTCCGGGGGCGCCTCCGGCCGGCCGCCGCCGCGCCCCGCACGTGGGAGGAGCTGGGTGCCGACAACCTGCGCCACCTGTCGCCCGACGAGGTGGTGGAGCGGCTGCGGAGCGACGGCGACCTCCTCCGCCCGCTGCTCGCCGCCCGGGGTGCCGGGCTCGAGCCGACCCCGGAGCGGATGGCGGGCTTCGCCGCGACGGACGCCTCCTCCGACCGCCTGGCGACCTACCGCAGCATGCGCGACGCGTCGAGGACGCCGGAGCCGGTGCCCGAGGCGGGGTCCGCGGGCTCCTCCTCGGGCGACTCCTTCGTCATCCAGGAGCACCACGCGCGGCGCCTGCACTACGACTTCCGGCTCGAGCACGACGGCGTCCTGGTCAGCTGGGCGGTGCCGAAGGGCCCGCCGCTGGAGGGCGACCCGAACCGGCTCGCGGTGCAGACCGAGGACCACCCCCTCGAGTACGCGACCTTCGAGGGCACGATCCCGGCCGGCGAGTACGGCGGCGGCGAGGTGCGCATCTGGGACGAGGGCACCTACGCGCTCGAGAAGTGGCGCGAGGGGAAGGAGGTGATCGCGGTGCTGACCGGCCGCCCCGACGGCGGGCTCGGCGGCGAGCCCCGTCGCTACGCCCTGCTGCACACGGGCTCGAGGGAGGGCGCCGAGAAGAACTGGCTCCTGCACCTGATGGCGCCGGGTCCCGCTCACGGGCACGGGACGCAGCGACGGGGCCGGGCGGCCGCGTCCGCCGCGTCGCCCGCTCCCCGGCCCGCACCCTCCGCAGACCGCCCGGCCGAGGACTCCGCTCCGCGCCGCCACCGCCCCATGCTCGCCACGGCCGGACGCCGCGGCGACGTGGACCCCGGGGCCGCGATCGAGATGAAGTGGGACGGCTACCGCGCTCTCGTGCGGGTGCAGGGCGGCACCGCGACCCTCACGAGCCGCAACGGCAACGACCTGACCGCGGCGTTCCCCGACCTGCTCGCCCCGCTCGCCGAGGCCGCCGCCGACGCCGTGCTCGACGGCGAGATCGTCGCCCTCGACGCTCGCGGGCGCCCCGACTTCGGCGCCCTGCAGACCCGCGGCGGGCTGACGAAGCCGCGCGAGATCGAGGCGGCCGCCCGGTCCACTCCGGTGCACCTGATGGTCTTCGACCTGCTCGAGCGCGCAGGAGAGGACCTGACCGGGAGCGATTACGACACCCGTCGCTCGGCACTGGTCGAGCTCGTCGCCGAGAACGAGCGCGTGCACGTCCCGTCCGTGTTCGACGGCGACCTGGAGGAGGCGATGGCCACCAGCCGCACCCTCGGCCTCGAGGGCGTGGTCGCCAAGCGCCGCGACTCGCGCTACCAGGAGGGCAGCCGCTCGCGCGACTGGATCAAGCTCACCCACCACCGGCTGCAGGAGGTCGTGATCGTGGGCTGGCGCGAGGGCGAGGGCGGCCTCCAGGGGTCGGTCGGGGCGCTGCTGACCGCGATCCCCGGCGAGGACGGGCTCGCGTACTCGGGCCGTGTGGGCACCGGCTTCAGTGACCGCGAGCGCCGCGGACTGGTCGACCGCCTGGCCGAGCACGCCACCGAGGAGCCCGCCGTCTCCGTCCCTCCGCTCGAGTCGCGCGGCGTGCACTGGGTGTCGCCCGTCCTGGTCGGCGAGGTCCGCTACCGCGAGCGCACCGCCTCCGGCACCCTCCGCCAGCCGGTCTGGCGCGGCTGGCGCGCCGACAAGGCCGCCGAGGACGTCCGCGTGGAGGAGCCGGGCAGCTGATCCTCCGGTCTTCCGACGGAGAGGCCCGGGAACGCGGCGCGCGCCGGCGATCCGCTGCGCCCCCGGCACCTCAGTCCAGGCGCACCCCGCGCAGCAGGAGGAGGGTCGCGCCGACCGCGGCACCGGTGCCGATGAGGACACCGCCCGCTCCGGCCGCCGCCGCGAGGACGCCGAGGAGGCTGGGCAGGGCGATCAGCCCGAGGCGGTTCCCGGCCAGGCGCAGCGCGAGGGCGCGGCCGTGGCGGTCGGCGGGGGTGCGCTCGATCAGCCAGGACATCGTGATGGGCTGGCCGATCCCGAGGCCCAGGCCGAGGGCGGCGACCGCGACGAAGAGGAGCACGGTCGGCGCGGGCAGGGCGACCAGCACCAGGCAGAGCGCCGAGATCAGGATGCCGCCCACCATCACCCGGGTGCGCCCGAGCCGGGCGGTGGCCGCGCCGAGGAGGAGCCGCGAGGCCATCGACGCGAGCGCGCGCACGGTGAGCAGGGCTCCGACGACGCCGGCCGGGAGCCCGCGCTCGGCGCCGAGGGCGGGGAGGTAGACGACGGTCAGGTCGACGGCGGCGACGACGGTCGCGCTGGTCAGCAGGGCGCGCGCGAGGCCCGGCACCCGGAGGAGACCGAGCGTCGAGCCCGGAGCCGCCGCCCCTTCCGCCGCGGGTCCGCGCGGGGACGGGCTGCGGATCCCCGCCGTCGAGACGAGCAGCAGCACCGCGAGGATCCCGCCCACGAGGAACAGCGGCGCCGGGTCGGGCCGCACCGAGCCGCCCGCGAGCACCGGGATGAATGCGGGCCCGATCGCCTGCCCGAGCGACGCGGCGAACGTGTAGTAGCCGAAGCGGCTGTCGAGCCGCGTCCCTCCGGTGCCGCCCGCGACGACGGTCTGCTGCCCGACCACGCAGCCCAGGTGCCCCGCGCCGAGCAGGGCGATGCCGAGGAGCAGCCCCGCGACGCTCCCGCCCGCCAGGAGCAGCACCGCGGCCGCTCCCACCGCGACGAGCGAGCCGACGGCCATCACGGCCCGGGCGCCGACCCGGTCGACCAGCCCGCCCACCGGCAGCGCGATCAGCAGCGGCACCAGCGCGAACGAGGCGCCGAGCGCCCCGAGCGCCCAGGCCGGCACGTCGAGCCGGATCGCCTGGTAGACGGCGGCCGGCCGGAGCAGGAACGCGACGGCCTGGATGAGCACGGCGTGCGCGAGCAGGGACTGAGTCGCCAGGCGGTTCCGCACGCGCGCTCCTTCCCGCGGCGCTCGGCCGAGCACCCGCTCCCCCATCCTCCTCCCGGTGCCGCCGCCGAGTCGCCCGGGAAGGATCGTCCTGCCCCCTCGAGAACGGGCCTTCTCGTGCGACTCAGCCCTGCGGCGGCGGCGAGGGGAGCGCGTGCGCGGGCAGGGTGCCGAGGCGGTGCCGGCCGCGGAGGAGGAACCAGGCCAGGCCGATCCCGACGACCGCGGCGATCACGACGACCGCGCTCCAGCGCAGCTCCTCCCCGTAGACCTCGACGCGCGGCCACGCGAGGTCGACCGTCATCGCCGCGCCCCAGAGCACCGCGACGACGTTCACCGGCAGGCCCGCGCGGCCGAGCGAGAAGCGCCCGGGCGCGGCTGCGGGCCACCGGCCGCGGAGCCGGGCGATCAGCAGCGGCACCGTCACCAGCAGGTAGGCGAGGTAGATCAGGATGACCGCCACGCTCGTCACGGCCGTGAAGATCGCCGGCGTCCCGATGTTCACGACCAGGATCAGCACCGCGAGCACCCCCACGACCAGCGCCGGCGCCACCGGTGTCCCGCGCCGCGGGTCGACGCGGGCGAGCACGCGGCTGCCGGGCAGGGCGTTGTCGCGGGCCATCGCGAAGATCAGTCGGATGGCCGCCGTGTGCACCGCCAGCGCGCACACCGTGATCGCGACGACAACGCAGAGCAGGAGGACCGATCCGAGGGGGCCGCCGAGCACCTGCAGCACGATCCGCTGCAGCCCGCCCGACGCCTGCCCGAGCGCCGGGTCGGCGAGGTCGGGCGCCGAGAGGATGCCCAGCAGCAGGATGAGGCCGCCGAGGACGAAGGAGGCGGTCACCGCCCGCAGGATCGCCGTCGGCGCGGTCCGGCGCGGATCGACCGTCTCCTCGCCGAGCGAGCCCGCGGTGTCGAACCCGTACATCACGTACGCCGACGCGATCGCGGCGATGAGGAACGCGCCGGCGTACCCGCCCGGCGTGCTCCCGCCGTAGCCGCTGGTGTCGAGCAGCACGGTCGGCGGATGCACCACGTTCACCGCGAGCACCGCCACCAGCAGCACCGCCGCGACGAGCTCGATCAGCACGCCGACTCTGTTGATCCGGGCCATCAGCCGCACGCCGCGCGCGTTGACCGCGGTGGTGAACGCGATCAGCAGTCCTCCCCAGACCACCGCGCTCACCCCCGCGGAGCCGCCGAGCTGGAACCCGCTCCAGATCTGCGGGAGCGTCGCCTGGTACGCCAGCACGACGGCCGCGAGCGTGACCACGGACGCGGTGGCCATCAGCCAGCCCGCCAGCCAGCTCACCGTCGGCCCGGCGAGGCGCTTGCTCCAGTTGTAGACGGAGCCCGCGACCGGGTAGCGGGCGGCGAGCTCAGCGAAGCACAGCGCGACCATGAGCTGCCCGGTGAACACGATCGGCCAGGACCACCAGTAGGCGGGACCGCCGAGCGCGAAGCCGAAGGAGAAGAGCTGGAATGTGCCGGTCAGGATCGAGATGTAGCTCACGCCCGCGGCGAAGCTGCCGAAGCGGCCGATGCCGCGGGTGAGGGAGGGGCGGTACCCGAACTCAGCGGTCCCGTCGTCGACGTCCTCGGTGGTGCTCATCGGGCTCCCCCTCGCGGGCGCGCTCGTCGCACCGAGGTCAGGATGCCAGCCGCCGCCCGGCCGCACGACTCCCCCGTCCCGGGCGTCCGTGAGCGGGTGCTCAGCGCTCGCCCCGCTCCCGGTGCACAGGACTCGGGCGGCCCCCGCGGACGGGAGCGGCGTCAGCCGTGCGCCGCGAGCCGGGTGCGCTGGGGCACCAGGAGCTCGAGCAGCTCCTCGACCCCGTCGACCCGCTGCGGCTCGACCGGGTGCCCGGGTCCGCACGGCTTGTAGGCGGGCGGATCCACGTTCAGGACGTGCCCGACGGGCCGCCCCTTCTCCCAGACCGTGAGGAGGAAGGCGCCGTCCCGCTCGTCGGGGGCGCCGATCTCGAAGACCCGGCCGCGCACGATGGCGCACTGCGGCTCCTTGCGCGCGAGGCGCACCCAGAAGGGATGGTCTCCGGTCATGGTGTCCGTCCTCCCCGGCCGACCCGCGGCCGTGCCCGTAGCGGTCGACCGGTGATCGTGTCGTCGGCGACCCGCAGGGCCACGGTACGTCCGCCTCCCCTCAGCCGATCAGGGGGTTCACTGCGGAGCCTCGCAGTGGTAGCGGACGCCGGTCGCGCCCGGACGCGCACCACGGGGAACCACTCACTGCTCGTAGGAGTCCTCGTAGTCGGCACCACTGGTCAGCTCGCCGTCGCCGGGCTGCACGGGATGCTCGCCGGTGAGCGCGTCGATCCGCTCGCGCAGCCGTGCCACCTCCGCCGCGTTGTCCGGCTCGGGCAGGTCGCTCGGCGTGGTCTCGACGATGAGGGCGGCCGCGGCGTTCACGAGGAAGGTGGCGTCGACCGTCCCGCCGTCCGCGCCGATCCCCGTGTACTCGACGGTGTCGGCCGCGCCTTTCGCGGCGAGGGCGACGGCGTACTCGACGAGCGCGTCGGCCGCCTCGTCCCCCACGAGGATCGTCTTGTCGGCGAAGAGGATGTGCTTCATGCCGCCCATGCTCGGCAGCGCCGGCTGCGTGGAGGGAGGAGGTTGACAGAGGACCGCCGCTGACGGAAGACCTGGACAGATCGAGCAGAGAATGGCAGACCTGGTTGTCGGATCCGTCCGGTCTGCGGAAGGGTGGAGGCAACGGCGGGCGTCTGCCTGCCGGAGATCAGGGGCTGGAGACGCCGATGGGGAAGCTGCACTACGACGGGACCGTCGAGATCGACTTCGAGGACCGCGTGCTCGCGCACCTGCAGATCGTCATCACCGCGAAGCTGCGCCGCAACGAGTCGTTCCTGCTCAGCTGGCGCGACGACCACAGCATGGGCGACGGCCGCAGCGCGATCTGGATCCACCCCTCCCACGCGCTCCGCTACAAGTACTTCGGCGGCCGGATGCCCCGCATCAACCCCGCCTGGATCTCCGCGCTCACCGACCTCGCGAACTCCGCGGGCGGGCTGTACGTGATCTCGGAGCCCGCCGAACCGGTGCGTCCCCCGGCGAAGGGCGATCAGCTGTGAAGCGCATCGACCTGATCTACAACGGCACCGCCTACACGGTCAACAACAGGAGCCTCGAGGAGTTCCGCGCCGAGGTCGAGGCCGCCCTCGCCTCCCCGACCCCGCAGTGGCTGACCGTCAACTACGGCGAGGGACGCGCGAATCCGGCGCTTCTCCTCATCACGCCGTACACCCCGCTGTCGATCATCACGAACGACTTCGACGAGCTCAACGCAGAGCACGAGTAGCGGCGGACCTCGGGGAGGTCAACCACGTCGTCCGGTCGATCCGCGCCCCGTACCGTCGGGCAGGACCTCGTCGACGTCGTGCGCGGACCCCGCACGGCGGCACCCGATCGACACCTCCCGCGCCTCGGCGCACGACAACGGCCGCGGACACCCGGCCAGGAGCCGTGATGACAGATCCCGCCTTCGCCGTCCTCGACGACCTCATCGCCGCCCTCGAGCGTCCCGGCTCGATCGACCCCGGCCTGAGCCGCTCCGTCGCCGTGCAGGCCGCCGTCCTCCGGCTCCCGTCGCCCCGCACCATGCACCGTCCGCGCCCGACGAGCCGCTTCACGGGCCGTCGCCTCGTGCGCCCGGGCAGCGCAGCCAGGCGGGCCCGCGCGCGTCACCGCGTCGTGGTCCCCGCCGGTCCGGCGGAGCGTCGCTCCGAGCGGAGCCGACGGCTAAAATGGGCGCGGTGACCGACTCCGACGCTCTCTGCGACCCGTATCTGCGCGGGTATCCGATCGACGGCGTCGCGATCTCCACGCTCGGCAGCCCCTTCGGCGGCGAGACCGTCGCCGCGAGCGACAGCACCGCGAGCCGGCTGGACGAGATCCAGATCGACCTCGGCGAGGGCCCGTGCTGGGAGGCGATCCGCGCTGCCGGCCCCGTCTCGGTGCCGGACACCGGCGCGGAGGAGCGCTGGCCGCTCTTCACCGAGGCGATCGGCCCCACGGCGGTGCGCGCGGTCTTCGCCTTCCCGCTCTCGATCGCGGGGCTCTCGATCGGCGCGGTCGACCTCTACTCCCGCCGCCCCACGTCGCTCAGCGACTCCCTCCTCGGCCGGATCAGCGCCTCGACCACCGCGACGGCGCTGCTGGTGCTGGCCGCGGTGCTGCGCGACAACGAGGTCGAGGAGAGCACGAATCCGCGCTCGCGACGCGTGGTGCACCAGGCGACCGGCATGATCATCGCGCGCTACGGCAGCACCGCCGAGGAGGCGCAGCTGCTGCTGCGCGCCCACGCCTTCGCCCAGCAGCGCTCCGTCGTCGATGTCGCCTCCGGCATCGTGGCCCGGCACGACGGGTTCCCCGACCGCCCTCTCACCGCCCAGGACGACACATGGTGACGAACTCCCGCGAGCGCAGCGTCATCCAGACGTTCGTCGCCCTCTCCGACACACTGGTCGACGACTACGACGTCGTCGACTTCACCCAGACCCTCGTGGAGAGCAGCGCGACCCTCTTCGACGCCGTCTCGGCGGGGCTCGTCCTCGCCGACTCCACCGGCTCCCTCGAGGTGCTCGCCTCCACGGACGAGGACACCCGGCTGATCGAGCTGCTCCAGCTCGACAGCGGGTCGGGCCCGTGCATCCAGTGCTTCGAGACCGGGCGGCCGGTGATCGTCGAGGACGCCCGCGCCGTGGGCGAGGAGTGGGCGGAGTTCCGGACGCTGGCGGTCGAGCTCGACGTGCTCTCGGCGCACTGCGTGCCGATGCGCTCGGCGGGGACGACGATCGGCTCCCTCAACCTCTTCCAGGCCCGGCCGGGGCGGCTCGATCCGGACGACATCGCGGTCGTGCAGGCGTTCGCCGACGTCGCGACGATCGGGATCCTGCACCAGCGCGCGCTCCAGCAGAGCACGGTCACCCAGGAGCAGCTGCAGCACGCCCTCGACAGCCGGGTGCTGATCGAGCAGGCGAAGGGGATCCTCGCCTACGCCCACCGCACCACGGTCGAGCAGGCCTTCGAGGTGCTGCGGGTCCGCGCGCGAGCGACGTCGACTCCGATCACGACGCTCGCCCAGGAGATCATCCGCGGCTACCGGCGCTGACGCTCCGCGCCAGCGGAGCAGGAGCGGGGCGGATCCGCGCCGGCAGCGCCGCGGCTCAGAGCTCAGTACTCGTTCTCGAGCTCCCACGTCGCGCGGGGGTCGACGTCCGAGGCGGGCACCGGTCCGCCCGCACTGTCGAGCGCGTCGAGGCGCTCGAGGATCTCGGTGCTCGACTCCGCCGCTGCGCCATCGCTGCCCGCGACGACCAGGGGGACGCCGAGCCCGACGGTGAGCGTCACGATGGAGGAGGGGGCCGAGTCGTCGGCGACGCTGACCGTGCTCATCCGGTGCCGCTGCGCGAGCGCGAGCGAGTACCGGACGACGGCGTCGGCGGTCGCGTCGTCGAGGGAGAGGGAGCCACCGGTGTGGAAGAGCGTCGTCATGGTCAAGTCCTCGCAGGGCAGGCGGATGGGCATGGTTCCGTCACCGGGGGCCAGGATGCGGTGCGCTCACGCTACGCCCTGGGCGCTCGGGGGTGCAGGTCTTGCGCCGAAGCGCTCCCCTGTCGCATGGTTCGCTCTCGCCGCCGGAGCAATTCCCCCATGGCTCTGAGGCGGCTCACATGTTAACGTGAACACACGCGTCGGTCCCCTCGGCTCGACGCATCCCTCCCCTGAAGGAAAGGTCTCGACGATGAGACGACGCTCCCCGGAGCCCCCTGCCGCCGCGCCTCGGCGCCGCGTGCGATCCCTCTTCCTCTCCGCTCTCGCCTGCACGAGCGTCGCCCTCACCGGCGCTCTCGTCCCCGTCTCGGCGCAGGCCGTCGACGTCCCGGCGCCCACCGCGCACTACGACATGTCGCACGCCGGCTCGGCCCTGCTCGACATCTCGGGCAACGGACGCAACGCCACCCTGACCGGCCTCACCGACGCGTCCTTCGCGAACGCCGGCGGCGACCAGGTCGCCCGGTTCAAGAACGACGGCTACGCGAGCCTCCCCCAGGGCCTGGTCACCGGAGCCGACAACGCCTTCGCCGTCGAGTACACGGTGAAGACGCAGACCACCGCCAACCAGTTCGGCTGGGTCATCGGCGACGGCGTCGGCCCGTGGAACACCACGCAGCTCGGCAACCACGTCTTCGTGAACCCGCGCAACCCCGACGGCTCGCCCAGCGGACAGGTCCTCGCGGGCATCCGCGTCAAGGAGCCCACCAACAACGGCGAGACCCGCATGCCGTTCGGCGGCACGCTGAACCCCGGGTTCACGACCCTCACGCTCGTCGGCACCGGCACGGGGTCGAGCACCGTGCTGACCCTCTACCGCGACGGCACGCAGATCTCGACGGCGAACACCACGAAGTCGATGGCGAGCATCGTGCCGACCGGGTCCACTCTCGGCTACCTCGGCCGCTCGCTCTACTCCGGCGACGCGCTCGTGACCGCCGACGTCACCGACGTGAAGTTCTGGGACACCTCCCTCACCGCCGAGCAGGTCGCCTCGAGCATGCCGACCGCCACGGCGAAGGCGTCCGCGACCTCCGCCCTGCTGCGCTCGGACATCCAGCCCGTCCTGCTGGCCGGCAACCCGTCGCTGACCCAGGTCTCCTCGAACCTGACGCTACCCGCCTCCAGCAGCGGCGTCCCGCTCACCTGGACCTCCTCGAACAGCGCGGTCGTCTCGGCCACCGGCGTCGTCTCGCGCTCGATCGCGCAGAACACCCCGGTCACCCTGACGGCGACCACCGCCCAGGGCGCGACGATCGCCTTCGAGGTGGTCGTGCTCGCCCCGAGCATCAACGACGACCTCGACGCGCTGAAGCTCGCCACGCGCACCACCGAGAACCTCCCCCTCGCAGTGAAGGGCGCCCGTAACGGCACCGACATCACCTGGACCTCCTCGGACCCGGCCCTCGTCACTCCGACGAACACCTCCTACGCGGCTCCGGCGGTCGGCGCGGCCGACCCCTACCGCGGCGGCGGCGTCGTCACCCGGCCGGCCTACGGCTCCGGAGACAGGACCGTCACCCTCACCGCGACGGCCACCCTCAACGGCGTCGCCGAGACGCGCGCCTTCACGCTGACGGTCGCCGAGCTCGGCCGCACCGCTCCCGACGCGGGCTACGCCTCGGCGTACTTCAAGTCGGACGGCGACGAGAAGATCTACCAGGCCGCGACCTCGGGTAACGACTTCTTCACCTTCTCGCCGGTCAACGGCGGGAAGGCGGTCATCACCTCGACGACCGACACGAAGGGCCTGCGCGACCCGTTCATCCTCCGCTCGCACAACGGCGACAAGTACTACATGGTCGCCACCGACCTCTGCATCTCCTGCGGCACCGGCTGGGGCGACGCCCAGTCCAAGGGCAGCCTGAAGATCGAGGTCTGGGAGTCGACCGACCTGGTGCAGTGGACCCGCACCAACGGCGCCGACACCGGCATCACGGTGAACCAGCCGGCCGCCGGAATGACCTGGGCGCCCGAGGCGTACTGGGACGACGCCCTGCAGTCCTACGTCGTGTTCTTCTCCTCGCGCCTCTACTCCGACGCGACGAAGACCAACAACGACAAGCTCTACTCCCGCGTCTTCTCCGTGATCACCCGCGACTTCCGCACCTTCACCGCTCCTCCCGCCACCTGGCAGGACACCGGCTACGCGCGGATCGACTCGACGATCACGAAGATCGGCGACTACTACTACCGCTTCACCAAGAACGAGGAGGGCGGCGCCGCCGGCACCCTCGAGGCCGGAAAGGACATCTTCCTCGAGAAGTCGAAGGTCCTGACCGCCGGGACGACCTCCTCGAACTGGAGTGCCGACCCGAACACCACCTGGCAGCTCACCGACACCCGGATGACCTCGCTCGAGACCGGCCAGGCCGGTGAGGGACCCGAGATCATCAAGCTGAACGCGGGCGACCCGAACGACACCACCGGCGCGGGCGACGGCTACGCGTTCCTCGTCGACAACTACGGCGACGGCGGCTACAAGGCCTTCATCACCTCCGGAGCGGCCATCGCCGGCAGCTCGCAGACGAACCGCCTCTCGCAGTCGGCCGACTGGAACGTCTCGCCCAAGAGCCGCGCCGGCCTCCCGGCCAGCCCGCGGCACGGCGCGTTCGTGAGCGTCCCGCAGACGGTCCTCACCGCCATGAAGAACTGGACCGGCGTCACTGCCGTCGACTCCACCACGACCCTCACCGCCGACGGCCGCACGGTCACGGCGACGGTCGCGGCGGCCGACAAGGGCGACGTCGTCGGCTCGGTCACCTTCACCGGCGGCTCGTGGACCTCGACCGTCCCGCTCTCCGGCGGCTCGGCGAGCGTCTCGGTCCCGGCGGACGTGACCGGCGTCACGGCCTCCTACACCGGGTACGCGGACAAGCTGGTGCGCACGTCGGTCTCGGCCGCCGTCCCGCTGGACACCCTCGAGCTCGTCCCCGCGGTCGCCACGCGCTGCGTCGCCGGGAAGATCGTGCTCACCGCGACCGTGAAGAACACCGACACCGCTGCCGCGGCCGTCACGATCGCCTCGGCCTACGGCTCGAAGTCGTTCACCGCGGTCGCACCCGGATCGTCCGCCTCCGCCGCCTTCACCACCCGCCTGGCCTCGATGCCGGCCGGCACGGTGACGGTGACCGGATCGGCGACCGGCCAGCCCGCGTTCACCGCGACGGTCCCCGTGGCCGCCGCGCGCTGCTGACGCACTGACGACGAAGGGCCCCCTCCTGCGCTCGCGCGGGAGGGGGCCCTTCGTCGTTCCCGGGTCAGACGGTGGGAGCGAGCAGGTCCGCGTGGTGGGCGGCCGCCACGTTCGGGTGGGCCCGGAGCCGGTAGCGCAGCGCGTTCTCGCCGTAGGTCTCGAGGATCGGCGCGTTCGTCGGGTCGACCGAGAGGCCGGACTTGAGCTCCTCGGGCAGCGGGAGCGAGGGCATGGTGGCCGAGAGCGCGGGATTGAAGAAGAACGGGATCGAGATCCGGTCCGTTCCGATCAGCGGCGAGATCACGCGGTGCAGCGTGGCCTTGAGGTAGCCGCCCGTGGCGAGCTCCAGCATCTCGCCGATGTTGACGACGAACGCGCCCTCCATCGCGGGTGCCTCGATCCACGAGCCGTCGTGCTCGACCTGCAGGCCGCCCTTGCCGGGCTCGACCAGCAGCAGCGTCAGCACGCCGCCGTCGCGGTGCGCGCCCACGCCCTGCTTGGGCTCCGGGTCGGAGGTGCCCGGGTAGCGGACGACCTTCACCAGCGAGAACGGCCGCTCGGCGAACGCCTCGTCGAACACGTCCTCCGGGGCGTCGAGTGCGACGGCCCAGGTGCGCAGCAGCCGGATCGCGACCGCAGCGAGCTCCGCGTGCCAGCGCTCGAAGACCTCGCGGAACTCCGGCAGCGCCTCGGGCCAGAGGTTCGGCCCCTCGAGGCGCTCGTAGTCGGCGACGCCGGGCCCGGCGGGAACGGCCGGTCGGTCGATGCCGATGTCGACCTGCTCGCGGTAGTCGACGTCGCCGTTGGTGAGCTCGGCGCCGAAGCGGGTGTAGCCGCGGAACTGCGGGCTGAGGGTGTTCTCGATCGCGAGCTTCTCCTCCTCCGGCAGGTCGAAGAAGCGGCGGGAGACGGCGACGACGTCGTCGAGGAGGTCCTGGGGCACGCCGTGGCCGACGAGGTAGAAGAATCCCACGTCGTGCGTGGTCTCCCGGAGGTCGCGGCGGAAGGCGGCGGCCTCCGCCTCCCCCTGGTCGAGGCGGGACAGGTCGAGGATCGGCAGGGAATCGGTCATGCACCGACTCTCGCGCACGAACCTGCACAGCAGTCGATTGTTACGACAACCAAAACGGCGGGCCCCGCCACGGCGCGGAAGAGGGTTCCTCCGCGCCGCGACCGGGCCCGCCGTGAGCGCCGAGTGTTACGGCGTGGGCATGCCGCCGTTGACGTGCAGCGTCTCGCCGACGACGTAGCTCGACTCCGGGGAGGCGAGGAACACGTAGGCGGGAGCGAGCTCGGCCGGCTGGCCCCAGCGTCCGAGCGGCGTCTGCGAGCCGACCTCGGGCAGCTTGTCGGACGGCTGGCCGCCCGCGGTCTGCAGCGGCGTCCAGATCGGGCCCGGGGCGACGACGTTCACGCGGATGCCCTTGGGCGCGAGCTGCTGCGCGAGCGCCTTCGAGAACGTGTTGATCGTGGCCTTCGTGCTGGCGTAGTCGACCAGCATCGGCGACGGCTGGTAGGCCTGGATCGACGAGGTGCTGATGATCGCGGAGCCCGGGGCGAGGTGCGGCACGGCCGCCTTCGTCATCCAGAACATCGCGTAGACGTTGGTCTTGAAGGTCTCGTCGAACTGCTCGTCCGAGAGCTCGAGGAAGTCCTCGACGTGCTGCTGCTTGCCCGCGTTGTTGACGAGGATGTCGAGTCCGCCCAGGCCCTCGACGGCCTTCGCGACGGCGCCCACCGCGAAGTCGTGGTCGGTGATGTCGCCGGGGATGGCGACGGCGGTGCGGCCGGCCTCCTCGATCAGCGCGACGACCTTCTTCGCGTCGGACTCCTCCTCGGGGAGGTAGACGATCGCGACGTCGGCGCCCTCGCGGGCGTAGGCGATGGCGACGGCCGCGCCGATGCCCGAGTCGCCTCCGGTGACGAGCGCCTTGCGCCCGGTCAGGCGGCCGGAGCCGCGGTAGGTCGACTCGCCGCGGTCGGCGGGGTCGTCCATCTTCGAGTCGAGGCCGGAGCCCTCCTGGTACTGGGCCTCCGTGTCGATGTCGGCGAACATCGCGGTCGGGTCTTGGAACGTGTACTGGTCGTTCTGCGGAGTCTGGTCGTTCTGCGAGGTCATGTCTCGACGCTAGGCGCGCGGGATCGGCGACCGCGCGTGCTTGACAGCCCCGATCCGCCAGGACACAGGAGGTCTTCAGGAGCCGCGGAGCCCCCCGGATCGGGGAGAATGGTGCGGTGACCCGCGACGACTCCCTGTCCTTCGACACCACGGCGCCGCTGCCCGGCTGGCAGCACGCCTACTCCGGCAAGGTGCGCGACCTCTACACCCCCGACGACGCCGACCCCGTGCTCGGCGCCGACCGCATGCTCGTCGTCGCCAGCGACCGGGTCAGCGCCTACGACGCGGTCCTCGAGCCAGGGATCCCCGGCAAGGGCGAGCTGCTGACCACGCTCTCCCTCTGGTGGTTCGCGCAGCTCTCCGACGTCCCCAACCATCTGATCCCGGGCGCGATCCCCGAGGCGGTCCGCGGCCGGTCGATGCTGGTGAAGACGCTCGACATGTTCCCGATCGAGTGCGTCGTGCGCGGCTACCTCTCCGGCAGCGGCTGGAAGGAGTACCGGGAGACGGGCTCCGTCTGCGGCGTCCCGCTCCCCGAGGGCCTCCAGGACGGCGACGCGCTCCCCGAGCCGATCTACACCCCCGCGTGGAAGGCCCCGCAGGGCGAGCACGACGAGAACATCACCTTCGAGCGCACGGTCGAGATCGTCGGGGAGGAGGCCGCGGAGGCGCTGCGCACCCTCTCGCTCGCGGTCTTCCGCGAGGCGTCCACCATCGCCCTGGCCCGCGGCGTGCTGCTGGCCGATACGAAGTTCGAGTTCGGGGTCGACCGCGGGACCGGAGTCGTCACCCTCGGCGACGAGGTCCTCACGAGCGACTCCTCCCGCTACTGGGACGCCGACGACTACGACGCCGGCATCCGCGGCCGCTCGTTCGACAAGCAGATCGTGCGCGACTGGCTCTCCGACAACTGGGACGGCCAGGGCCTCCCGCCGACCCTCCCGTCCGAGATCGTCGAGCGCACGGCCGCGCGCTACCGCGAGCTCATCGAGCGCCTCACGCGCTGAGGCACCGGAACGACCTGTGGACGATCACCACCCTCGCGTCCGGCTGGAGGCCCGCGGCGAGGATCCGGACGAGGCGCGGCACAGCCTCGCGCGGCTCTACAACGGCGACGAATGGCGCGCCGCCACCACCGCGGCCGACTTCAGCTACCGCTACGCCGCCATCGGCGACGGCGGGATGACCCTCCGCACCTCGCGGATGTCCGGGCGCCTCGCGGGCGGCGTGGGCGACTCGGACGACGTCGTCGTGCAGTGGATCGTCGGCGGCTCCGCCCGGATCGATGTCGGCCGCGCCTCGATCGCGATGGAGGAGAACCGTCCCGTCCTCTTCCCCGTCGGTCGGCCGTTCGCCTTCGACTACGTCGACTTCGACCAGCGCCTGGTGCACCTCGACCGGGGAGTCGTCGACCGGGTCGCCGCCGAGCGCGGCCTCGTCGGCTCCCTCGTCTTCGACTCCGAGCACCGCCCCGACGCCGCGGCGATCCGCCGCTGGCGCACGGCCGTCGCCGACTCCGCCCGCGCGCTGCGCAGCGAGCGCGTCGAGCCGCTGCTCTGGGACGAGCTCACCCGCGCCACGGCCTCCGCGCTGCTCGACCTCTACCCTCCGGAGTCCGCTCCGGTCCCGCCCGAGCTCCTCGCCCCCCGGAACGCACGGATCCGCACGGCCGTCGAGTACGTGCACGCCCACTGCAGCGAGCCGATCGGCCCCGCCGAGATGGCGGCGGCGTCGGGCCTGACCGTCCGGGGCCTGCAGTCCGCGTTCCAGCGGGTGCTCGGGATGCGCCCGATCGCCTACCTGCGCCTGGTGCGGCTCGACCGCGCCCGGGTGGAGCTCGCCGTGAGTCCGCCCCTCGGGACGACGGTCGCCGCCGTCGCCCGGCACTGGGGCTTCGGGAACGCGGGCCGCTTCAGCGCGGCCTACGCGGAGCGATTCGGCGAGTCGCCGAGCGCCACGCTGCAGCGCTGATCAGTCGACGAGCTCGGGCGGCGGCTGCCCCTCGAGGATGCGGCTGAGGCCGTCGAGCAGCACCGCGACGGTCGCGGCCTCCGATTCGGGCACCTTCGCGACCATCGCGCGGATCTGCTCGTAGGTCGGGTCGTCGGTGCCGACGATGGCCTTCTGCGCGCGCTCCGTCAGGCAGAGGATGCGGCCGCGGCCGTCGGACGGGTCGGGAGTGCGGTTCACGTAGCCGGCGCGGGCGAGGCGGTCGACGAGGAGGGAGACGGCCGCCGTCGTGATCGACAGGGCCGCGGACAGGTCGACTGCGCGGACGATCTCGTCGCGCCGCTCCCCGACCCCGATCAGCCGCAGGGCCGCGAGATCCGTGGCGCCGATGCCCAGGCGGCGCTCCACGCGGCCGTCGTAGTCGCGCTCCGCCGTGCGCAATCGCGCGAGCAGAGCGAACAGGTCTGGCCGAGCGTCCATCGAGGTGCACCTTCCGAGCGGCAGGCGCCCCGGACGGGAACTCGCTGCCCCCATCGAACCACTTCTCCGGCGTTCGGACGGCGTGTGTCCCGAAAGCGCAGTCGGCGCCGAGACTGTTAGTCAACCGACTTAGCAATACCTAGTGTCGACGGTGCGGCACGCCTTCCGTGCGCCGCCGACGGTGAGGAGGTGCGCGCGATGGGACGACTGCTCTACGGCGCACCCGCCAGCTCGCACTCCTTCGAGGACCGCGCCCTGGCCCACCTCCAGACCGTGATCACCTCGCGGTTCCGCCGCGGCGAGGGCTTCCTCCTGACGATCGAGGACGCCGAGGGCCGCCGGTCCGAACTGTGGCTCCACCCCGGCATCCCCACCCGCTACGAGTACGACGGCACCGCCGCGATCGAGCTGAACCCGCACTGGCTGCGCGAGCTCTCGAACGCCTCGAACGGCCGCCTCGGCCTCCACCTCCTCCCCGAAACCTCGTCGCCCGACGACCTCTCCGTGAAGAAGATCCCCGCATGAGCGACCACAACGGCACACTGTTCCGGCGCGGAGGCACCGTCCGCTTCGTCCGCTGGATCTCCTCCCGCGACGGCGGCTGGGCCCCCGAGATCGTGCAGGGGCGCTACCTCGAGCGCGACGACCGCGGCTGGCTGGTCGAGATCGAGGGCACCCCGACGGTGCTCGCGAAGGACGACTGGGCCGTCTACCGCTGACCGGCCGTGCGCTCGGCGTACTGTTGAGCAGGTGCGTTCTCGTGATCGCCGCGGCATCACCTCGGCTCCCCTCCTCCTGACGACCATCGGAACGACGAGCCTCGTCTTCCTCTGCGCGTTCGAGTCGCTCGCCGTGACGACGATCATGCCGATCGTCAGCGCCGATCTCGACGGCCGCGCCCTCTACCCCCTGGCCTTCGCGGCGACGCTCGCCGCCGCCGTGGTCGGGATGGTCGCGGCCGGATCCTCCGCCGACCGCCGCGGCCCGACGCCGTCGCTCGTGGTCGCGATCCTGCTCTTCACCCTGGGCCTCGTGGCCGCGGGCGCCGCGCAGGCGATGCCGGTCTTCGTGGCGGCCCGCCTGCTGCAGGGGCTGGGCAGCGGAGGGATCACCGTCACCCTCTACGTGCTCGTCGCGCGGGTCTACCCGAGCGAGCTGCATCCGAGGATCTTCGGCGCCTTCGCCGCGGCCTGGGTCGTACCGTCGCTGGTGGGGCCGCTGGTGGCCGGAGTCGTCGCCGAGCTCGCGAGCTGGCACTGGGTCTTCTTCGGAGTCGTCGCCCTGGTGGCCCTCGCGAGCGCCGCGATCGCGCCGACGCTCCGCTCGCTCGAGCCGCGCGAGCGCCTCCCCTTCGATCGCCGGGCCGTCGGCCGCATCGCCCGCGCCGTGGTCGTCTCGGCCGGAGTCGTCGTGCTGAGCACGAGCGCCGAGCTCGCGCCCGACCTCGCCGGGCTCCTGGCCGCGGCCGCCGTGGCGGTTCGCGCGCTCCTGCCCGCCGGCACGCTGCGCGCCCGGGGCGTCCTGCCGTCGGTGATCCTCCTCCGCGCCCTCGTCGCCGCGGCGTTCTTCGGCACCGAGGTCTACCTGCCGCTGCTGCTCTCGGAGCAGTACGGCCTGCCACCCTGGCTCTCGGGCGCCATGCTCACCGCGGGCGCCGTCTCCTGGGCTCTCGGCTCGAACCTCCAGGGACGCCCGGGCACCCGCCTCAGCCACGGCGGAGCGATGCGGCTCGGCTCGTCGCTCGTGCTCGCCGGCATCGGAGTCGTGCTGCTCGTCACGGTGCTCGCCCTCAGCCCGATCGTCGCGGGCGTGGGCTGGTTCCTGGCCGGCGGCGGCATGGGCACGATGTTCCCGCGGATGGGGACGATGACGCTCGCGCTCTCCGCTCCGGGCCGGGAGGGCTTCAACAGCTCGGCCCTGCAGATCGCCGACTCGACCGGCGCCTCGGTCTCCCTCGCGCTGACGGGCCTCCTCGCGGCGGCGGTCACCGGCCTGATCGGGGCCGGGACCGGGGTCTTCGCCGCGACCTTCTCGTACGCCGCGCTGATCGCGATCGTCGCGGTCGGTCTGGCCGGCCGGCTCGACGGGCTCCTGCGCCGCGAGGGACGCCGGGAGCCCGCCGAGCAGGCTCAGCTGTAGAGCGACTCCGGCACGTCGAGGCCGTAGATCGCGCGGCCGGACGACCAGATCACCGAGCAGGCGGCCCGGAGCAGATCGGTCGCGTCGTCGCCGGCGTCCACGATCACCACGGAGTCGCCGTCGAGGCGGACTTTGGCGCCGCGGACGGCGTGCGTGCCGTTCCGCGAGACCGTCGTCGCCGGGTAGGGCAGGTGCAGCTCGCGCAGGTCGCCGAGGATGTACGTCGGCCGGAGCTTGGGCTCCGCGGCGAGGAGCTGCTTGGCCCGGTCGATCCCGGTGAGCACATGGGCGCTCTCCATGTCGGCGCCGTTCGCGCCGGCGATGTCGGTGTCGAGCCGGTCGCCGAGGAACAGCGGGTTCGTCGAGCCGAAGCGCGCGGTCGCCGCGTCGAAGATGGCCCGCTCGGGCTTGCCCGCGACGACCGGGAGCCGGCCGACCGCGGTGTGCACGGCCGAGACGAGGGTCCCGTTGCCCGGGGCGATGCCGCGCGCGACGGGGATCGTCCAGTCGGTGTTCGTCGCGACCCACGGGATCCCCGTGTGGAGCGCGAACGAGGCCTCGGCCAGCTGCTCCCAGCCGACCGTGGGCGCGAAGCCCTGGATGACCGCCGCCGGCGAGTCCTCCGCGCTGCGCGTCACGGTGAACCCGGCGCGCTCGACCTCGGAGGTGAGGCCCTCCGCCCCGACGACGAGGATCGTCGAGCCGGCCGGCACCAGGTCGGCGAGCAGCACGACCGCTGCCTGCGGGGAGGTGACGACGTCCTCGGGCCGGACGCTCAGCCCCAGCTCGGAGAGGTGCCCGGCGACGGAGGCGTCCGTGCGGGAGGCGTTGTTGGTGATGTAGCCGACCCGCAGCGTCTCGGCCGCTCGGTTGAGGCTCTCGACCGCGAAGGGGATCGCGTCGGCACCCTTGTAGACGACCCCGTCGAGGTCGGCCAGGACGGAGTCGCGGCCGTCGAGCGGAGTGGGCTCAGTCCTGCTGCTGCGGAACATCGGCGTCCTCCTCGGTGGTGTCGGCGGATTCGACCGAATCGTCGGCGGTCGGGTCAGCCGAGTCGAGAGCCTCATCCGGGTCCGTCTCGGCGAGATCGTCGGACTCGAGGGACTCGTCTGCGAAGGTCGGCTCGTCCGTGTCGACGAGGTCGGCCTCGGCGTCAGCGCTCGCATCGGCGTCGTCCGCGTCCGCGTCGTCGTCGTCGTCGATCTCCTCGGAGACGGTCCGCCGGGCGTCGTCCTCGTCCGCGTCGTCGCCGGCGGTCGGGCCGTCCTCGTCGTCCAGGTAGTCGTCCGCGTCGTCGACCGCGGTCCCTTCCTCGGCGCGATCGGGAGCGGACGTGGCGTCGGCCGACTCGTGCTCCTCCTCGATCACCTCGATCGTCTCGTCGTCACCGCCGCCCTCGGCCGCGAAGACGGCCTGCGCCGCGATGTCGGCGCGACGCTGCCACTCGGCCGCCTCCTCGGAGCGGCCGACCTCCTCGAGGACGAGCGAGTAGGCGGCGAAGAGATCCCGGCTGTACGAGAACGCGCGGTCCGGGTCCAGCTGCGGGATCTCGAGCTCCATGAGAGCGAGCTCCGCCTGGCCGAGGTCAAGGCGGGCGCCGGACATGGCGATGGCCAGCGACACTTGCGCGCCGGGACTCAGCGTGGTGCGGTCGATCGACCGACCCAGCTCGAGCGCCTTGTCGGGCCGGCCCACGCCGCGCTCGGAGTCGACCATCAGCGGCACCTGCTCGTCCGAGCCGGAGATCCGACGGAAGGTCCGCAGCTCGCGCAGCGCCAGGGCGAAGTCGCCCGTCGCGTACGCCGAGATGGCCAGCGACTCGCGGACAACGGCGATGCGTCCCGCGCGGCGGGCCGCCGAGAGCACGTGGCGGTGCGCCAGCTCGGGGTCCTCCTCGAGGAGGCGGCCGGCCATCACCAGGTGACGGGCGACCCATTCGGCGTTGTCCTTCGAGAGCGTGCGCAGCTCGTTGCGGGCGACCTTGTCGAGGTCCTTGGCCTGCACGTCGTCCGGAAGGTCCGGGTCGTCGTGGCGCGGACGCACCGACTGGAGGGAGCGCCGCTCGCGCTCCTCCTCGGTGAGCTCCGGCTCCTCGCGGGGGCCGCCGCGTCCGCCGCCGAAGCCCTCGCGTCCGGGTCCGCCGCCCTGGCGGTCTCCGCCGCCACGACGATCGTCCGACCACGGCCTGCTTCCCCCATCGCGCGATCCACCGCGGAACGGCGGACGCGAGTCCCCGTCACGCTGCGGACGAGAGTCGCCGCCTCCACGGTAAGGAGGCCGGGAGTCACCGTCACGCTGCGGACGCGAGTCGCCACCGCGATAGGGAGGACGCGAGTCACCGTCCCGCTGCGGACGGGAGTCCCCACCTCCACGGTAAGGAGGACGGGAGTCCCCATCCCGCTGAGGACGGGAATCCCCACCCCCGCGGTAAGGAGGACGAGAGTCACTGTCACGCTGCGGACGAGAGTCGCCGCCACCGCGGTAAGGAGGACGTGAGTCACCATCACGCTGCGGACGCGAGTCGCCGCCACCGCGATAAGGAGGACGTGAGCCACCATCACGCTGCGGACGCGAGTCGCCGCCACCGCGATAAGGAGGACGAGAGTCCCCATCGCGCTGCGGACGGGAATCCCCACCACCACGGTAAGGAGGACGCGAGTCACCATCACGCTGCGGACGGGAATCCCCACCACCACGGTAAGGAGGACGCGAGTCACCATCACGCTGCGGACGCGAATCCCCACCGCCACGGTAAGGAGGACGCGAGTCCCCGTCGCGCTGCGGACGGGAATCGCCGCCACCGCGGTAAGGAGGACGCGAGTCACCATCAGACTGCGGACGGGAGTCCCCGTCGCGCTGCGGACGGGAATCGCCACCACCGCGGTAAGGAGGACGCGAGTCACCATCACGCTGCGGACGGGAGTCGCCACCGCCACGATAGGGAGGACGAGCATCACCGTCGCGGCGGGGGCGGGAGTCGCCCGAGCCGCCGCGATCGTTCGAGGAGCGGCCGGGGCCGCCGGCGCGAGGCGGCCGCTCGTCACGACGTCCGGAGTCCCGGTCGTTGCGGTCGGATCCTGAGTCGTCCATGCGTTCCTCGCCTGTCGTGGTGATGCTCTGTGGAGTTGACCCGCCCGAGGGCGGGGAGGACGGCCGTAACCGTCGCACCACCCTAACCCGCACCGCGCTCCAGTGAGCAGCGGGGATCCGAGGTGGTGGTTAAACAGCGATGGCCACCCATTTCTGGGTGGCCATCGTGAATGGTGTCCGGCGGTGTCCTACTCTCCCACAGGGTCCCCCCTGCAGTACCATCGGC
>NZ_PSVK01000013.1:0-77401 GCF_002931115.1 Rathayibacter sp. AY1E6 | reverse complement strand
GTGCGGAGCCGGTGCACCCCGCCCCGGAGGGATCGTTCTCGTCCCGCCGCGACCGCCGCGAAGCGGAGGGGCACCGGCTCCGCACCGCGCCCGCCCGCCGCGGGGCATCCTTCTTCCGCCCGTCCCCGCGCACGCTGGCGCTCGCCGTCTCCGGCGGGCTCGTCGTCGTGGCCGTCGCGTCGAGCCTGAGCCTCACCGTCGGCACCGGCTCCTCGGCCGAGTCGGCCACCGCGACGCCCTCCGCTGCTCCGACCTCGACCAGCGTCGCCGTGCTCCCCGCGACCACCGCCTCCGCCCGGGTCGTCCTCAGCTCCGTCTCCACCACCTCCGGCACCGTCGCCGGCGGCACGAGCGTGACGCTCGAGGGATCGAACCTGGACTCGGTCGCCACCGTCCGCTTCGGCGGGGCCGAGGGCAGCGTCGCGGTCGACAACCCCGACCAGATCACGGTCACCGCCCCTCCGGCCGACGGAGAGGCAGCGGGCGAGGTCCCGGTCGCCTTCTTCGACGCCGACGGTCAGGCCATCACGTTCGACGCGGTCACCGACTCCGCCGCGGCGGTCACCGTCGACGGGACCCCGGCCGACGCGGTGCAGCCGGCCGTCGACACGTCGGGCGCCGCGGAGGGCACGACGGCCGAGGCCTCGACCGACCTCGCCGCCCCGACCGCGACCGCCACTCCCAGCCCCGCCGCGACCGGCGTGCTCGCCAGCACGAAGGTCGTCGCCTCGGCGATCACCTTCGCCTACACGCCCGACCCGGCGATCGAGGCCGCGAAGGCCCAGGCCGCACTGGACGCGAGCCGCCTGGCCTCGCAGCTCGACTACCTCTCCACCTACTGGAACGACTACAACTCGGCCCAGTACGGCGTGATCTCGGGCAACGACTGCGTCAATTTCACCTCGCAGTCGCTGATCGCCCGCGGCTGGGAGATGGACGGCGAATGGAGCTACTCCTCCTCCGGCGGGTACAGCTCCGCCTGGGCGTCGTCGACAGCGTTCAACGCCTACCTCGCCGCGCACCCCGAGCGCGCGACCGCGATCCCCGACTCCGAGCGGAGCCGGGTGAAGCCGGGCGACATCGTCCAGTTCGACTGGGACGGCTCGGGCGACTGGGACCACACGGGCGTCGTGACCAGCGTCGACGGCGACAGGATCCTCTACTCCTCGCACACCGCCGACAACCACGACCAGAGCATCGACGCGGCCTCCGCCGGCCGGATCATGTTCTGGGGCGTCTGACGCTCGACGCACCCGCTCCACGCACGACGACGGGGCCGCCACCGCTGATGCGGTGACGGCCCCGTCGAGGTTCCGGTCAGATCACTTCTTGAAGACGTCCTTGACGTCCTCGCCGACCTTCTTGGTGTGGGCCTTGGTCTGGTCGGCCTGGCCCTCGGCCTCGAGGCGCTCGTTGTCCGTCAGCTTGCCGACGGCCTCCTTGGCCTTGCCGACCAGGTTCTCGGCTGCGTTGCGGATCTTGTCGTCTGCACCCATGAGGGGCTCCTTCTGTTCGGTGTGACCATCCGCCGGCGGGTGCCGGGGAAGCTACGGGACCGGAGTCAGGCGACCCGGTCCTCCTTGGAGAAGCCGGCCCGGGCGCTCGAGGCGACCTCGAGCAGGACCGGCAGGCGGGCGCCGAGCAGGGCGTCGAGCGCGTCGACCTCCTGGTGCACGGCGTCGACCACGGTGCGGGGCGAGACGCCGCCGCGGGGGAGGACGCGCACCTTCAGCGCGGTCTCGGAGCCGTGGCGGTAGGCCGCGACCGTGACGTCGAGGAGCTCCGTCCGCCCGGCGAGAGCCGTCTCGAGGACGTCCTCCGCGAAGCCGGTCGCGATCTCGATCCCTCCGGCGGGCGCGCCCTCGGCCTCGTCGCGGAGGACGGTGCCGGTGCGGCCGTGACCGTGGGCGAAGGCCATCACCAGCGCGAGGACGATGCCGAGGAGGCAGATCCCGACGACGGCGTAGAGCGGCCAGAGGACGGCGGCATCGCTCCAGGCGGTGCCCTCCTCGGGGGAGAGGCGCGAGACCAGGGCCGCGCCCTCGCCGTCGGCGAAGGAGAGGACGGAGTCGCGGACCGGCTGCGAGACGGCGATCAGGACGGCTCCGGCGCTGACCAGCGCGAGCACGAGGCCCACGACGAGCAGGACGAGCCGGTTGACGAAGCGGTTGCTCGTGGTCATCAGATCCTCCCGGAGGTCGAGACGCGGACGGTGGAGCGCGGGGCGGGCTTCGCGCCGATGCGGGCGAGCTCCTCGTCGACGGCGCTCTGCACGGCGTCGCGGTCGACCGCGATGCCGGAGGCGGGGGTCACCTCGACCAGTGCGGTGCGCCGCCCGAGCGAGGCGCGGGTGTCCTCGCGGCGGGAGTGGGCGGCCGTGCGGGCTGCGCGGGCCAGGGAGGAGGCGATCACGCCGTCGTCCACGACCACGGCGAGGCGGTCGTCGTCCACGGTGTGGCGGGCCCGGGCCCCGGGCGCCAGTGCGAGCACCAGCAGGACCAGGGCGAGGACGCCCGCGCCGACGGCCACGCCGATGAGGGCGGGGTTCGCCAGCGACGCGACTCCGACGATCGCGCCCAGCAGGGCGGACGGTGCGGCGAGCAGGGGCGCGGCGCCGAGGATCGCGAGCACCGCCTCCGTGCCGACATAGGCCGCGACCAGGGCGATGAGCACCAGGACGACGATCTGCGCGGCGGAGCGGGACTTGTGGGTCTCGCGACGGAGGTAGCGGCTGTAGCGGGTGTCGGGCGCCGACGGTGCGGGGCTCATGCGACTCTCCTCGTGCTTCGGGTGCGGGTGCCCGTGACCCGGATGTCGATCCGGCTGACGGTGCGCCCGGTCAGCGCCTCCATGCGGGAGGCGATGCGGGTGCGATCGCCGCGCAGGCGCTCGAGCAGGGAGCCGCCGGCCGGGGCGGTGCCCGGCTCGACGACGACCGGCGCGGTCACCGCGAGGGCGAGGCCGCCCCGGTCATCGGAGAGGCGGACGCGGATCGCGGAGACCTCCACGCCCAGCTCCTCGTGGACGATCGCCACGGCGGCGCGCTCGATGGAGCGGACGGTGATGGTGACGGTGCCCGCCACCGGCGATGCGGGACGCGTGTCGAGAGCGGTCACGGTGGGCTCCTAGCGGGAGGTGGTGCGGCCGCGGAACACGTCCACGAGGCTGCGCACGTCGAGGGTGCCGTCGGCGATGCGGGCGATCACGACGCCGAGGGCCATGAAGAGGGCGGTGAGGACGAAGCCCCAGAAGCCGAACATCAGGGCCGCGAAGGCGAGGATCGCGCCGACCACGACACCGAGGACGGTGCTGCGGCCGCCGGGGGCGGTGGGCGCGGGGCGCTGGAAGTCGCTCATCGGACGCGGCTCTCGGTGGCCTCGTCGTCCTTGTCGTCGCCGGGGATGTGCACGTCGACGACGGCGACGTTGATCTCGGAGACGGCCATGCCGACCAGCTCGGTGATGGCCTCGGAGACGGCGGCGCGGACGGAGTCGGCGACCTTCTGCATCGGCACGGGGTACTCGACGACGATGGTCACGTCGGCCGCGACCTGGGTCTCGCCGACCTCGACGCTCACGCCCTGGGCGTGGTCGGCACCGCCGACGGCCTGGCGGATCGCGCCGAAGGCACGGGCGGCGTTGTTGCCGAGGGCGAAGACGCCGGGCACCTGGCGGGCCGCGATGCCGGCGACCTTGGCCACGACGCTGTCGTCGATGACCGTGGTGCCCTGGGCGGTGCCGGAGGTCCGCGAGCCGCCGAGGCTCGTGACCGTGTCGACGGAGGTCTTGTCGACGCGGGTGGTGGAGGGGGTGCGCGTGGTGTCGCTCATGAGGTCTCCTGGACGTCTCATCGGCTGCCGTTGCTGAGCAGACCGGGGTCGAAGGCCCGGCGGGAATCCGGTCGGGCTGTGCTTTCATGAGTGAGACGGAGCCCGGACGGCGTTCGTCACGGTGCTCGGCGGACTTTTTCCTGAGCGTCACCTGAGAGGCGGCCCGAGGCCGCGTGAGCGGAGAGGGAGGAGGCGCCGTGCCCGGACTGGAAGCGGCGAGCGACGCGCTGCTCGCCGAGCGCTCCGCCGAGGGCGACGTGCGCGCCTTCGAGGTGCTCGTCAAGCGGCACCAGTCGATCCTCCGCGCCTACGCCTGGCGCCTCACCGGCTCGCAGGCCGACGCCTCCGACGCCGTGCAGAACGCGCTGATCACGGTCTGGGCGCAGCTCCCGCAGCTCAAGGAGCCGGCGAGCGTGCGCAGCTGGATGATGCGGATCGTCAGCCGCTCCAGCGTCGACCTGCTGCGCCAGCGCCGCCCGACCGACGACGTCGACGCCGTGGAGCATCCCCCGGCCCGAGAGCCCGGCCCGTTCGAGGCCGCCGAGCAGAGCGACGCCATGCGGGCTCTCGCGCACGCCCTGTCCGAGCTGCCGGAGTCGCAGCGGCAGTGCTGGGTGCTGCGCGAGGTCGGCGGGGAGTCGTACAACGAGATCGCCGATCACCTCGGTCTCACGGTGACCGCCGTGCGGGGCAAGCTCGCCCGCGCGCGCGAGTCGCTGGTCGTGGCGATGGAGGACTGGCGATGAGGGAGCAGACGCGATGAACGCGGACCAGGGTCCCGGCGACGGGCCGGAGCGCGCGGGGGAGCACGACGTCGTGCTGCCGCCCGCGCTCGAGCAGGAGGCGGACGCGACGGAGCAGGAGGGCGACGGCATCGGCATCGACGAGCTGAGCGACTACCTCGACCGCGGGCGCACTCCGTACGACCCCGCCATCGAGGAGTCGCCGGAGCACCGGCGCACTCTGCGCGCCCTCGAGCGCGTGCGCGCCCTCTCCGGCGCGCTCATCGACGACGACGCCGCACGCCTGCCCGCGCCGGAGGAGAGCTGGTTCGGCTCGATCCTCACCCAGGTGCGCCGCGAGTCGCGGGCCGGACGCGACATCCCACTGGCGAGCGTCCAGCCCGACGTGGCGCTCACGATCACCGAGGGAGCGGTCCGCGGACTCGTGCGCGAGGCGGGCGACAGCGTCGCCGGCGTGCTGGTCGGCCGCTGCCGCCTGGTCGGCGACATCGCCGAGCCGGGCGCGGAGGTCGTGGTGGAGCTGACGATCTCGGTCTTCTGGGGGGTGCCGATCGCCGAGGCGGCCCAGCAGGTGCGCGAGCGCGTGCACTCGCGGCTGCTGACCCAGACCGAGATGCGGGTGTCGAGGATCGACGTCCGCGTGGAGGACGTCTACGTCCCCGGGACGGAGGAGTCGTGAGCGGCCTCGAGTCGGCGGCCCCGGTCGATCCGATGTCCGCGCTCGCTGCGGAGCTGCGCGCCCTGGACGGCGTCGCGACCCTGATGCCGGCCAGGCCCGAGGTGCGCGACGTGCTCGCGCACGCGGCGACGGCGCTGAGCGCGACCGGGATCGTGGTCGAGCCGCTGGGCACCGCGAGCGGCGGCACGTTCGCCGATCCGGTTCTGGTCCGCGTCGCGGGGGACGAGGTGTCCGTGGCCGTCGACCTCTGCGTGACCGCGGAGGCGTCCGCGCCGGACGTGGCGCGCGCGATCGGAGCCGCGGTGCGCGAGTGGTGCGTCCGGGTGCATCCGGAGCTGCGGCCGCGGGTGACCGTCCGGGTCGCCGCGATCGACTAGCCGGATCGGGGAGCGGGCGCGGCTGTCCGCAGGGCGGGACGCCTCGCCGTGAGGAGCGGAGCCGGGCCGGGCGGTCCCGTGCTTCTTCGGAGTGCACCGTGCCGACCGGAGCGACGGTGCTGCGGGCCGCCCGAGGTCGGTGTCCGCGCCGTCTCCCCCTGAGGAGCTTCCCGCTCAGGCGAGCCTCCCCGAAGAGCTTCCCGCTCAGGCGCGCTCGGCGAGGAACGCGTCCGTCTCGGCCGCCGTCGGCGCGGACACCGCCGCTCCGGCGCGGGTGACCGAGATCGCCGCGGCCGCGCTCGCCCAGCGGGTGAGGGCGACCAGCTGCTCCGGATCGTCGAGCCGTGCTCCCGTGGCGGCGAGCCGGGCCGAGAAGGCGCCGCAGAAGGTGTCGCCGGCGCCGGTGGTGTCCACGGCCTCCACCCGGAAGGCCGGGGTGCGCACCGGCTCGCGGTCGCGGACCGCCACGACGACGCCGTCGGAGCCGAGGGTGACCAGCACGAGCGGCACCAGCGCGGTGAGGGCAGCGGCGAGCGCGTCGTCGTCGGCGGCGGTGATGCCGCGATCGGCGGCGAGCTCGCGGGCCTCGTGCTCGTTGACGATCAGCACGTCGAGCACCGCGAGGAGCTCCTCCGGCAGCAGGCCGATCGGGGCGGCGTTCAGGATCGACACCGTGCCGCCGGCGCGCGCGGCGCGGGCCGCCTCCGTCACCGTCGCTGTCGGGATCTCGAGCTGGAGGAGCAGGGCGTCGGCCGCCGCCACAAGGGCCGACTCCTCGGCGGTCAACCCGACCAGGGCGGCGTTCGCCCCGGAGTCGACGACGATCGCGTTCTCCCCGCGCTCGTCCACGGTGATCTGCGCGGTGCCGGTGCGGATGTCGCCGCGGCGGGCGCGCAGCTCCAGCGGCTCCTCGCCGAGGACCGCGGCGAGCCGGTCTCCTGCCGAGTCGCGTCCGAGGCTCGTGACGAAGACGGTGCCGGGCTCGGTCCGTGCGGCCGCGACGGCCTGGTTGAGGCCCTTGCCGCCCGGGAAGGTGCTCGCGTCGAGGGCGAGCACCGTCTCTCCGGGGGCGGGGATGCGGGCGACCCGGTGGACGTGGTCGAGGTTGGCGCTTCCGAGCACGAGGAGGGGCATGCCCTCGACGTTAGAGCACGCGCAAGGGGGTCCGCCGCGGGCTCGGCCGCACCTACGGTGGAGGCATGGAAACTCGAATCCTCGGACGCACCGGCGCCCCCGTCTCCGTCGTCGGCCTCGGAACCTGGCAGCTCGGTGCCGACTGGGGGGACGTCGCCGAGACCGACGCCCTCGCCGTGCTCGACGCCGCAGTGGAGTCGGGGGTGACCCTCTTCGACACCGCCGACGTCTACGGCGACGGCCGCAGCGAGCGGACGATCGGCGCCTACCGCGCGGCGCACCCCGACGCGCAGGTCTTCGTCGCCACCAAGATGGGCCGTCGCGCGGAGCAGATCCCCGCCAACTACGTGCTCGACAACTTCCGCGCCTGGACCGACCGCTCGCGCGCCAACCTCGGCGTCGACACTCTCGATCTGGTGCAGCTGCACTGCCCGCCCACCTCCGTCTACTCCGACGACGCCGTCTACGACGCCCTCGACACCCTCGTCGCCGAGGGCGCGATCGCCGCCTACGGCGTCTCGGTCGAGCGCACGGAGGAGGCGCTGACCGCGATCGCCCGCCCGAACGTCGCGAGCGTCCAGATCATCCTGAACGCGTTCCGCCTCAAGCCGCTCGACGAGGTGCTGCCCGCCGCCCGCGAGGCCGGCGTCGGCATCCTCGCGCGCGTCCCGCTCGCCTCGGGCCTGCTCAGCGGCCGCTACACGACCGAGACCGTGTTCGCGCCGGAGGACCACCGCAGCTACAACCGCGACGGCTCCGCCTTCGACGTCGGCGAGACCTTCTCGGGCGTCGACTTCGCGACCGGCGTGGAGGCCGCGCAGGAGTTCTCCCGCCTCGCCGACGACCACGGCCTCGCCCCCGCGGCGGCCGCGCTCGCCTGGATCATCCAGCAGGAGGGCGTCACCTCGGTGATCCCCGGCGCCCGCTCGCCCGAGCAGGCCCGCGCCAACGCGGCCGCCGCCTCCGCCGCGCCCCTCGGCCCCGCCTTCATGGAGGCCGTGAACGCCCTCTACGACACCCACTTCCGCCCCACCGTCCACCCGCGCTGGTAGCCGGCCCTTTCCTCACCGCCGCTGAGTCGCCCGAGAAGGCTCGTTCTCCTGGGCGGGAACGAGCCTTCTCGGGCGACTGAGCGCAGCGCCTAGGAGTTCAGCGCCGCGTCCACGATCGTGCGCGCCTCGGCCTGGACCTCGTGCAGGTGGTCGAGGCCGCGGAAGCTCTCGGCGTAGATCTTGTAGACGTCCTCGGTGCCGGAGGGGCGCGCGGCGAACCAGGCGTCCTCGGTGACGACCTTGACGCCTCCGACGGCCGCGCCGTTGCCGGGCGCCTTCGAGAGCTTCGCGGTGATCTCGGACCCGGCGAGGGTCGTCGCCGCGATCGCGTCGCCGTCCAGCTTGCCGAGGGCCGCCTTCTGCGCCTTCGTCGCCACCGCGTCCACGCGCTCGTAGACCGGGTCGCCGAAGCGCTCGGTCAGCTCGCGGTAGAGCGCCGACGGGCTCTTCCCGGTGACCGCCACGATCTCGGAGGCGAGCAGCGCGAGGAGGATGCCGTCCTTGTCGGTGGTCCAGACGGTGCCGTCGAAGCGGAGGAACGAGGCGCCCGCGGACTCCTCGCCCCCGAAGCCGACCGAGCCGTCGACCAGCCCGGGGACGAACCACTTGAAGCCCACCGGGACCTCCCAGAGGCGCCGGCCCAGCGACTCCGCGACCCGGTCGATGATCGAGGAGGAGACCAGCGTCTTGCCGATCGCCGCGTCCTCGCGCCAGCCGGTGCGGTGGCGGTAGAGGTAGTCGATCGCGACGGCCAGGTAGTGGTTGGGGTTCATCAGCCCGCCGTCGGGGGTGACGATGCCGTGCCGGTCCGCGTCGGCGTCGTTGCCGGTGAGGATGTCGAAGTCGCCGGCGCGCGCGACCACCGAGGCCATCGCGCTGGGGGAGGACGGGTCCATCCGGATCTTGCCGTCCCAGTCGAGGGTCATGAAGCCCCAGGCCGGGTCGACCTCCCCGTTCACCACGGTCAGGTCGAGGCCGTGCATCTCGGCGATCAGCTGCCAGTAGTGCACGGAGGCGCCGCCGAGGGGGTCGGCCCCGATCCGCACGCCGGCCTTCCGGATCGCGTCGAGGTCGATGATGTTCGCCAGGTCCGCGACGTAGTGCGTGCGGTAGTCGTAGGTCTCGACCGCGGAGGGCTCGGCCGAGGTCACGCCGCGGTTGCCGTCGGCGATGAGCTCGTTGGCCCGGTCGGCGATCCAGGTCGTCGCGTCGGAGTCGGCGGGGCCGCCGTGCGGCGGGTTGTACTTGAAGCCGCCGTCGCGGGGCGGGTTGTGCGAGGGGGTGACCACGATGCCGTCGGCCCGGTCGGTGTGCGCGGGGTCGTTGTTGTAGCGGAGGATCGCGTGGCTGAGCGCCGGGGTCGGCACGAAGTCGTCGAACTCGTCCACGAGCACGCGGACCTGGTTGCCCACCAGGACCTCGAGGGCGGTGGTGAGGGCCGGGCGGGAGAGCCCGTGCGTGTCGGCGCCGATGAACAGCGGGCCGGTGATGCCCTGCTCCGTCCGGTACTCGACGATCGCCTGGGTGACGGCGGCGATGTGGTCCTCGTTGAAGGCCGTGTCGAACGAGGATCCGCGGTGGCCCGAGGTGCCGAACACCACCTTCTGAGCCGGGTCGGAGACGTCCGGCTTCTTCTCGTAGTACGCCCTCACGAGGGCCTCGACGTCGATGAGATCGGAGGCCTGTGCCGGCTTCCCTGCGCGATCGGTCATGCGGTCCATAGTGGCAGTCCGGCCCCCTCCAGGGGTACCGCGGCTGGCTAGGCTTGCGCCATGCCCGACAGCGCCCCCGAGACCCGTGCCTACAGCTATCTCGGGCCCAGCGGCACGTTCACGGAGGCGGCCCTCGCGCAGGTCCCGGAGGCGCGCGGACAGCTGTGGCGCAGCGTCGCGAACGTGGGGGAGGCGCTGAGCGATCTGGTCACCGGCCGCAGCGACGGCGCGGTGATCGCGATCGAGAACTCGGTCGAGGGCGGAGTGACGGCCGCGCAGGACGCACTGGCGCGGATCCCGGGGCTGCGCATCGTCGGCGAGTACCTGGTGCCGGTGTCGTTCATCCTGGTCGGCCGCCCGGGGACGAGCCTCGAGGAGGTGCGCACCGTCGCCGCGCACCCCGTCGCCTACGGGCAGTGCCGGGTGTGGCTCGACCGCGAGATCCCCAGCCACGAGCACCTGCCGGCCTCCAGCAACGTCCAGGCCACCGTCGACCTGCTGGGTGGATCGCCCGCGGACGCGGCCATCGCCCCTCCCGGGATCGTCGCCCACCACGACGTCGTGGTGCTGGCGGAGCGGATCGGCGACAACCCGAACGCCGTCACGCGCTTCGTGCACGTCTCGCGCTCGCACGCGCTGCCCGAGCCGACCGGCGCCGACAAGACCAGCGTGATCGCCGAGCTCCCGGCCGACCAGCCGGGCGCCCTGCTCGACATGCTCGAGCAGTTCGCGACCCGCGGGGTGAACCTGAGCATGATCCAGTCGCGGCCGATCGGCGATGCCCTCGGCCGGTACCGGTTCGTCATCGACCTCGACGGGCACGTCCAGGACGAGCGGGTCGCCGACGCGCTGATGGGGCTGCGGCGCTTCAGCCCGAAGGTGATCTTCCTCGGCTCGTATCCGCGCGCTGACCGCCGCCCGGTCACCTCCGTGCGACGCTACGACGACGAGGTGTTCCTCGAGGCCCGCGACTGGCTGCGCGGGATCCTCTCCCACGAGCCGGAGGTCGACGATGACCGGGGACGACGATGACGGGTCGCGACGATGACTGACGACGACGAACGGGTCGACCCGCGCTACGACCCGGCCTTCCAGCGCGGGTTCTCGGGACCGGTGGAGCGTCTGAGAGGCGACGAGCGGGCGTTCGCGAGGCCCGGCTCGGGGGCCGCCCCCGGCGCTCCCGCCGCCACGTCCGGATCCGCCGCTCGTCCCGCGCTCCCGGAGTCGCGCGTGGTCCGCCCCGGCTCCTCGTCCGTGCCCGGACCGCGCCGCATCATGGCCCTGCCCGACATCGCCGGAGCCGCCGAGGGTCGGCGGTCGCACCGCCTCGGCGCCGAGACCGCGCCCGCACCCCTGCCGGAGCCGGCCGCCGACCCCGCTCCCGCTGCTCCCGCCGAGCCCGTGCGCGAGGCGCCCCTGCTGCGGAACCCGTGGCTCCTCGTGCTCCTGCTCGCCGGCCTCGCGGGGACCCTGATCGGCCTCGCGCTCCTCTACACCGGCTACTCCTCGCCGCCTCCGCCCTACTACGGCGACTCCGACGTGCCCTCGCCCGCGTGGATCCAGCGGCAGCTCCTCTACTACTCCTGCATCCCCCTGCTGGGCTGCCTGCCGGCGTCGCTGCTGCTGGCGGTCGGAGTGGCCGCGCTGCGGTGGCGCGGCGTCGTCGTGCGGCCCCGCGCCGAGGAGCCGGGCGAGTCCGCGCAGCTCCTCGAGGCCGAGGCTCAGACTCCGGACGCGCCGAAGAGCAGGCCGAGGAGGTAGGTCACCAGGGCCGCGCCGTAGCCGATCCCGAGCTGGCGCAGCGCCCGGGCCAGCGGCGGGGCGCCTGAGAGCAGCCCGACGACCGCGCCGGTGGCGAGCAGGGCGATGCCCACGAGCACGCAGGCGACGACCACCGCGGCGAGCCCCGTCAGGCCGAGCAGGTAGGGCAGCACCGGGATGATCGCGCCCGAGGCGAAGAAGCAGAAGCTCGACAGCGCCGCGCCCATGCCCGTGCCGATCGACTCGTGCTCGTCGACGTCGGGGTCTCCTGAGGGACCGCCCAGCGTGATGGGGGAGGTGACGGCGCCGCCGCGCAGGCCCGTGAAGACGGAGGCGGCACGCGCGTCGGCCTGCTCCTGGGTCATCCCGCGAGCGCGGTAGACCAGGGCGAGCTCGTTCGCGTCGACGTCCAGATCGGGGACGATGCGGTTCGCGTCGAGGTCCGGGCTGGAGGCCGAGAGCAGCTCGCGCTGCGAGCGCACCGAGACGAACTCGCCCGCGCCCATCGAGAGGGCGCCGGCGAGCAGGCCCGCGATGCCCGTGAACAGGACGACGCCCGTCCCGACTCCGCTCGCCCCCACTCCGAGCACGAGGGCGAGGTTCGAGACCAGGCCGTCGTTCGCTCCGAAGACCGCCGCGCGGAACGTCCCGGAGAGGCGGTTGCGACCGCGCTCGGCGAGCCCGCGGACGACCTCGCCGTGGATCCGCTCGTCGGCGGCCATCGCCTCGGTGGCGTCGTCGTCGTCGGCGTAGGGGGAGCGGGCCTCGGCGCGCTGGATCAGGGCGAGGACGAACACGGAGCCGAAACGGCGGGTGAGGAAGCCGAGGAAGCGCGTGCGGAGGTCCGGGCGGGGCGCGGGCTCCGCCGCGGAGCCGAGCAGCTCGCGCCAGTGCTCCTCGTGGCGTCCCTCGGCCACGGCGAGCGCGAGCAGGATCTCCCGCTCCTCGCCGGAGCGGCGGCCGGCGAGGTCGCGGTACACGGAGGCCTCGGCGAGCTCGTCGGCGAGGTAGCGGCGCCAGCGGCGCACCTGTGCGGGACTGGGGGTGGGGACGGTGGTCGCCATGCGATCTCCTGGCTCAGGTCCGCCGACCCGCGCGAGAGGACCGGTCAGGACGTGCGTCGACTGACCGAAGGTCTCGTTCGCCCCGGCCGGAGCCGGGGTGGAGCGCCGGGCCCGGATCGTCCCGGACCAGCATGTCGACGCGCCTCGTCGTCCGCTCGGCGGACGGTGGGAACTACTCCCCTTCGCGGGGACCACCGTAGCCGAGATCGGAGGAGAACGCCCGGCCGATCCGCGGGCCGTCGGGCGGACGTCCGCCCGGCCCGGAGCCGGAGCGTCGTCGAGGACGCTCGCGCCGGGTCAGAGCGAGGCGGTCGCCCGGGCGGCGCGGCGGGCCTGGCGCTCGTGCTCGGCGTCCAGGAGCGTGCGCGTGGCGGGGACCGCCAGGAACTCGACCAGGGTGTCCGTCTCCTCGACGATGCGCTCGGCGCGGTCGAGCGGGTCGGTGCGCAGGAGGCGGCGGGCGGCGGACGCGACGTGCGCCGGCTTCGCCGCCAGGGCGCGCACGCGCTCGTCGACGCGGCCGGCGAGGTCGGCGCGCGGCACGACCTCGGTCACGAGCTGCCACTCCAGCGCTTCGGCCGCGCGGACCGGGCGGCCCGACAGCACGAAGTCCAGGGCGCGGCGGCGGCCGACGACGCGGGGGAGCGCGGCGGTGACTCCGACGTCCGGGACGAGCCCGACGTCGCCGTACGCGCTGAGGAAGAGGGCGGCGGGAGTCGCGATCACGATGTCGGCGGCCAGAGCGAAGGCGATGCCGGCGCCGGCGACCATGCCGTCGATCGCGCAGACGACGACGGCGCGGCTGTCCTCGAGCAGGCGGATCACCTGGGCGGTCGTGGTCGCGACGTCGCGCAGGTAGTGGTCCGGGTCCTCGGACCCCATGATCGCCGAGATGTCGCCGCCCGTGCAGAACGCGCGGCCGGCCGCGGCGATCACGATGACGGAGCAGCCGGCGTCGGCGTCGAGGTCGGCGACGGTGCTCAGCAGCAGTCGCGCGGTGCCGAGATCGATCGCGTTGAGGGCGTCGGGGCGGTTGAGGGTGATCCGGGCGACGGAGCCGTCGCGCTCGAGGACGACGCCGGGGGTCGCGTCGATGAGGGGGGTGGCGTGCATGGAAGAGCCTTCAGGGGAGCAGGGGTGTCGAACGCGGGGGGACGTTCTCGGGGGACGACTCACATTCGCAGCCGTCCGCGCGATCGGATGCCTCCGCGCGGCCGATGCTCAGCCGGCCCCGGGGGTACGCGCGGGCGGCGGCCCGTCCCGGCCCTCCTCTACACTGCTGGGGTGATTGATCCCGTACTTCTGCGCGAGAACCCGGACGTCCTGAAGCGCTCGCAGGAGGCGCGCGGCGACTCCGTCGAGCTGGTCGACGAGGCGCTCGAGGCCGACCGCGTGCGCCGTGCGGCGATCACCGAGGCGGAGCGGCTCCGGGCCGAGCAGAACGCCTTCGGCAAGACCGTCGCCAAGGCTCCGAAGGACGAGAAGGCGGCCCTCGTCGCCGAGGCCCAGCGCCTCGCCGCCGCCGCCAAGCAGGCCCAGCACGAGGCGTCCGAGGCCGACGACGCCTTCACCGTGCTGGTGAAGCGCATCGCCAACCCGATCATCGAGGGCGTCCCCGCGGGCGGCGAGGAGTCGTTCGAGCTCGTCAGGACGGTCGGCGAGCGCCCCGTCTTCGACTTCGCCCCGCGCGACCACCTCGAGCTCGGCGAGCTGCTGGACGGCATCGACATGCAGCGCGGCGCGAAGGTCAGCGGCGCGCGCTTCTACTTCCTCAAGGGCCTGGTCGCCCGCCTCGAGATCGCGCTGATGAACCTGGGCCTCGAGAAGGCGCTCGCCGCCGGCTTCACCCCGCTGATCACGCCGACCCTCGTGCGCCCCGAGATCATGGACGGCACCGGCTTCCTCGGCGAGCACGACGACGAGGTGTACCGCCTCCGCGACGACGACCTCTACCTCACCGGCACCAGCGAGGTCGCCCTCGCCGGGTACCACGCCGACGAGATCCTCGACCTCTCCGGCGGCGCGAAGCGCTACGCGGGCTGGAGCACCTGCTACCGCCGCGAGGCGGGCTCGGGCGGACGGGACACCCGCGGCATCATCCGCGTGCACCAGTTCAGCAAGCTCGAGATGTTCGTCTACACCCTCCCCGAGGACGCCGAGGCGGAGCACGCGCGCCTGCTCTCGTACCAGGAGGACGTCCTGCAGAGCCTCGGCCTGCACTACCGCGTCATCGACACGGCGGCCGGCGACCTCGGCCAGAGCGCGGCGCGCAAGTTCGACGTGGAGGCGTGGGTCCCCACGCAGGAGACCTACCGCGAGCTGACCTCGACCTCGAACTGCACCACGTTCCAGGCCCGCCGCCTCGACACCCGCTACCGCACCGAGTCGGGGAGGACGGCTCCGGTCGCAACCCTCAACGGCACGCTCGCGACCACCCGCTGGATCGTCGCCCTCCTCGAGACCCACCAGCGGGCGGACGGCTCGGTGCTCGTCCCCGAGGCGCTGCGGCCCCACCTCGGCGGCCTCGAGGTGCTCGAGCCCGTCGCATGAGCGCGGCCCGCGCCTCCGGCCGCCGCCTCGTCGCCCTCGACATCGACGGCACCGTCATGCACGAGGACGGCACCATCACCCGCGCGGTGACGGACGCGATCACCCGCGTGGCCGCCCAGGGCGACGAGGTGATGCTCGCCACCGGGCGCTCGCCCTCCTCCACCCTGCCGGTCGTCGAGCGCCTCGGGATCTCGCCCGAGTACGTGATCTGCTGCAACGGAGCGGTCACGCTCCGCCGGGACGAGTCCGGTGCCTACGTCCCCGAGACGGTCGAGACCTTCGACCCGACGGAGGTCCTGGAGACCATCCGCCGCTCCCTCCCCGACGCGCACTACGCCGTCGAGGACGCGGACGGCGCCTTCTTCTACACCGAGGCGTTTCCGGGCGGTGCCGTGATGGGTGCCGAGACGACCCACGTCCCCTTCGAGGAGCTGCTCGGCCGGCTGTGCACCCGCGTCGTCGTGATCTCGCCCGAGACCGGGATCGAGGAGTTCACCTCTCTGGTCGAGGAGATGGGCCTGCACCAGGTCAGCTACGCGATCGGCTGGACCGCCTGGCTCGACATCGCCCCGCACGGCGTCAACAAGTCCACCGCGCTCGAGGTCGTCCGCGAGGAGCTGGGCATCGAGCGGAGCGACGTGGTCGCGCTGGGCGACGGCCGCAACGACATCGAGATGCTCACCTGGGCCGCCGCCGAGGGCGCAGGGCTCGCGATGGGGCAGGCGCCCGACGAGGTGCGGGCCGTGGCCTCCGCCGTGATCCCCTCGGTCCACCAGGACGGCGTGGCGGTCGCGCTCTCGGCGCTGCGCTGATCACGGTCCCGCGCGCTCGGCGGTTACTATCGGGTGTCGCTCCTGCGGGAGCGGCCGGGAGGGCTGTCCGAGCGGCCGATGGAGCCAGTCTTGAAAACTGGTGGGCGGAAACGTCTCGTGGGTTCGAATCCCACGCCCTCCGCCACGCCGTCCGCCACGGAGTCCCGTTCTTCGCGTCGCTTCCCGCCGGCGCCTTCCGACGCCCGTCCTGGCGCGCGACGACGGAGGGCCGCCCGCTCTCCTTCGGAACGCGCCACCCCTCTGTATAGGATTGCGCGACGCCCGGGACCGACGCCCGGCCCTCACCTCCGCACCACTGACGCCTCGACACCGGGAGACGGATGCGCCGCACGGGCCCTTCGACACAGACTCGCGACACTCCGCGCACGCCGCGCCCCTTCGTGCGGCACGGCCGCCAGAAGCGGCACACCCTCGCGCGGACCCTGGTGAAGGGAGCCGCCCTCGTGGGCGGTGTCGGTGTGGTCGCCTCGGTGTCGGTGGTCGCGATCGCGGCGACGCTGATCGTCCAGTCCGTGCAGCCCTCGGTCGACCTGCACCCGGGCGCGGCCGGCTCCAGCGTCGAGGCAGGAGGCGCCCCGGAGATCGGCGCACTGGAGGGCGGCTTCAACGTCCTCGTCGTCGGCAGCGACTCGCGGAAGGGCCAGGGCGACGCCTACGGCGACCCCGATGAGGAGACGAGCGTCCTCAACGACGTCAACATGCTGATGCACGTCTCGGCCGACCACAGCAACGCGACGGTCGTGAGCTTCCCCCGCGACATGTACGTCGACATCCCGGAGTGCGTGAACGCCGCCACGGGTGAGACGATCCCCGCCCGGTACGACACCAAGATCAACGAGGCGATGGGCAGCGACGTCAGCCTCGGCTGCGTGGCGGGGGTCGTCGAGGACCTCATGGGCGTCCGGGTCGACTACGGCGCGGTCGTGCAGTTCAACGGCGTGATCGAGATGTCGAACGCGGTCGGCGGAGTCGACGTCTGCGTCGCGACCGAGATCGCGGACCCCTACACGAACACCTACCTCGAGCCGGGCGTGCACTCGCTCGAGGGCATGGCGGCGCTGCAGTTCCTCCGCAGCCGCCACGGCATCGGCGACGGCAGCGACCTGACCCGCATCAGCAACCAGCAGGTCTTCCTCTCGGCGCTCGTGCGCCGGATCAAGAGCGCGGACACCCTCCTCAACCCGGTCGCGCTCTACGGGCTCGCGAAGGCGGCGCTCGGCAACATGACGCTCTCGACCGGTCTCGACAACGTGAACACGATGGTCCAGATGGGACTCGCGCTGAAGGACGTCGACCTCGCGGACGTCGTCTTCGCGCAGTACCCGACCGGGGCGACTCCGAGCGGAGTGGAGCCGGACCGCGCCGCGGGCGACGTCCTGGCGAGCGCCCTGCAGACCGATCAGCCGATCGCCATCACCGGCGGCACGGGCGCCGGCGCGACCGTGGAGGGCGAGGCGGCGGCCCCGGCCGACACCGCCGCTCCGTCGGGCCCGGCGACCGCGGATCCGCTGGCGACGGCCGAGGCGGCACCCGGCACTCCTGCAGCGACTCCCGAGGACGGATCCAAGGTTGCCCTGCCAGAATCGGTCACCGGCCAGAGCGCCGACCAGCAGACCTGCTCGGTCGGCTTCTTCGGCTGAGCCGAGGGCGGGCGGCACCACGGGTGCTCTCCACCTCGCGCGCTGACTCCGGGACGACACGCGTCCCGCAGCCGAGAGAGAGTACGACCCGATGAGCGAACGCGCGTCCACCCGGACCACAGCAGCACGGCACGGCCGCCTGCGCCGCCCGAGCGGCGTGCGCTTCGCCGCGCGGATCCTCGCGGCCTGCGTGGGTGTCGGCGTGCTCAGCGCGGTCTGCATCGTGGCGATCGCCGCCTCGCTGATCGCGGGGAGCGCGCGTCCGTCCGTCGACCTAGGGATCGACTCGGGCGGAGGCGACGTGCCCGAGATCGGGGCGATCGAGGGCGGCGTCAACATCCTGCTCGCCGGCAGCGACAGCGCCGACGGATCGGCCGCCGGGGCCTACGGCGAGCGTGCCGAGAACCTCAACGACGTCACGATGCTCATGCACATCTCGGCCGACCACTCGACCGTGGAGGTCGTCAGCTTCCCCCGCGACCTCTACGTCCCGATCCCCTCCTGCACCGACCCGGCCACCGGCGCCGTCTCGGACGCGGTGGACTCGGCGAAGATCAACACCTCGCTCGAGGCCGGCGGGCTGGCGTGCACCGTGCAGACGGTCGAGCAGCTGACCGGGCTCGAGATCCCCTACGCGGCGCTCATCCAGTTCGAGGGCGTCATCGAGATGTCGAACGCGGTCGGCGGAGTCGACGTCTGCGTCGCCACCCCGATCCAGGACGAGTACACGGGGCTGAACCTCGACGCGGGCACGCACACGCTCGTCGGCGCCGAGGCGCTGGCGTTCCTTCGCACCCGGCACGGCGTCGGCGACGGCAGCGACCTCACCCGCATCTCGAGCCAGCAGGTGTACCTCTCATCGCTGGTGCGCAAGGTGAAGAGCGCGTCGACGCTCTCGAACCCGGTGAACCTCTACGGCCTCGCGAAGGCGGCCGTCTCGAACATGCAGCTCTCCACCTCGCTCGAGAACGTGAACACCCTCGTGTCGATCGGCCTCGCGGTGAAGGACGTCGACCTCGCGAACGTGGTCTTCGTGCAGTACCCGACCTTCATCGACGGCAACGGCGTGTACCCCAGCGAGGACGCGGCGGCGGCGCTGAACGCGGCGCTCCTCGCCGACCAGCCGATCGCGCTGAGCGGCACCACCGGCGGCGGCTCGCAGTCGACGGGGGAGGAGCCCGGGGCGACCAATGCTCCGGCGGCCACGGAGTCGCCGGCCACCGACGCCCCCGCGACCGACGCCCCCGCGACGAGCGCACCCGACGGGCCGGTCACCCTCCCGAGCGACGTCTCCGGGCAGACGGCGCAGCAGGAGACCTGCACGATCGGCCGGCCCCTGTCGGACCAGTAGGCGGCTTCCCGCCTTCCCGCGGAGGGGCGGGCGCCCGTGTCGCGAGGCCCTCGCGCGTGCGGTTATGATGGTCGTCGTGCGTCCGCCAGCGGGCGCTCAGGAGTCGTCGCATAGTCCGGTCGAGTGCACCACCCTGCTAAGGTGGAGAACCCTTTATTGGGTTCCGTGGGTTCAAATCCCACCGACTCCGCATCGTCCGAAGGCCCCGCTCAGGCGGGGCCTTCGTCGTTCCCGGCGGTGCCTGTGCCTGCCGCAGTACCGGCGTCTCCCGGCGGTGCCGGTGTCTCCGCAGTGCCGGGGTCTCGCGGTGCCGGAGCCTTCCGGCCGGCGCTCCGCCGGTCGCGCGCGGCGACGGCGGCCGATGCGACCTGGCGCCCCGGCCGCCCGGGATCCGCCGCCGATCCGCCGGGCGGGTGCGCTCCCGGAGCGGCTACCCTGATCGGATGCCCAGCCCGATCCTCGACGCCCTGTCCGCTCCTCCCGCGCGGAGGGACGTCGCCTCGATCCGGGGTGCTCTCGCCGAGGTCGCGATCGGCGACTCGGTGCGCGTCCTCGTCCGCTCCCCGCGCTACGGCCTCTACGGGATCGAGGGGGTCGTCCGGCAGGCCGTCGGCGGCGAGCTCGTCGTCGCGGACGTCTTCCTCGGCACGGGGACCGAGATCCAGAGCATCGCCCTGGCTCCGGACGCTGACGAGGTCGGCGGGGAGCGCTCGGCCGAGGGACTCGAGCACGGGGATACGGTGCGCGTGGCGTTCTCGACTCCGGCGCTCGGGTCGTTCACGATCACGGGCCCGCTGACGGCCGGCGGCCGCGACGGGTTCCTCCTCGTCGGCAGCTGGATCGTCGCGGACGGCGGCGAGCCAGGCCGCCACGTCGACCGCATCGAGCGCCTGACGGACGTCGGCGTGCACGAGAAGCACGTCCCCGGGCGCCGCTCCGCGGTCGAGGAGTAGCCCCTCAGCTCTGGCAGTGCGGGCACCAGTAGGTGACCCGCAACTGCAGCTCGTCGTCGCCGAGCTCACCGCGCTCGATCGGAGTGCCGCAGCGCCGGCACGGCTTGCGGTCGCGGCCGTAGACCCAGAGCTGCTGGCCCGGGCGCAGGTTGCCGGTCGTCGTGCGCTCGATCCGCTCGCGGTTCACGGTGATGAGCCGCTTCGCGAGCGCGATGGTGCGCACGAGGTCGCCGCTCCCGCCGACCGGGCGCGTGGGCAGCACGCCGCGCAGGAAGCACAGCTCGGCGCGGTAGACGTTGCCGAGTCCGGCCATGATCCGCTGGTCGAGCAGCGCGAGCCCGATCGGCCGCTCCGGATCGGCGGACAGGCGTCGCAGCGCCTCGTCCGCGTCCCAGTCGGCGCCGAGCAGATCGGGGCCGAGATAGCCGACCACGTCCTCCTCGGCCGAGCGCGGGACGATCTCGAGGAGCCCGAGCTCGAAGCCGACCGCCTGCCAGTCCTCGGTCTCGAGGACGATCCGGGCCTGGAACGCCGGCCGGTGCCACTTCGGCCGCTCGCCCTCGCCGCGGGCGTAGAGGTGCCAGCTCCCCTCCATCTTGAGGTGGGAGTGGATCAGCGCGTCGCCGACCCGCATCAGCAGGTGCTTGCCGCGGGGGACGACCTCGTCGATCGTCTCGCCGGTGAGGTCGACCGTCGCGTACTTCGGCACGCGGACGTCGCACCGGGTCAGGACCTCGCCGTCCAGCGCCTCGGCGAGGTTGTGGGCGGATCGGTAGACGGTGTCACCCTCGGGCACGCGGGCTCCCTCCGGCGCTCACGAGCGCATCCTCAGGCCGCGCGGATTCGCGACGAAGCCGGCGGCGACGAGGGCGTCGCCGAAGGGCGTGCCGAGCGCGAAGACGCCGTCGATCTTCTCGACGGTCAGCTTCTCGACCCCGCGGGAGCGGACGAGCTGCGAGAGGGCGCCGGCCGCGTCGGCGAGGGCCGCCTCGTCGGCGGTGAAGGTGAGGGCGGTCTTGCCGCCGCGCTCGAGGTAGACCGCGAGCGCTCCGTCGACGACGGCGACCAGCGCGCCGGCCTTCCGACCGGGGCGGTGCCCCTCGCCCTGCGGCCACGGCAGAGCGGCGCCGAACGGATTGGCGGGGTCGGTCGCCGCCAGCGCGAGCACCGGTCGTGAGCGCTCCTGCGCCTCGTCCTGCGGGGCGAACGTGCGGAGGCGGTCGACGCTGCCGGCGGTGCCGAACTGTGCTGCTCCCAGCTTCTCGATGAAGTAGCCCCTCCGGGCGCGGCCCTGCTGCTCGAAGCCGCTCAGCACCTTGTAGGCGAGGGCGAAGCCGCCCAGGACGCCCTCGGCCTGCACGGAGCCGCGGGTGACGATCCCGTACCGCTCGAGCAGCGTCTCGCCGAGCGCGTGCCCGCGGATTGTCGCGTCCGATTCCGCGAGCGGCACGATCGACCAGCGGCCGCCGGCGGTCGGCGGCCCCACGCGGGTGGCCATCGTGGGGCGGGCGGTCATCCGGCCCCGGGGCGCGCGGGCGCGGGCGGGGGCGCGCGGCTGGCGGTGGGCGCCGCCGGTCGAGCCGACGAGGGTGCGCAGCGGCGCCAGGGTGTCGTTCGTCACGAGCCCGGCCCAGACCAGCTCCCACAGGGCCTCGACGAGGCCCGCGTCGTCGGTGGAGCCGACCGCGTCGGAGAGCTGGCGGAAGAAGTAGCCGCCGCCCGAGCCGAGCACGCCGACGATCTCCTGCTGGAGCTCGGTCAGGGTCACGGACTCGGCGGCGGGGACGGGGAGGGTCAGCCCTGCCGTGTCGGCGAGGTGGAGGCTCACCCAGCCGTCGTTGCCGGGGAGGGTGCCCGCGCCGGCCCAGAGGACCTCGCCGGTCGCGGTGAGCTCGTCGAGCATCGCGGGGGAGTAGTCGCGCACCCGGGCGGGCAGGATCAGCGACTCCCAGGCGGACGCGGGGATGGGCGCGCCGGCCAGCTGGTCGATCACGGAGGCCACGCCGTCGATACCGCGGAGCGAGCCGCCGACGTGCTGCCAGGCGGGGAGGAAGCGGGCGTACGCGGCCGCGTCCACCGGCTCCACCTCCTTGCGGAGCGCGGCGAGAGAGCGGCTGCGCAGGCGGCGCAGCACCTCGGCGTCGCACCACTCGGTCCCGGTGCCGGTGGGGCGGAACTCGCCCTCCGAGACGCGGCGCTCGCCCGCGAGGCGGCGCAGGGTGTCGGTGACGACCGCGACTCCGAGGCCCAGGCGGGTGGCGACGGCGGCGGCGGTGAAGGGGCCGTGGGTGCGCGCATAGCGGGCGACGAGGTCGCCGAGCGGATCGCGGACCGGGTCGATGAAGGCGACGGGGACGCCGATCGGCAGGGGCACGCCGAGAGCGTCGCGGAGCCGGGAGGCGTCCTCCATCACGGCGTACCGCTGCTCACCGCCGAGGCCCACGGGCAGGACGCGCTTGGCCTTCACGAGCGCGGCCACGTCGGCCTCGAGCACCGCGCGCTCGATCGCGGGCGCCTTCGCGACGTCCGCCGAGGCGACCGACTCGTCGACCAGGCGCTCCCCGAGCTCGTCGAGCGTCAGCGGGCCGAGCAGCCGGAGCAGGTCGGCGGCGCCCTCGAGCCCGCGGAGGCGGCGCTCGGGCTCGACGCGCTGCAGCTCGCGCTCGATCTGCGCGAGGACGGCCGGGTCGAGCAGCTCGCGCAGCTCCGCCCGGCCGAGCAGCTCGCCGAGGAGCGTCGCGTCGACCGAGAGCGCCGCGGCACGGCGCTCGGCGAGCGGGCTGTCGCCCTCGTACATGAAGGCCGCGACGTAGCCGAAGAGCATGGACCGCGCGAACGGACTGGCGGTCGGCGTCTCGACCTCGAGGATCCGCAGCTCGCGCCCGTCCAGCCGCGCGGCGAGCCGGAGCAGCGCGGGCAGGTCGTAGACGTCCTGGAGGCACTCGCGGACGGTCTCGAGGATGATCGGGAAGGTCGGGTAGGTGCGGGCGACGTCGAGCAGCTGCGCCGCCCGCTGCCGCTGCTGCCAGAGCGGGGAGCGCTTGCCCGGGTTGTACCTCGGGAGCAGGAGCGCCCGCGCCGCGCACTCGCGGAACCGGGCGGCGAAGAGGGCGGAGCCGCCGACCTCGCTCGTGACCAGCTGCTCCAGCTCCTCGCGCTCGAACAGGAACAGCTCGGAGCCCGGCGGCTCCGACTCCGTGTCGGGGATTCGCACGACGATGCCGTCGTCCCCGGCCATGGCCGCTCCGTCGACGCCGTGCCGCTCGCGGACGCGAGCGCCGATGGCGAGCGCCCACGGCGAGTGCACCTGCATCCCGTACGGGGAGTGCAGCACCAGCCGCCAGTCGCCCAGCTCGTCGCGGAAGCGCTCGAGCACGAGGGTGCGGTCGTCCGGGATCTGCCCGGTGGCCAGGCGCTGCTCGTCGAGGAAGGAGAGGAGGTTGCTGGTCGCGTACTCGTCGAGCCCGGCCGCCGTGCAGCGCTCGCGGGCCGTCTCGGGGGCGGCGGCGCCCACCTCGCGGGTGAACGCCCCGATCGCCTCGCCGAGCTCGGCGGGGCGCCCCTGCGAGTCGCCCTTCCAGAACGGGAGGCGCCCGGGCTCGCCGAACGCCGGCGTCACGATCACGCGGTCGTAGGTGATCTCCTGGATGCGCCAGCTGGTGGCTCCGAGCGCGAAGACGTCGCCGACGCGGGACTCGTAGACCATCTCCTCGTCGAGCTCTCCGACGCGGTTGCCGGTCGAGCCCGGCTCGCCGACCATGAACACGCCGAAGAGCCCGCGGTCGGGGATGGTGCCGCCGCTGGTGACGGCGAGGCGCTGGGCGCCGGGCCGGCCGGTGAGCGTGTTCGCGTCGCGGTCCCAGACGAGGCGCGGCCGCAGCTCCGCGAACTGGTCGGAGGGGTAGCGGCCCGAGAGGAGGTCGAGGGTCGCCTCGTAGGCGGAGCGGGGCAGGGACACGAAGGGGGCGCTGCGGCGGACGGTGTCGAACCAGTCGTCCACGTCGAGGCTCTCGAGGGCGGTCGCGGCGACGGTCTGCTGCGCGAGGATGTCGAGCGGGTTCGCGGGGACGGCGATCGCCTCGATCAGGCCCGAGCGCATCCGCTCCGTCGTCACGGCGGAGTGGAGAAGGTCGGCCCGGTGCTTGGGGTAGAAGGACCCGCGCGAGACCTCGCCGACCTGGTGGCCGGCTCGACCCACGCGCTGCAGGGCGCTCGCGACCGAGGGCGGCGTCTCGACCTGGACGACGAGGTCGACCGCGCCCATGTCGATTCCCAGCTCGAGGCTCGAGGTCGCGACCACGCAGCGCAGGCGGCCGGACTTCAGGTCGTCCTCGATGATCGCGCGCTGCTCCTTGCTCACCGAGCCGTGGTGGGCGCGGGCGAGCAGCGGCTCCTCGTCGGGCGCGGACTGCCCGCTGCCGCTCGTGCCCCCGGCCGCTCCCATCGCCTCGGCCGGGGAGCGGCGGACGGAGGAGGAGGCCGCCTCGGCGAGCAGGGCCCCGACGGCGACGGGCTCGCCCGCCTCGCGCGCCCGCTCCGCGGCGAGCTCGCGGCGCTCGGCGTAGATCTCGTTGAGCCGGGCGGTCAGCCGCTCGGCGAGACGGCGGGAGTTCGCGAAGACGATGGAGGAGGTGTGCGCGAGGACCCGGTCGACGATCGACTCCTCGACGTGCGGCCAGATCGACCCGCTCTGCGGACCGGTGGCCCCCATCGTCGATCCGTCCTGCGGAGCCGCCGTCCCCAGCTCGGACATGTCCTCGACCGGGACGACGACGCTGAGGTCCCACTGCTTCTCGGACGCCGGAGCCACGATCGCGACCGGGGAGCGGCCGGCGAGGAACCGGGCCACCTCCTCGCGCGGGCGCACCGTCGCCGAGAGGCCGATGCGCTGCACCGGCTTCGGGAGCAGGGCGTCGAGCCGCTCGAGGGAGACGGCGAGGTGCGCCCCGCGCTTGGTCGACGCGACCGCGTGGACCTCGTCGACGATGACCGTCTCGACGCCGCGGAGCGACTCGCGCGCCGCCGAGGTGAGCATGAGGTAGAGCGACTCGGGGGTCGTGATCAGGATGTCCGGCGGCGTCTTCTGCAGCACGCGCCGCTCGGCGGCGGGCGTGTCTCCCGACCGCACTCCGACGGTGACCGTGGCCGGCGCGGTGCCGATGCCCTCGGCGCTCAGCCGCAGCGCCGTCTGGGTGACGCCGACGAGCGGCGAGCGGAGGTTGCGCTCGACGTCGACGCCGAGAGCCTTCAGCGGCGAGACGTAGAGCACGCGCGTGCGGTGCTGCGGATCCTCCGGCGGCGGGCCCTGCACGAGCCGGTCGATCGCCCAGAGGAAGGCCGAGAGCGTCTTGCCGGAGCCGGTGGGAGCGACCACGAGGGCGTGCGCTCCGCTCGAGATGGCCGACCAGGCGCCCTCCTGGGCGGCGGTCGGCGCCGGGAACGCGCCTTCGAACCACGCGCGCGTGGCGGGGGAGAAGCGCTCGAGGACGTCCGGCATGCACCCATCCTCCCTGCCACCTCCGACATTGCCGGGGCCGCGGCCCGGGGGCGAGCCCTTGACGCGGAGGAGCCCGCCCGTCAGGCGAAGCCGAGACGCACGAACGTGCCGATGTCGGCCAGCTCGGCCTGCCCGACTCCGTGGGCGACGCCCTCGTAGACCCGGGCATCGAGCGCCGTGTGCTCCGGGAACCAGGCCGCCGCGTCCCGCACGAGCTCCTCCGGGATCACCGTGTCGAGCGTCCCGCGGCCCCAGAACACCGGAGGACGCTCGCGGGCGAGCCGCTCGTCCGCGTCGTCGCCCTCGGCGAGCGGGACCACGAACCCGGACAGAGCGACCGCGAAGGCGAAGCGGCCCGGCGCGCGCCGAAGCAGCTGCACCGCCAGCGCGGCGCCCTGGGAGAAGCCCAGCAGCCCCACCGGACCCGGGTGCCCCAGAGCGTCGAGCCACTCGATCACCCCCGCCGCCGCCGCCTCGACGGCCTCGGGATCGGCCCGCGGCTCATCAGGCACCAGCGGCACCCGGAGCGGCCACCACGCGTTCGCCCCGCCGCCCAGGGCGAGAGGCGCCCGGAGGGACGCGAGGACCGGCTCCAGCGGCAGGTAGGCGCCGAGCGAGAACAGGTCCCCCTCGTGCGAGCCGTAGCCGTGCAGCAGCACCAGGAGGGGCCTGCCGACGCGGTCGCGCTCGGAGGAGGACCACAGCACCGCGTTCGCGTCGATTCCCATCGCACCATCATCCCCCTGGGTGCGGGATCGCCGCCGCCGGTCGGAACACCAGCCGCGAAGGGTGAGAATGGCTGCATGAGCGTGCGCACCCCTGACCCGAACTCCGGGTGGCTGTCCGACGACGAACTCGCCGAGATCCGCCGGCGGCTCCCGCTGCTGTACGTGGAGGCCGTGCCCGTCCGGGTCGACGGGCTCGGGCAGGTCACCGAGGTCGGTGTGCTCCTGCGCGCGACCCCCTCCGGCCAGATCACCCGCACGATCGTCTCGGGCCGCGTGATGTACGGCGAGACGCTGCGCGACGCGCTGTTCCGCCACCTCGAGAAGGATCTCGGCCCCATGGCCTTCCCCCTCCTCCCCGCGAGCCCGCTCCCCTTCCACGTCGCCGAGTACTTCCCGATGCCCGGCATGGGACCGTTCACCGACGACCGCCAGCACGCGGTCTCCCTCGCCTACGTCGTTCCCGTCACCGGCACCTGTGACCCCCGCCAGGACGCCCTCGAGCTCACCTGGATGACCCCCGACGAGGCCTGCTCCGACGCGATCTCCGCCGAGATGGAGGGCGGGCGGGGCGCGCTGATCCGCGCCGCGCTCGCTTCCGTCGGCCGCCTGTCCTAGCGGCGCGGATCGGCCGCGGCGCTCCCTTCTGCGCGCCGATAGCGGCGCCGCGGTCGGCTCGCAAGGACGGCGGGCCGGCTGGAGCGTCGGGCGTCCGCCTGGACCGATTCGCCGGCACGCGACCCGGCCGTTCGGCTCGTGGATCCGGCGTCCACGGGACCTCTGTGACCGGGCGAGGAGAGGCGGCGCCCCTGCCCGACGACGGCGCAGCAGGGGATCGCCTGATCAGGACGCGGTGAGGACTTCCGGAGCTCCCTGCGCGGGACTCCGCTCGAAGAGGTGAAGCGTGAACGACGAAGGGCCGGGGCCCGCGACCAGTAGTCGCGGGCCCCGGCCCTTCGTGATGTCGGCGTCCTGATCAGGACGAGCGTTGACGTGCGATCACCGAACGCTCAGCCCCCGGACCAGCCGCTCCCCTCGAGGCGAACGGTCGATCCGCGTGCGAGCGGATCGGCCTAGCCGGTCGCGACACGCTCTGCGTACCGCAACCGTGCTTGAAGCCGACCGCGGTGCGCCGTTCCGCGGCTGCCCGCGAGGCGAACGGTCGATCCGCGTGCGAGCGGATCGGCCTGGCCGGTCGCGACACGCTCTGCGCGTCGCGACCGTGCTTGAAGCCGACCGCGGTGCGCCGCTCCGCGGCTGCCCGCGAGGCGAACGGTCGATCCGCGTGTGAGCGGATCGGCCTAGCCGGTCGCGACACGCTCTGCGCGTCGCGACCGTCCTTGAAGCCGACCGCGGTGCGCCGCTCCGCGGCGCACAATCGGACTCAGCCCTGCGCGCGGCGCCCGCCGCGGCGGGCGCCGCCGCCGGCGGACTCGCGGGCGGGAGCGGCCGAGGCTGCTCCGCCGGTCGCGGTGCTGTAGAACGAGCGCGATCCGCCCGAGGTCGAGGGGGCGCCGGCGGCCGAGCGGCTGCGGCCTCCGCGGGCGCCGCCGCGGGCGGGTCCCTCGGCGGCGGTGCGGTCGCGGCGGGGGCGGTCGCCTCCGCCGGTCGCGGCACCCGTCGAGCGTCCGCCGCGGGGCGCGGCGGTGCCCTCGGTGCGGGCCGCGCGCTTGCGCTGCGCGTTGGCGCCCTGCGAGCGTCCGCCCTGCGACTGGCCGCGGACGGGCTCGACGACGGCGCTGGGGGTGACGTACGGAGCGACGTCGCCGACGAGCTTCGCGACGGCGGCCGAGTCGGCCGTCACCTGCTGGGGCGCGACCTGGATCGCGGCCTTGCGGAGGAGGGTCTTCACGTCGCTGCGCTGCGTGGGCAGGACGACGGTGACGACGTCTCCCTCGCTGCCGGCGCGGGCGGTGCGGCCCGAGCGGTGCAGGTACGCCTTGTGCTCCATCGGCGGGTCGACGTGGATGACGAGCTCGACGTCGTCGACGTGCACGCCGCGGGCTGCGACGTCGGTGGCGACGAGGACCTTGACGGTGCCGGCGCCGAACGCGGCGAGGTTCCGGTCGCGGGCGACCTGCGAGAGGTTGCCGTGCAGGTCGACCGCGGGGATGCCCTGGCCGGTGAGCTGCTTGGCGAGCTTCTTCGCGTGGTGCTTGGTGCGCATGAAGAGGATGCGGCGGCCGGTGCCGGACGCGAGGGTCTTCACGAGCGCGTTCTTGGCGTCGAGGCCGTCGACCTCGAACACGTGGTGGGTCATCAGCGCGACGGGGGAGTTGGCCTCGTCGACCGAGTGGAGCACCTCGTTCTGGAGGTACTTCTTGACCAGCTTGTCCACGCCGTTGTCGAGCGTCGCGGAGAACAGCAGGCGCTGCCCGCCGCGGGGGGTCTTGTCGAGGATGCGCGTGACGACCGGCAGGAAGCCGAGGTCGGCCATGTGGTCGGCCTCGTCGAGGACGGTGATCTCGACGGCGTCGAGGTTCACGAAGCCCTGCTTCATCAGGTCCTCGAGGCGGCCCGGGCAGGCCACGACGATGTCGACGCCCTGCTTGAGCGCGGCGACCTGGCGCTGCTGCGAGACGCCTCCGAAGATCGTGGTGGTGACGATGCCGTACGCGTCGGCGAGGGGCTGCATCGCGGCGGTGATCTGCGTGGCGAGCTCGCGGGTCGGCGCGAGGACGAGTCCGAGCGGGCGGCCGGGGCGGCGGCGTCCGCCGGCGAGCGAGCCGCCGAGTCGGGCGATCATCGGGATGGAGAAGGCGAGGGTCTTGCCGGAGCCGGTCTTGCCGCGGCCGAGGACGTCGCGTCCGCCGAGGGTGTCGGGCAGCGTGTCGACCTGGATCGGGAAGGGCTCGGTGATGCCGCTCGCGGTGAGCGCGGCCACGAGGGGGGCCGGCACGCCGAGGGCGCTGAAGGAGAGGGGGGTGTTCGACATGGAGTGGTGCCTTTCGGGGGCATCATGCCGATCGAGGACGCGCGGGCGGTGGCCGGGGCGCGGGTGATCGGCGTTCGGGCGAAGGTGACGGTGGTCACATCCGTTCGCCGTACGATTCGGTGCGCGCGGCCGGGGGCCTCATGCACGTGCGCCAGATGGTCGGGACGGATCCTCGACGGTCAGAGTCCTAGGGGACAAGGGGCGTTCTACGACGCGGGGGAGCGCAGTCGCTGCGCTCGCACCGTCCCACTCTAGTGGATGCCGATCCATCCGCGCATCGCGGCCTGCACGCGGGAGCCGTCGCGGTCGCTCAGCTTGGTCCCGACGAAGTCGCCCGCCCAGTCCGAGGTCTGCACGCGGAAGGCCGGCTCCGGGTCGCGCAGGGTCTTCAGGATGACGGCGGCGACGTCGGACGGGTCCTGCGCGTGGGTCGAGGAGAAGGACGACGCGGCGCGGTCGAGGTAGGCGCCGAGCGCCGGCGAGTAGGGGCCGGCCTGCGCGAGCATCGCCGCCGCGTCGATGCCGACGTTCTCGACGAAGCTGCTGCGGACCGCTCCCGGCTCGATCAGCGACACGTGGACGCCGACGGAGGCGGCGACGGGGGCGAGTGCCTCGAAGAACCCCTCGACCGCGAACTTCGCCGCGCAGTAGTCCTCGTTGAACGGCTGCCCGATCGCGCCGCCGACGCTCGAGACGGTGACGATGCGGCCGCGGGACGAGCGCAGCATCGGCAGCGCGGCGCGGGTGACCGCGACGGTGCCGAAGAAGTTGACCTCCATCACGCGGCGCAGCTCCTCCGGATCCTCCAGCTCGAGGGTGCCGAGGTGGCCGGCTCCGGCGTTGTTCACGAGGGCGTCGAGACCGCCGAGCTCCTCCTCCACGGCGCGGAGGCAGCCGGCGACGGAGTCCGCGTCGGTCAGGTCGAGCGCCCGCAGGTCGAGCTCGACGCGGGCCTCGGCGGCGGCGGCGTGCAGGCCCTCCGCCCGCTCCGGATCCCGCACGGTGGCGACCACCCGCCAGCCCGCGCGCGCGGCCTCGATCGCTGTGGCGCGGCCGATGCCGGTGGAGGTTCCGGTGACGAGGAGGACGGGACGGGGCATGAGGCTTTCCTGCTTTCCGGCGCACGACGGCGCCGCCCGGAGGCTATCGGCCGCCCCTCCGAGAACGTCCAGGGTCGGTGTCAGCCCCGGTAGCGCTCGCCGACCGGCACCTCGACCGGCAGCCGGTTGCCCGCCTGGGCGAGCGGGCAGGCCCAGGCCGGGTCGTAGGCGCAGGAGGGGTTGTAGGCGAAGTTGAAGTCGAGCACCAGCGTCCCCGGGGCGGAGCCCGGGCCGAGGTCGGCGCCCTTCACGGTGTCCAGGAGGTAGCGGCCGCCGCCGTAGGTGCCGCCGGGTGTCCCCGCGAGGGCGTCCTTGACCGGCAGGAACAGGCCTCCGCCGTAGGACGCCAGGCGCCAGACGTCGAGGCTGCCGGTGTCCGGCACCTCGACCGTGCCGATCAGCTCGAAGGGGACGGTGCCGTCGGTGCCGGTCTCCACGTCCATCCGCCGCGCCTCCTCGGCCGGGGCCACCTCGAGCTCGAAGCGCCAGGCCGCGTCGTAGGGCGCGATCGGCAGCGAGCGGAAGTGCGCGCGGTCGGCCGGGAGGAGGGGGGTGGAGGGGTGCTGCGCGAAGAGCGCGTTGCGCCCGCGGATCCAGGACGCGTGCGCGGCGAGCAGGTCCACGTTCGAGAGCCGGCGCACCTCCGCGTAGAGGGCCTGGACGTGGCGGCGCCAGTCCGACACCTCGACCGCCGTCGTGAGGCGGCGGCGGGGCGAGACGCCGTCGTCGTCCTGCTCCTCCTCGTCGGCGGAGGGCCACTGGAGGCGCAGGAGCTCCGAGCGCGACAGCTCGGTCTCCTCCTCGGCGACGCCGTCGGGGCTCATGCGGCGGACTCCCCGCGCGGGCGGGTGTCGGCACCGAGATCGTGGCGCCAGGACGGGGCGAGGGAGCGGATGCGGATGCCGCGCCACTGCCAGAACGCCCACATCGAAGGCCAGAGCGCGGCCGAGGCGAGACCCGCCGAGAACTCGAGGCGGTCGCGGAAGAGCGTGCGCCCGTCGGGGAGCGGGGCCACGGCCATGCGGTGGTCCCACGCGGTGATGAGGCGGAGGGAGCCCGTGAGGGGCCCGCCGCTGTCGCGCAGGATCCGCACGTCGGGCATCGAGGGGACGCGGCGGTAGGAGAGGTCGATCTCCTGCGCGCCCATCGGCACGATCCCGAGGGCGTCCATCGCGACCTCGTGGGAGCCGAGCCCCCAGGTCGGGCGGAAGCCGCCCTCGTCCAGCGACGCGGCGGTCAGGAGCGGGGACATCACCTCCCGGAACACGGCCGGACTCTGCAGGGCGCGCCAGGCGGAGTCGGCGTCGGTGTCGAGCACGTGCTTGAGCATCACCTTCACGAGGGACATCCTCCTCCGCCCGCCCCTGCGCGGGAACCGGGTGCGCGCAGAGCCCCGGACGTGTATGCGCCTCCGGGGCTCGCTACCGTGTCAGGGTGACCGCTCCCGCCGCCTCCGTCGACCAGTCGACCTACCAGATCCGCTTCGAGTGGGGGGCCCGCGCCCTCCGCGTGCTCGCCCCCGCCCACGTCACGGTGCTCGTCGACGCTCTGCCCGGAGGCGAGAGCCCCGACCTCGGGGGAGTGGAGGGCCGCGTCGTCCGCGCGGGCCTGGCCGACCGCTCGGCCGTCGCCCGCTGGATCCTGGAGCGCCAGCACGAGAACGGCGGGCGCACCAGCGTCAACGTGATCGCACTCGGCGACGTCGACGACAGCGGAGCGGCGCGGTTCGCGATGGAGGACCAGCTGGCGGCCGGCGCCGTCGTCGACGCGCTCATCGGGCTGGGCATCGACCACGTCTCGCCCGAGGCCGCGGTGGCCTGCGCGTCCTACGAGGGCCTGCGCCGGGCGTGCGCGCATCTGCTCACCGCGTCCGAGTCCGGCCGCCTGCTCGCCGCCGAGGGGCGGGCGGACGAGGTCCGCGCCGCCGCCCGGGTCGACGCCGTCGACGAGGTGTCAGTACTCCGCTGACCCGCCGCTCCGGCGGGCGCGGCCTCCGAGCGGTGCAGGGCGTCCGCGGAGCGCACAAGCCCCTGCGATCCGAGCCGCCGCCTCGACCACTCGCCCGCCCCCGGCGTAGCGTTCGGCGGAGGCGGTCCCTCCGCCCCCCGCCCCGACCGAAAGCTGGCCCGCATGAAAGCCGTCCTCAACGACGTCGTCCTCGCCGACGCCCCCGACTCCGACCTGATCTCGATCGAGGGCAACTGGTACTTCCCGCCGTCGAGCATCGCCGAGGGCGTGCTCGTCGAGAGCCCCACGCCCTACACCTGCCCGTGGAAGGGCGAGTGCCAGTACTTCTCGGTGCAGACCGGCGACGGCCTGCAGAAGGACAAGGCCTGGTCGTACCCGCACCCCTACCCGACGGCGTTCGACCGCGTCGGCAAGGACTTCTCGGGCTACGTCGCCTTCGACCGCTCGGTCCGCGTCTCCGACTGACCCGTCCCGCCGCGGCGCCGCTCCCGGTGCCGCGGCGGTGCGTCAGCCGCGCGGGGCGGCGGCGCGCGCCCGGTAGGCCCGGACCTTCGACCGGTTCCCGCAGCGCTGCATCGAGCACCAGCGGCGCGACCCGGCTCGGGACGTGTCGAGGTAGAGCATCCGGCACTCCGGATCCGCGCAGCGCCGCAGCCGTCCGGTCGCGGCCGGACCCAGCAGCCCCACGGCCTCCCGGGCGATGGACGCGAGCGCCTGCCTGCCCGCCGCGTGGAGCCGTCCGGCCTGCCGCGATCCGCCGCCCAGCACCGGCGGGATGTCGGGCATCGCCGCGACCAGGTTGACCACGTCGACGTCGCGCGGGTCGAGCGCGGTGCCGGCCTCGGCCGCGACGGCCAGCCGGGCGATCGCGCCCCGGAGCATCAGCGCGTCGTCCAGGCGCGCGTCCCGGCTCTCGGGGCCGACCGCCTCGAAGCGCTCGGCGAGCCAGGCGGCCAGGGCGGCGTCGGAGTCGAGGTGCTCGGCCGCTCCCGGAGGCAGTGCTCCCGTCGTGGCGAAGTCGAGTGCGAGGCTTCCGGAGTCGAACCACCAGCGCCGGCCGTCGGCCTCGGGGAGCCACTGCCCGGTGACCGGCGTGCGCCCGCCGTGCGGGGCCTCGTCCGCGGTCACGGCGCCGGGACCGGTCGGCGCCGCCACTGGATCGCGTTCGCGGGCTCGAACCGGCGCGCGCAGCGGCCGCAGGCCAGGGGCCGGGTGGGCCGGCGATGGCGGTAGAAGAGGTGTCCGCCCGGGCAGGTGCCGACCCACGGCGCGAGCTCGTCCGCGGTCGGGTTGCTGTGGGTGCGCGATCCCGTGTAGCCGAGCCGCGCCGCGATCCGCCGCCACTGCGGTCCGTGCCCGGCGTCGGGCCCCGCGAGCGCGTGAGCGACCTCGTGCAGGAGGGTCTGCCGGACCTCCTCGTCGCTCCAGCGGGCTGCGAGGTGGCGCGAGACCGTGATCCGGCGGCGCGTCCAGTGGCAGGCGCCGCCGCGGGTGCGCGCGTGGTCGAGCGCGAAGGACCAGGAGTGGTCGAGGTGCTCCTCGATCAGCGCGTCGGCCCAGCGGGCCACGTCCTCGAGGTCGGCCACCGGTGGCGCTGCCTAGGACTCGTCGCCGTCGGCGCGGCGGCGGCCGCGGGCGGTGCCGTCGGTGCGGGCCTCGCGGTCGGTCCCGTCCTGGAACTCGGAGGCGGCGGCGTAGCCCAGGCGCGCGACCTCGAGCTCCTCCTCGGGGACCCCGACGCGCTCGCCGAGCGCGGTCGCGGCGTCGAAGTCGCGCATCGCCCGGCCGTACTCGCCCAGCTCGAAGAAGGTGAGGCCGCGGTGCTTGAGCGCGAAGGAGTGCTCGAGGTGCCACTCGTGCGTGCGGGCCTCCTCGACGCAGAGCGCGAGCTCCGAGAGGGCCTCGTCGGTGCGGCCCCGCAGCTGCATGAGGCGGGCGCGGCGGACGCGGGCGGTGAGCAGCTCGGCGCGGTCGCCGGAGAAGCGGGTGCGGCGGACGGCCTCGTTCGCGAGGTCCCACGCCTCGTCGACGCGCCCGAGCAGGCGCAGCAGCTCCGCCTTCTCGGTGAGCGCGGCGAGGCTGCGCAGCGCGCCGACCTCCTCCAGGCGCTCCTGGGCGGCGTCGACGTCGATCTCCTCGTGGAGGGTCGCGGGGTCGTGGCGGATGATGATGCTCAGGGCGATGCTTCCTCGTGGAGTGCGGATCCGGATCGTCGCGCGCGGCGGACGAGAGGACGGTCGGGGTCGCTGACCCCGGCGTCGAGTGTACCGGCGGGTCCCCGGACGGCGCCCCGACGCGCGGCCCGGGTCAGCCCCGTCGCACCTGGAAGATGCTCCGCGCCGGCAGCGGCGACGGGGTGGCGGTCTCGTCCGTGACGACGAGGGCGCCGGCGATGAAGTTCTCGAGCTCCCGCCCCTGCACCAGCTTGGAGGGCGCGGGGTCGGAGGCGAGGCGCCGCGGCAGGCCGTCGAGCGGCAGCGGATCGGCCGAGGCGAGCATCACCACGTTCCCGAAGCGCTTGGCCTTGAGCATCTGGGTGTCGGTCATGATCGCGGTGTGCGCGAAGACGGAGGCGAGCGTCGCGGCCTGGGCGCGGGCGAAGGCGAGCGCGCCGCCGTCGGCCACGTTCACCGCGACCAGGCCGCCGGGGGCGAGCAGCGGCGCGATCGCCCCGTAGAACTCGGCGCTGGTCACGTGCGCGGGAGTGCGCGCGCCCGAGAAGATGTCGACGACGACCACGTCGACCGTGCCGCGCAGCCCGGGCGGCAGCTTGCCGAGCACCTCGCGGGCGTCGCCCTGGCGGATGCGGATCTGCGCCCCGCGGGGGAGCGGGAGCGCCTCGCGCACCAGCTCGACCAGAGCGCCCTCGATCTCGACGACCTGCTGGCGCGAGCCCGGCCGGGTCGCGGCGACGTAGCGGGGGAGGGTCAGCGCTCCGGCGCCCAGGTGGAGCGCCGTGACGCTCTCGCCCTCGGGGGCGACGAGGTCGATCGCGTGGCCGATCCGGCGGACGTACTCGAACGAGAGGTGCGTCGGATCCGCGAGGTCGACGTGCGACTGCGGAGTGCCGTCGACGACCAGGGTCGCCGCCTCGGGCGAGTGGCGGTCGGGCTCGATCCGCGCGGTGTACCCGCTGGCGAGCACGGCGCGGGGGTGCTCGGAGTCGTCTCCGCGTCGGCGGCCGGTGCGTTCCTGCATCCGACCAGTCTGCCGCGGCGGCGGGACGGCGGGGCTCCGCGCCCGGCCCGGTCGGATCGGTCCGGGAGGCCGTGGCCTCGTATACCGGACCCCGCGGGGCGGCGCAAGCATCCGCACTTGCGCGGCGTGGCGCGATGCGGCTATATTCGTACTTTGCGCTCCCGAGTACCCATGCCCTCATATCGCGGTCGGCAGGTCACCGGAACCCGGCATCAGATGGTGGATGCCGTTGCCACACTCTAGCCCCGCCCCCAAGACCGAGTCGCCTCGGTCCGCACGGCGTGCGGGCAGGGGTGGCGGCCCGTCCGGCGGGAGCCCACTCCACACATCCCACAGATTGAGACCCGCGAGGGTCTACGGAGGTTCCTTCCTTGGCTGCTGCGTCCACCGCGACCACCACCTCACCCAAGAACGGACGCGGAGCTTCGCGTCTCTCGTTCGCCAAGATCAGCGACACCCTGACCGTTCCGGATCTGCTCGCGCTGCAGACCGAGAGCTTCGACTGGCTCGTCGGCTCGGAGGCGTGGAAGACCCGCGTCGCCGAGGCGAAGGCCGCCGGCCGGGAGGACCTCCCCGCCAACTCCGGCCTCGACGAGATCTTCGAGGAGATCTCCCCGATCGAGGACCTCAGCGAGACGATGCAGCTGAGCTTCACGAACCCGTACCTCGAGCCCGAGAAGTACACGATCGAGGAGTGCAAGGAGCGCGGCAAGACCTACGCCGCTCCGCTGTACGTCGAGGCCGAGTTCATGAACCACCTCACGGGTGAGATCAAGACCCAGACGGTCTTCATGGGCGACTTCCCGCTGATGACCGAGAAGGGCACGTTCATCATCAACGGCACCGAGCGTGTCGTCGTGTCCCAGCTCGTGCGCAGCCCCGGCGTCTACTTCGAGCGCCAGCAGGAGAAGACGTCCGACAAGGACATCTACTCCGCCCGCGTCATCCCGAGCCGCGGCGCCTGGCTCGAGTTCGAGATCGACAAGCGCGACCAGGTCGGCGTGCGCATCGACCGCAAGCGCAAGCAGTCGGTCACCGTGTTCCTCAAGGCCCTCGGCCTCACGAGCGAGGAGATCCTCGAGCAGTTCGCCGGCTACGAGTCGATCGAGCTGACCCTCGAGAAGGACAACATCCTCACCAAGGAGGACGCCCTCCGCGACATCTACCGCAAGCTCCGTCCGGGCGAGCAGGTCGCCGCCGAGGCCGCCCGCGCGCTGCTGGACAACTTCTACTTCAACTCCAAGCGCTACGACCTCGCGAAGGTCGGCCGCTACAAGATCAACCGCAAGCTCGGCATCGACAAGGCGCTGTCCGACTCGGTGCTCACGGTCGAGGACATCATCGCGACCATCAAGTACCTGGTCGCCCTGCACGACGGCCGCACCGCCCTCCCCGGCGTGCGCGACGGCGAGCCGGTCGAGCTGCGTCTCGACGTCGACGACATCGACCACTTCGGCAACCGCCGCATCCGCGCGGTCGGCGAGCTGATCCAGAACCAGGTCCGCACCGGACTGTCCCGCATGGAGCGCGTCGTCCGCGAGCGCATGACCACGCAGGACATCGAGGCGATCACCCCGCAGACCCTGATCAACGTGCGCCCCGTCGTCGCCGCGATCAAGGAGTTCTTCGGCACCAGCCAGCTGTCGCAGTTCATGGACCAGAACAACCCGCTCGCGGGTCTGACCCACAAGCGCCGCCTGTCGGCGCTCGGCCCCGGCGGACTCTCCCGTGAGCGCGCCGGCGTCGAGGTCCGCGACGTCCACCCCTCGCACTACGGCCGCATGTGCCCGATCGAGACCCCGGAAGGCCCGAACATCGGCCTGATCGGATCGCTCGCGTCCTTCGCGCGCATCAACTCGTTCGGCTTCATCGAGACCCCGTACCGCAAGGTCGTCGACGGCACCGTCACCTCGCAGATCGACTACCTCACCGCGTCCGAGGAGGACGAGTACCTGGTCGCCCAGGCGAACGCCCCACTCACGAAGGACTTCCGCTTCGCGGAGGGCAAGGTCCTGGTCCGCCCCAAGGGCGGAGAGGTCGAGCTCGTCGACGCCGATCGCGTCCACTACATGGACGTCTCGCCGCGCCAGATGGTCTCGGTCGCGACCTCGCTGATCCCGTTCCTCGAGCACGACGACGCGAACCGCGCGCTCATGGGAGCGAACATGCAGCGTCAGGCCGTCCCGCTGCTGCGCAGCGAGTCGCCCGTCGTCGGAACCGGCATGGAGGGCTTCGCGGCCATCGACGCCGGCGACGTCATCACCGCCGACAAGGCCGGTGTCGTCCAGGAGGTCTCTGCCGACTCCGTCACCGTCCAGCTGGACGAGGGCGGCACGCAGACCTACTTCCTCCGCAAGTTCGACCGCTCCAACCAGGGCACCTCGTACAACAACCGCGTGGTCGTCTCGGCCGGCGAGCGCATCGAGGTCGGCGAGGTCGTCGCCGACGGCCCCGCCACCGAGAACGGCGAGCTCGCGCTGGGCAAGAACCTGCTCGTCGCGTTCATGCCGTGGGAGGGCCACAACTTCGAGGACGCGATCATCCTCAGCCAGAACCTGGTGAAGGACGACGTCCTCTCCTCGATCCACATCGAGGAGTACGAGGTCGACGCCCGCGACACCAAGCTCGGCAAGGAGGAGATCACCCGCGACCTCCCCAACGTCAGCCCGGAGCTCCTGGCCGACCTGGACGAGCGCGGCATCATCCGCATCGGCGCCGAGGTCCGCCCCGGCGACATCCTCGTCGGCAAGGTCACGCCCAAGGGCGAGACCGAGCTCTCGGCCGAGGAGCGCCTGCTCCGCGCGATCTTCAACGAGAAGAGCCGCGAGGTCCGCGACACGTCGCTGAAGGTGCCCCACGGCGAGCAGGGCACGATCATCGGCGTCAAGGTGTTCGACGCGCAGGACGGCGACGACGAGCTCGGCTCGGGCGTCAACCAGCGCGTGGTCGTCTACATCGCCCAGAAGCGCAAGATCACCGAGGGCGACAAGCTCGCCGGCCGCCACGGCAACAAGGGCGTCATCTCGAAGATCCTGCCGGTCGAGGACATGCCGTTCCTCGCCGACGGCACCCCGGTCGACATCGTCCTCAACCCGCTCGGCGTCCCCGGCCGCATGAACTTCGGCCAGGTCCTCGAGATCCACCTCGGGTGGATCGCGAAGCAGGGCTGGAAGGTCGAGGGTCAGCCGGAGTGGGCCGCGCGCCTGCCCGAGCACGCCCGCGAGGCGGCGCCCGGCACCAAGGTCGCGACCCCCGTCTTCGACGGTGCGGCGGAGGAGGAGCTCGCAGGGCTCCTCGACTCCACCACCCCGACGCGCGACGGAGAGCGCCTGATCGGCTCGTCCGGCAAGACGCAGCTGTTCGACGGCCGCTCCGGGGAGCCCTTCCCGGACCCGGTCTCGGTCGGCTACATGTACATCCTGAAGCTGCACCACCTCGTCGACGACAAGATCCACGCGCGCTCGACGGGCCCGTACTCGATGATCACCCAGCAGCCGCTCGGTGGTAAGGCGCAGTTCGGCGGACAGCGCTTCGGCGAGATGGAGGTGTGGGCCCTCGAGGCCTACGGCGCCGCCTACGCCCTCCAGGAGCTCCTCACCATCAAGTCGGACGACATCCTCGGCCGCGTGAAGGTGTACGAGGCCATCGTCAAGGGCGAGAACATCCAGGAGCCCGGCATCCCGGAGTCCTTCAAGGTCCTCATCAAGGAGATGCAGTCCCTGTGCCTGAACGTCGAGGTCCTCTCGGCCGACGGCACCGCGGTCAGCCTGCGCGACACCGATGACGAGGTCTACCGCGCCGCGGAAGAGCTCGGCATCAACATCTCCTCCCGGTTCGAGTCGTCCTCCGTCGACGACATCTGATCCGCGCCAGCATCTGACGACCTCCCGTCTCTGACGAGACACCCTGTTTTCCGACAAGGAGAAAACATTGCTCGACGTAACCACTTTCGATGAGCTGCGCATCGGCCTCGCAACGGCCGATGACATCCGTCGCTGGTCGCACGGTGAAGTGAAGAAGCCCGAGACCATCAACTACCGCACCCTGAAGCCCGAGAAGGACGGCCTGTTCGGCGAGCAGATCTTCGGACCCTCTCGCGACTGGGAGTGCTCCTGCGGCAAGTACAAGCGAGTCCGCTTCAAGGGCATCGTCTGCGAGCGCTGCGGCGTCGAGGTCACCAAGTCCTCGGTCCGCCGCGAGCGGATGGGCCACATCGAGCTCGCCGCCCCCGTCACCCACATCTGGTACTTCAAGGGCGTCCCCTCGCGCCTCGGATACCTGCTGGACATGGCGCCGAAGGACCTCGAGAAGGTCATCTACTTCGCGGCGTACATGATCATCGACGTGGACGACGACGGCCGTCACGCCGACATGCCCGGCCTCGAGAACGAGCTCCGGCTCGAGATCAAGACCCTCTCGGACCAGCGCGACTCCCGCATCGCGGACCGTCTGGCGCGCCTGGAGACCGACCTCGCCGCCCTGGAGGCGGAGGGCGCCAAGAGCGACCAGAAGCGCCGCACCAAGGACGGCGCCGAGAAGGAGATGGGCCAGATCCGCAAGTCCTTCGACGAGGACATCGCGCGGCTCGAGAGCGTGTGGGAGCAGTTCCGCACCCTCAAGGTCGGCGACCTCAAGCCCGAGGACGCGGTCTTCAACGAGCTCGTCGACCGGTACGGCGTCTACTTCGAGGCCTACATGGGCGCCGAGGCGATCAAGAAGCGCCTCGAGCAGTTCGACCTCCAGGCCGAGGCCGAGACGCTGCACCTGCAGATCGCCGAGGGCAAGGGTCAGAAGAAGATCCGCGCCATCAAGCGCCTGCGCGTCGTCAACTCGTTCCTCGCCACCGGCAACTCGCCGGCCGCGATGGTCCTCGACGTCGTCCCGGTCATCCCGCCGGAGCTGCGCCCGATGGTGCAGCTCGACGGAGGCCGGTTCGCGACCAGCGACCTGAACGACCTCTACCGTCGCGTGATCAACCGCAACAACCGACTCCGCCGCCTGCTCGACCTCGGTGCCCCCGAGATCATCGTGAACAACGAGAAGCGCATGCTCCAGGAGGCGGTCGACGCCCTCTTCGACAACGGCCGCCGCGGCCGCCCCGTCACCGGAACCGGCAACCGCGCCCTGAAGTCCTTGAGCGACATGCTCAAGGGAAAGCAGGGTCGCTTCCGCCAGAACCTGCTGGGCAAGCGCGTCGACTACTCGGGCCGCTCGGTCATCATCGTCGGCCCGCAGCTCAAGCTGCACCAGTGCGGTCTGCCCAAGCAGATGGCGCTGGAGCTGTTCAAGCCGTTCGTGATCAAGCGCCTGATCGACCTGTCGCACGCGCAGAACATCAAGGCCGCCAAGCGCATGGTGGAGCGCTCGCGCCCGCAGGTGTGGGACGTGCTCGAGGAGATCATCCGCGAGCGCCCCGTCCTGCTGAACCGCGCGCCCACGCTGCACCGTCTCGGCATCCAGGCCTTCGAGCCCCAGCTGGTCGAGGGCAAGGCGATCCAGCTGCACCCGCTCGTCTGCGCCGCGTTCAACGCGGACTTCGACGGCGACCAGATGGCCGTCCACCTGCCGCTGTCCGTCGAGGCCCAGGCCGAGGCGCGCATCCTGATGCTCGCGTCGAACAACATCCTCAAGCCCTCGGACGGCCGTCCGGTCACCCTGCCCACGCAGGACATGATCATCGGCCTCCACCACCTGACGACGATCCGCGAGGGCGCCGCCGGCGAGGGCCGCGCGTTCTCCTCCGTCTCGGAGGCGATCCTCGCGAAGGACCAGGGCTCGCTGCACCTGAACTCGAAGGTCAGGATCCGCATGTCGGACGTGTACTTCGCGCAGGGTCAGGCACCCGAGGGCGTCGAGATCGACGAGAACGGTAAGGTCATCGCGCCGGTCCTCCTCGAGACCACGCTCGGCCGCGCCCTCTTCAACGAGGCGCTGCCGGTCGACTACCCCTACTTCGAGCAGGTCGCCGACAAGACGACCATCTCCGGGATCGTCAACGACCTCGCGGAGCGCTACCCGAAGGTGGAGGTCGCCGCCTCCCTCGACCGGATCAAGGACGCCGGCTTCTACTGGGCCACCCGCTCGGGTGTCACCGTGGCGCTGTCCGACATCCTCACGCCTCCGTCGAAGCCCGAGATCATCGCGGGCTACGAGAAGAAGGCCGCGAAGGTCGAGTCCGAGTACGACAAGGGTCTGACCACTCAGGCCGAGCGCCGCCAGGAGCTCGTGAAGATCTGGACCGAGGCGACCGACGAGGTCGCCAAGGCCATGCGCGCGAACTTCCCGACGGACAACACCATCAACCGCATGGTCACCTCCGGTGCCCGCGGCAACTGGCTGCAGGTGCGCAACATCGCCGGCATGCGAGGCCTGGTGAACAACCCGAAGGGCGAGATCATCGCCCGACCGATCATCTCCTCGTACCGCGAGGGCCTGTCGGTCGCCGAGTACTTCATCGCCACGCACGGTGCCCGCAAGGGCCTGGCCGACACCGCGCTCCGCACCGCGGACTCGGGCTACCTGACGCGTCGACTCGTCGACGTCTCGCAGGACGTCATCATCCGCGAGGAGGACTGCGGCACCTCGAAGGGCCTCGACCTGCCGATCATGCTCCAGGACGCCACCGGCGCCTGGATCAAGGACTCCAACGTCGAGAACTCCGTCTACGCCCGTTCGCTCGCCACCCCGGCGTCGAACGAGGCCGGCGAGCTCGTCGCCGAGGCCGGCGAGGACGTGGGCGACGTGCTCATCGAGAAGCTGGTCGGAGCGGGCGTGCGCCACATCAAGGTGCGCTCCGTCCTGACCTGCGAGTCCGCCGTCGGCGTCTGCGCGGCCTGCTACGGCCGCTCGCTCGCCACCGGCAAGCTCGTCGACATCGGAGAGGCCGTCGGCATCATCGCGGCCCAGTCGATCGGCGAGCCCGGCACGCAGCTCACGATGCGCACCTTCCACACCGGTGGATCGGCCTCGGCCGACGACATCACGCAGGGTCTTCCCCGCGTGCAGGAGCTCTTCGAGGCCCGCACCCCCAAGGGCGCGTCGCCGATCGCGGAGGCCGCCGGCCGGATCACCATCGAGGACACCGACCGTGCCCGCCGCGTCATCCTCCAGCCGGACAACGGCGACGAGGCGGTCATCTACCCGGTGCTCAAGCGCTCGCAGCTCCTCATCGAGGACGGCCAGCACGTCGAGCTCGGGCAGCAGCTGCACGTCGGAACGGTCGACCCCAAGGAGGTCCTGCGCGTGCTGGGCGTCCGCGAGGTCCAGAAGCACCTGGTGGGCGGCGTCCAGGGCGTCTACCGCTCGCAGGGTGTGCCGATCCACGACAAGCACATCGAGGTCATCGTGCGTCAGATGCTCCGCAAGGTCACCGTGGTCGACCACGGCGACACGGAGCTGCTGCCGGGCGAGCTCGTCGACCGCTCGCGCTACAGCGAGGTCAACCGTGCGGCTCTGACCGAGGGCAAGCGGACAGCGTCCGCCCGCCAGGAGGTCATGGGCATCACCAAAGCCTCGCTCGCGACCGAGTCGTGGCTGTCGGCCGCGTCCTTCCAGGAGACCACCCGCGTCCTCACGCAGGCGGCCATGGAGGGCAAGCGCGACCCGCTGATGGGCCTGAAGGAGAACGTGATCATCGGAAAGCTGATCCCGGCGGGAACCGGTCTGCCCAAGTACCGGAACGTGTCGGTCGAGGCGACCGAGGAGGCGAAGGCCGAGCGGTACCCCAACCGCATCTTCGCCGACGACGCCGCGTTCAGCGACGCCGACCTCTCGTTCGTCGACTTCGACTCGTTCTCGAGCGACGGCTACGAGCCGGGCAACTACAGCTGATCCAGGTGAGCTGAACGATCGAAGGCCCCGTCGGGACACCGGCGGGGCCTTCGTCGTGCCCGGCCCGCGGTCACCCGCACGGGGGGCCGCCCGTTCGCGACGAGCGTCCTCCCCCGCAGGAGCGGGATGATTGACTCGATGCGTGCTCGTCGGGTCGAGCCTGTACCCGTTCCCCGTCCTGGTCGCGGCACGTGAGGAAACGCGCGGATGAGACTCGTGATCGTCGTGCTGGCCGCACTGCTCGTGGTGGTCGGCGTCGTCGTGGTGCCCGCGGGGCGGGCGGAGGCGGGCGAGGCGGTCGCACCCTCGTCCTGCGGCGTCGCCGAGCTGGCTCCCGTGCTCACGGGCGACGACGTCCGGCCGCGCTCCGCCGCCGCCCTGGTCCCCATCGTGATGCTGCACGGCTGGCTGGGCACGGCGACGCACGACGCCGACCGCACAGGGGCCTTCTCCCATCTCGTCGACATGGTGTCGTCGGAGTCGGCGACCGCTCCGCTCGACGCTCCCGAGCCGTCCCTCCTCGGCCGGCTGCAGCAGATCGACGGCGCCGCGGTCTACACCTTCGACTACCGCCGGCTCGCCGCGCGCTGGGTCACCGACCCGGGGATCAGCGACGCGCTCGCCTCCTCGATCGCCTGCCTCGTCTCCGCGACCGGGCACCGCGCCGTCGTCGTCGCGCACTCGATGGGAGGGCTCGCCGCCCGCCAGGCGCTGAGCGGCTCGGTCGACGGGACCGCCGTCGCCTCGATGGTCTCGTCCGTCCTCACCTTCGGCACCCCGAACACGGGATCCGACGTCGCGGAGCGCCTCGGACGAATGGTCGACGACTCCGGCCAGGTCAGCCCCGCGGTGATCGCAGGACTGGACCCGCAGAGCCGGCTGAGCGTCTCGGCGATGCTCGCCTCCTGCGGGGACGCCGTCTCCGAGGACGCCGAGCACGCGGGGGAGTGCACGGGAGTGCCGATGATCGACGCCCTCGCCTCGGCGGCGGGCAAGGGCCTGCGGACGGGATCGACCGAGCTCGGCTCCCTGCCGCCCTGGCCCGCCGGCGTGCACGTGACGGCGCTGGTGGGTGACATCCAGGTGACCGCCGCGGTGGCGCTCGGCCTCGCCACCGCGCCGGTCGACCTCGGCGACATCATGGTCGCGACCGGATCGGCGACGGCCGGAGTCGACGACTACGTGGTCTCGACCTGCCGCTACACCTACCTCGCCGCGGCGGACGTGCCGTCCCTCGTCGCCGAGCTCTCGCCGTTCGCGCGGCTCGGCGATGCTCTGCGCTTCGCGAAGCTCGTGGTCGACGTCGACGCGAGCCCGTGCCACCACGCGCGGCTGACCCGGAACGTCGACCTCGTCGAGCACGCCACCGGCGTCGTGTCGGACGTCGTCACGGGCGAGCTGTCCGCTCCGCACGCCTCTCGAGCGCAGACCGCGGCGAGGGCGCTCCCGGCGGCGGAGGAGTCCCGGAGGCGGTCCTCGTGACCGGTCGGCGGACACCGCCGAGGAGACACCATGTCGCGTCAGTTGACGGACGTCTGTCGGGAAGCATACGGTCGGACCGGCCCATGGGGAGGCCGCCTGGGGGACAGGCAGCGCGGCCCGCGCGGCACCCGAGCCGCATGCGCGGGCCGCGCCCGTCTCCGATCTCCTCTCACGTTCCGCGCTCCCTCCGGGTACGCTCGGCTGGACAGTAGATGTCGGAGGCTCCTCCGTGCATCCCGGCGCCGGAGGCCTGATGAGCGACGACCCCCTCGATGCGGAGGAGCCGGCGCGTCCTCCCCGCCTGACCCGCGAGCAGGTCCGCACCCGCCTGCTGGACGCCGCTCTCGCGGTCGTCCGCGCCGAGGGCCTGCGCGTCGGAGTCGCCCACCTGCCCCTCGAGGACGTCATCCGCTCGGCGGGTGTTCCGCGCAGCACCGTGTACCGGATCTGGCCCACTCGCCAGTCGTTCTACGACGAGCTGATCGCCGCGATCCCGGAGCGGGTCCTCGCCACCCGCCTCGACCAGCCGTCCCTGCGGGCCGGGAACTCCCACCTCCACCGCAGCCTCGACCCCGAGCCGACCCCGGCGCAGCGCCGCGAGGCCCTGATCGCCTCCGTCCGGGTCGCCGTCGATGCGAACGTCGACAACGTCTTCTCGTCGCAGCACTGGCGCAACTTCATCGCTCTCGCCGGCGCGGTGGGCTCGCACGAGGAGCCGGCACGGACCGCCATCGGATCCGCTCTGCGGTCCCGCCAGCTGCACTTCATCGACAACATGGCGAAGTACTACGAGCACACCCTCGCCGAGGCGGGGCTCCGGCTGCGCCCGGACCGCGGCTCCGCCGCTCTCGCCTCCGCCGTCTCGGCCCTGATCGAGGGTCTGTGCATCGCGCGGATCGCGGCACCGGAGCTGGTGACCGGCCCGCTCGACCCGGCCGATCCCGAGGGACCGTCGCTGGCGGTGGTGTCGGTGCTGCTGCTGATCGACGGGTTCACCGAACCGGACGAGTGATCCGGGTCGCGGGGTCCGCTCAGTCCTCCGCGACCGGCTCCAGCATCCCGTCGACGATCGAGCGGATCGTCCAGGCCGCCAGGGTCCACTCGACCGGCTCGCCGTCGAGGCCGGGGGCGGTCACCGGAGCGTCGAGGTCGTCGTCGAGGAGCCGGCCCCGGTGCGCGAGCCCGTCGATCACGATCGCGGTGAGGTGGGCGAGCTGGAGCGTCGTGAATCCCGGGCGCATCGTCCCGCCGAAGACCTGCAGCGTCTCCTCGTAGAAGTCGCGCATCCGGCGCGTGAGCATGCCCTCGATCCGCTTCGCCGTGGCGCGCACGGCGTCGCGTGAAGGCCCCTCCTCCATCGAGAAGGTGCAGGCGAGCAGTGCGTTGTACGACGACCAGTCGGCGGAGCGGCGGAGCGACTCGGCATTGGCCCGCGCCCCGATGCGGATGGTCTCCCAGGCGACCCGGCGGCGGCCGGCGGCCGTGGAGAGCAGATCGGTGGAGCGCTCGTAGACCTCGCGCATCTCCTGCTGGGCCTCGGGATCGGCGCCCTCCGCGTACCGGTCCCGCACGAAGACCTCGCCGACCAGGTCGGCCACGAACTCCTCGCGCGTGCTCCAGATCCGGTAGACGGAGCTGCGCGGCACGCCGGCCAGGCGGATGTACTCCTCCATGGGCAGGTGCGCGAAGCTCACCGTGAGGCCGTGGTTCGAGACGACGTCGCGCGCCGTGGCGATCATGCGGCTGCGGACCTGCTCCGCGGGGATCCTCCGGGCCCGCCGGGAGCCCTCTGCGCTGTCGTCCATGGAGAGGGACACTAGCCGGACACGGTGCCGCGGGTGGTCCTCCACGCGCTCCGTGAGCCGATCCGGAGCGCTCTGGGGGCGTCCTCCCACTGAGACGGAATGTCCCATCACCTGCACGACGACGTCGCGGACCGCTACGGTGCAGCCGGGGCGGACCCGAACCTGCCCCTGCTAGGGGACCCCCGTGACCGGATTCGATCGGTTCACGCTGGCCGTCTTCGACGGACCAGCGATCGAGCGCGCCGCGCTGCAGGCGCTGCTCGCGCAGCTGCTGCCGCAGTTCTCGCACGACGAGGAGGGCGTCGACCGCATCGCGGTCCTCGACCTGGACGGCGTGCCCGGCGAGGAGGTGGCCGACACCCTCGAGCGTGCGGCTACCCGGACCGTCGGCCTCGTCGTGCTCTCCTCCTCCGACTCCCTGGAGCCGGTGCGGGCCGTGCTGCGACGGGAGAGAGCGGCCTACGTCTGGAAGGGCGACGACCCCAGCGAGCTCGCCGCGGCGGTCGTCTCGGTCGCCTCCGGCCGCACCTGGATCTCGGACACCGCCCGCCACCGGCTCGTGCACGGGCGCGAGGAGCGCCGCCCGGTGCTGAGCCCGCAGGAGAGCCGGGTGATGCGCGCCTACGGAGCGGGTGCCGCGGTCCGCACCGTCGCGGTCGACCTCAGCGTCGCCGAGCACACCGTCCGCACCTACATCAAGCGGATCCGCGCCAAGTACCTCGAGACCGGCGTCACTCTCGACTCACGGGTCGACTTCTACCGCCACCTCGGCGACCACGACGTCGCCATCCGCCGCGGCGGAGACCGGGTGCGGGCCGGCGCGCAGCAGGCGGCCGGCGACGTGGTCGGCGAGCGCCGAGCCTGAGGCGAGCAGGATCGCGTTCCCGCCGGTGCGCCCCTCGACGAAGGCCGTCGATCCGACCGCTGCGGTGACCGGGAGCAGCTCCCGGACGACCCCGCGCAGGCGGTCCAGCCTCCGGTGGTCGGCGTCGTCGGCGACGTTGACCGCGAGGAGCCCGTCGGCGCCGACGCGGGCGGCGAGCGGAGCGAGGACGGACGCGCGGTAGAACGGCTCCGGGATCTCGTCCCCGTCGTAGACGTCGAGCACGACGAGGTCGGCGCTCCAGGGCGGCAGGGGCCCTGCGGCGTCGGCCGTGAGGAGTCGGACGCGCGCGCCGCGGGGGAGCGGCGCGTGCTCGAGCACGAACTCCACGAGTCCTGCCGCGCTCTCCACCGCGAGCTGCTCGGAGCCCGGCCGGGTCGCGGCGACGTACCGGGCCAGGGCCAGGGCTCCGGCTCCGAGGTGCAGCACGCGCAGCGGCTCGCCGGGAGGGGCGGCGGCGTCGACCACCGCGCCGAGGCGCGCGAGGTACTCGAGGTGCAGAGCCCGGGGATCGCCCGGATCGATCAGCGACTGCTCCGCGCCGTCGACCGTGAGCAGCAGCGCCTCCGGCCGCACGGGATCCGGCCCCAGCACGGCTGTGCGGCCTCCCGGCAGCAGGAGGGACGGAGGCATCCCGTCACGCTAGCGCTCCTCGCGCGATCCGCCTCGCCGCCGCTACGGTGACAGGCATGGCCGCCCTGATCCTGCTCGACGTCGACGGCGTCCTGAACCCCTCCGTCCGCAGCGATCGCGCCTCGGGCTCGCACCGCCTGGAGCTCGAGCCGGAGCGGGCGGCGCTCGTCGCCCGCCTGGCCGCGGTCGGCACGATCGTGTGGGCCACGACCTGGCCGCCGCGCTTGACGCGGGTCCTCGCCCAGGACCTCGGGCTGCCGGCGGGCACGGAGGCGATCGTCTTCGACGGCGGCCTCCCGCGCGACCCGCGGTTCCCGGGCCGGACGGGCAAGCTCCAGCCCGTCGCGGTGTGGCTGGAGGCGGCCGCCGAGCGCGGCGCGATCGACGCCGTGGTGTGGATCGACGACAACCTCCACGAGGACGCCTACGACTGGGCCCGCGAGCAGAGCACCCCCTTCCACCTGGTGCGTCCGGAGTCGGCGACGGGCCTCACGAGCGACGAGGTCGCCGGCGCCGAGCACTTCCTGACCGGACTCCCGGCGTCACACGGCGACATCCGGGAATAGGGCCGCCCCCTCCACTGGTTATCGTCACTCCGGGCGGTTCCGCCGAGCAGCGGTCCGCCCCGGGACGACCCGTCCCCTCGTCGATCCCCGCGCCGCATCCGGCGCAGCGGGACCGCCACGACTCCGTGATGCACCGAAGGACAACACCGTGACCCTCTCCGCCCGCACCTCCCTGCGCGTCCTGCTCGGCACGACCGCCGCCGCCGCCGCCCTGGTCCTCGCCGGCTGCGCGCCCGCCTCGACCGACGACGTGGTCTCCGGCTCGAGCGGCGAGGGCACTGCCTCCGCGAGCTCCGGCCTGACCCTGGCCGAGGTCGAGGACTCGGGGAAGCTCACCATCGGCACCGAGGGCACCTACCCGCCCTTCTCCTTCCACGCCGACGGCGGGACCGGAGCCCTCACCGGCTACGACGTCGACGTGATCACCGCCGTGGCCGAGAAGCTGGGCGTCGAGCCCGACTTCCAGGAGACGCAGTGGGACGCGATGTTCGCGGGCCTGGACGGAGCGCGCTTCGACGTGATCGCGAACCAGGTCTCGATCAACGACGAGCGCGAGGCGAAGTACGACTTCTCGGAGCCGTACTCGGTCAGCCCCGGCGTCGTGATCGTCCCCTCGAGCGACACCTCGATCACCGACCTCGCCGGCCTCTCCGGCAAGACCACTGCGCAGTCGCTCTCGAGCAACTGGTACACCGTCGCGCAGGAGAACGGCGCCGAGGTCGAGGGCGTCGAGGGCTGGGCGCAGGCCATCGCCCTCGTCGAGCAGGGCCGCGTCGACGCGACCGTGAACGACCGCCTCACCTGGCTCGACTGGTCCACGACCTACCCCGACCAGGCCGCGGGCCTCAAGGTCGCCGTCACCACCGACGACACCTCCGAGAGCGCCTTCACCTTCCCGAAGGGCTCGGACGACCTCGTCGAGGCCGTCGACTCCGCCCTCGACGAGCTGCGCGAGGACGGCACCCTCGCCTCCATCTCCGAGCGCTACTTCGGAGCCGACGTCTCCCAGTAGCCCCACCTCGAGACGGCTCCTCCCCTTCCGGGAGGGGCCGTCTCGTGCGTGAGCGGTCCCGTCGCGGGGGAGCGGCGGAGCGGCTCAGGCCGCGGGTCCGCCTGCAAGGGCGCCCGCCCCGGCGCGAAGCGTGCCAGCATTCCCCAGGAGGCGGACACGATCCGCCCCCGACGCCACCACCCGATCGAGCCGACCGCGGATCCTCCCGCGAAGGCGGGAGAACACAATGGACCTCGTCCTCCGGTCGTTCTGGCCGATCCTCTCCGGGGGCATCGTCGGGACGATCCCGCTCGCGCTGGCGAGCTTCGCCATCGGGCTCGTGCTCGCGCTGGCGGTCGCCCTGATGCGGCTCTCGCGGGTGCGGATCCTCTCCTGGATCGCGCGCGCCTACATCTCCGTCATCCGGGGCACGCCGCTCCTGGTGCAGCTGTTCGTGATCTTCTACGGGCTGCCGAGCCTCGGACTGAAGATCGACCCCTGGCCCAGCGCCACCATCGCGTTCGCCCTCAACGTGGGCGGCTACGCGGCGGAGGTGATCCGCGCGGCGATCCTCAGCGTCCCGAAGGGGCAGTGGGAGGCGGCGCACACGATCGGCATGAGCCGCTCGCTCTCGCTGCGGCGCATCATCCTCCCGCAGGCCGCGCGCGTCTCCGTCCCGCCGCTGTCGAACACCTTCATCTCGCTGGTGAAGGACACCTCGCTGGCCTCCCTCATCCTGGTGACCGAGCTCTTCCGGCAGGCGCAGAAGATCGCCACCGCGTCGAGCGAGTTCATGCTCCTCTACCTCGAGGCCGCTCTGATCTACTGGCTCATCTGCCTGGTGCTCTCCAGCGGCCAGGGCCTGCTCGAGAAGCGATTGGACCGCTATGTCGCCCGCTGACACTCCGACCGACGCGCGGCCCGTGCTCACGGCCCGCGGCCTCCGCAAGTCGTTCGGCGGGGTGGAGGTGCTGCGCGGCATCGACCTGGAGATCCGCCGCGGCGAGGTCGTCGCCCTGATCGGGCCCTCGGGCTCGGGCAAGACCACCGTCCTGCGCTCGCTGAACAGCCTCGAGGTGCCGGACGGCGGGGTGGTCGAGCTCGCCGACGGCAGTGTCCTCGACTTCGACCGCGGCGTCGGACGGAAGGCGCTGACCGGGCTGCGCGACCACTCCGCGATGGTCTTCCAGCACTTCAACCTCTTCCCGCACCTGACCGTCCTCCAGAACGTGACGGAGGGGCCGCTGCGAGTGCAGCGCCGTCCCGCGTCCGAGGTGGTCCCGGAGGCGGAGCGCCTGCTCGAGCGCGTCGGCCTCGGCGGCCGGGGGAGCGCTTACCCCTTCGAGCTCTCCGGCGGTCAGCAGCAGCGCGTGGGCATCGTCCGGGCGCTCGCGCTGCGGCCCGATCTGCTCCTCTTCGACGAGCCCACCTCGGCGCTGGACCCGGAGCTGGTCGGCGACGTGCTCTCGCTGATGCGGGAGCTGGCGGGGGAGGGCTGGACCATGCTCGTCGTGACGCACGAGCTCGAGTTCGCCCGGCAGGTGGCCTCGGAGGTCGTCTTCATGGCCGACGGCGTGGTCGTCGAGCGGGGCGCCCCTGCGCAGATCCTCCGGGAGCCGCGGGAGCCTCGCACCCGGCAGTTCCTGCACCGCCTCCTCCACCCGCTCGAGTAGACGGTCGGCGCTGTCCCCCGTCGACGGGGAGCCGCGCGGCGCACCGGGCGCGGCGGAAGGCGTGCCTATGCTGTCCGGGTGACCTGGAGCAGCGACGCCGAGACCACGCGGATCCCCTCCGCGACCGAGACGTCCGGCGGAACCGGACCCCAGCCGACCCGGGAGTACGTCTGGCCCGAACCCGTGACGGGTCGGCAGCCGACCGTCGAGCCCGCCGCCCCGGCCGTCGCGGCATCAGCCCCCAGCGCCCTCGGGCCGGTCGAGGCCGAGCCCGAGCCGGTCCGGCGCTCCGGCAACCGCCTCGCGGGCCTCGCGCTCGCCCTCCTGACGACCGCGGTCTTCGCCGTCCTGTACCTCGTCGCCCTGACGGCGATCCGCCTGCTGGTCGACCGCGTCGGCGGCGACCCGGTCGCCCTCGCGCTCGACGCTGCGCCGACCGCGCTCTTCCTCGCCCCGGTGGCCGCGTTCCTCGTCGGCCTGGCGCTGATCGTGCTGGTCGTGAACCGCGCGGGCTGGTGGGCCTACGTCCTCGGCGGCTTCCTCGTCGCCCTCCTCACGGCCGCGGCCGCGCTGGTCGGCGGCTGGAGCGCCGTCGGACCGCTCGCCCTGCCGATCGACCGCTCCCTCGCGCTCGACTACGTCCGCGATCCCGCCGTACTCGCGGCGGTCCTCGCCGCCGGCGTCCTCGGCCGGGAGGCGAGCGTCTGGGGCGGCGCCGCGATCGCGGGCCGTGCCCGGGGCGTCAAGCGCCGCAACGCCGAGCGCGAAGCGGCCGCGCAGTCGTGACTCCGGAGGGGCAGGGGCAGGGCCGCGGAGCCGGCCTGGGCTACGGCCTCGCGCTGGCCGGCTTCGCCGCGTTCCTCTACCTCGCCCTGGTCGTCTGCGCGTTCGGGGTCCTCAGCCTCCTGCTGGACCAGGACGTCGTGCCCGAGCGCGACGCCGGCCCGCTGCTGGGGCCGGTGTCGGTGGCGGTCTGCGTCGTCGCCGTGCTGGTCGCGATGGTGACCCTCGCCGCCCGTCCCGCCGTCCACCGCGTCCTCGGCCCGTCGCTGCTGACCGGGGTCGTCGTCTACCTGCTCTTCCTCGTCACGGGCGGAGCGCTCTACGGGCTCGGCCGCCAGGAGCCGGGGGAGATCCTCGGCTGGATCCTCGACCACGCCCCCACTGTCTTCGCGATCGCGACCGGCGTGCTCGCGGCCGCCGTCCAGCTCGTGTTCCTCCTGCTCCTGGCCCGTCGCGACGCCGGCGGCCGCAGCCCCCACTGGGGCTGGGAGGGCGACGAGCGGGAGTGACGGCGGAGTCCCGGCGCGGCTCGTCGCGGCGCTGCGGCATCTCCCAGGGCGAACGCCGCTCGGTTGACCGGCCCCGTCACTCCCCGTAATGTTCTTCGGGTGTGCGCTTTGCCGTGCGCTCGTGTCGTGCCTCCGGGTCGATGCGGTCGCCGCACTTCGCTCCACCGGGTCCGCGAGGATCCGCGGGTTCGTCCGATCGGGCGGCCCCCACGGCATACCCCTCACCCTCCCGGTCCCGCTCGCGGGGCCGCGGGGTGCGTCGGGTCCAGATGAACTCGGCCGTTCCCGGAGACGGGAGGGCCGAATGTCGACCATCGATCCGCTGTCACCGTGCAGCATTCAAGGAGCAAAACCAGTGCCAACGATTCAGCAGTTGGTCCGCAAGGGACGCACGCCGAAGGTCACCAAGACCAAGGCGCCCGCCCTGAAGGCCAACCCCCAGCAGCGCGGCGTCTGCACGCGCGTCTACACGACCACGCCCAAGAAGCCGAACTCGGCCCTCCGCAAGGTGGCCCGCGTGAAGCTCTCCAACGGCACCGAGGTCACCGCCTACATCCCCGGCGAGGGCCACAACCTGCAGGAGCACTCGATGGTGCTCGTGCGCGGCGGTCGCGTCAAGGACCTCCCCGGTGTCCGCTACAAGATCGTTCGCGGCGCCCTGGACACCCAGGCCGTCAAGAACCGCAAGCAGGCTCGCAGCCGGTACGGCGCGAAGATGGAGAAGAAGTAATGCCTCGTAAGGGCCCCGCTCCCAAGCGCCCCGTCGTCGCAGACCCCGTCTACGGCGCCCCCATCGTCAGCCAGCTCGTCAACAAGATCCTCCTGGACGGCAAGAAGGGCCTCGCCGAGCGCATCGTCTACGGTGCCCTCGAGGGCGTCGCCGGCAAGAACGGCCAGGACGCGGTCGTCACCCTCAAGAAGGCGCTCGACAACGTCCGCCCGACCCTCGAGGTCCGCAGCCGCCGCGTCGGCGGCTCGACCTACCAGGTCCCGGTCGAGGTCAAGCCCCACCGCGCCAACACCCTCGCGCTCCGCTGGCTCACCAGCTACGCGAAGGCCCGTCGCGAGAAGACGATGACCGAGCGTCTCATGAACGAGATCCTCGACGCGTCGAACGGTCTGGGCGCCGCTGTCAAGCGTCGCGAGGACACCCACAAGATGGCCGAGTCGAACAAGGCCTTCGCGCACTACCGCTGGTAGCGCACCCCGCGGCCGCCTCCGGGCGACCGCGACCACCGGGCCCGCGGCGTCACCGCTGCGGGCCCGGTCCCGGCGGCGGATCGCCCGATCCCCGCGACCGGGCGACCGCCACCACCAGAATCCCAGCCATTCGGCCATGAACCCGGTGCGCTGGCTCCATCACCTATCGGAGGAACTCCGTGGCACAAGATGTGCTCACCGACCTGAACAAGGTCCGCAACATCGGCATCATGGCCCACATCGATGCCGGCAAGACCACCACCACCGAGCGCATCCTGTTCTACACGGGTATCACGCACAAGATCGGCGAGGTCCACGACGGCGCCGCGACGATGGACTGGATGGCGCAGGAGCAGGAGCGCGGCATCACGATCACGTCCGCCGCGACGACCTGCTTCTGGAACAAGAACCAGATCAACATCATCGACACCCCCGGTCACGTCGACTTCACGGTGGAGGTCGAGCGCTCGCTCCGCGTCCTCGACGGCGCCGTCGCCGTCTTCGACGGCAAGGAGGGCGTCGAGCCCCAGTCCGAGACCGTCTGGCGTCAGGCCGACAAGTACGACGTCCCGCGCATCTGCTTCGTCAACAAGATGGACAAGCTCGGCGCCGACTTCTACTACACGGTCGACACGATCATCAAGCGCCTCGGCGCGAAGCCGCTGGTCATCCAGCTGCCCATCGGCGCGGAGTCCTCCTTCGAGGGCGTCGTCGACCTGGTCGAGATGCGCGCGCTCACGTGGCGCGGCGACTCGAAGGGCGACGTCGCGCTCGGCGCGAAGTACGAGATCGAGGAGATCCCGGCCGACCTCGCCGACAAGGCGGCGGAGTACCGCGAGAAGCTCCTCGAGACCGTCGCGGAGACCTCCGACGAGCTGCTCGAGAAGTACTTCGGCGGCGAGGAGCTCACCGTCGCGGAGATCAAGGGCGCCATCCGCAAGATGACCGTCAACTCCGAGATCTACCCGGTGCTCTGCGGCTCGGCGTTCAAGAACCGCGGCGTCCAGCCGATGCTCGACGCTGTCGTGGACTACCTCCCCTCCCCGCTCGACGTCCCCGCCATCGAGGCGCACGACGTCCGCGACGAGGAGAAGGTCATCATGCGCCACGCGGACTCGACCGAGCCCTTCTCGGCGCTCGCGTTCAAGGTCGCCGTGCACCCGTTCTTCGGCCGCCTGACCTACGTCCGCGTCTACTCGGGCAAGCTCGACTCCGGCGCCCAGGTCATCAACTCGACCAAGGGCAAGAAGGAGCGCATCGGCAAGATCTTCCAGATGCACTCCAACAAGGAGAACCCGGTCGACTCGGTCACCGCCGGCCACATCTACGCCGTCATCGGCCTCAAGGACACCACCACCGGTGACACCCTGAGCGACCCGGCCGCGCAGGTCGTGCTCGAGTCGATGACCTTCCCGGAGCCCGTCATCGAGGTCGCCATCGAGCCCAAGACGAAGGCGGACCAGGAGAAGCTCGGCACCGCGATCCAGAAGCTCGCGGAGGAGGACCCCACCTTCCGCACCGAGCAGAACCAGGAGACCGGTCAGACGGTCATCAAGGGAATGGGCGAGCTGCACCTCGACATCCTGGTCGACCGCATGAAGCGCGAGTTCAACGTCGAGGCCAACGTGGGCAAGCCCCAGGTCGCGTACCGCGAGACGATCCGCCGCACGGTCGAGAAGTACGACTACACCCACAAGAAGCAGACGGGTGGCTCCGGCCAGTTCGCGAAGGTCCAGATCACCATCGAGCCGATGGAGGTCGAGGCCGACAAGACCTACGAGTTCGTCAACGGCGTCACCGGTGGCCGCGTCCCGCGCGAGTACATCCCCTCCGTCGACGCGGGCATCCGCGACGCCATGCAGGTCGGCGTGCTCGCCGGCTACCCCATGGTCGGCGTGAAGGCGACCCTGGTCGACGGAGCGGCGCACGACGTCGACTCCTCCGAGATGGCGTTCAAGATCGCCGGCTCGATCGCGTTCAAGGAGGCCTCGCGCAAGGCGCAGCCGGTCCTCCTCGAGCCGCTCATGGCCGTCGAGGTCCGTACTCCCGAGGAGTACATGGGCGACGTCATCGGCGACATCAACTCGCGTCGCGGGATGATCCAGTCGATGGAGGACGCCACCGGCATCAAGGTCATCCGGGCCAACGTGCCGCTGTCCGAGATGTTCGGCTACATCGGAGACCTGCGCTCGAAGACCTCGGGCCGCGCCGTCTACTCGATGACGTTCGAGACCTACGCCGAGGTCCCCAAGGCCGTGGCCGAGGAGATCGTCCAGAAGAACAAGGGCGAGTAGCTCCGCCCCTGGGCCGTCGCCGTTCCCCGGAACGGCGGCGGCCTGATAGTGTCGTGCGGGTTTGCTGCCGAGTGCAGCGCGCCCCCTGTCGCAGCGGGACGGCCGCACGACCACTGCCGGTAACATACGTACACAAAACCCCCGCAAGTCCTCCTGTCCTCGTGCCGCCCCGTGCGGCCGCCCGGATGCGGATGCTTGCACCTAAGTCCTGAGGAGGACCCACAGTGGCTAAGGCCAAGTTCGAGCGGACCAAGCCGCACGTCAACATCGGAACCATCGGTCACGTCGACCACGGAAAGACCACGCTCACCGCGGCGATCTCGAAGGTTCTGGCGGACAAGTTCCCGTCCGCGACCAACGTCCAGCGTGACTTCGCGTCGATCGACTCCGCTCCCGAGGAGCGCCAGCGCGGCATCACGATCAACATCTCGCACGTCGAGTACGAGACGCCGAAGCGCCACTACGCGCACGTCGACGCCCCGGGTCACGCCGACTACATCAAGAACATGATCACCGGCGCGGCCCAGATGGACGGCGCGATCCTCGTGGTCGCCGCCACCGACGGCCCGATGGCTCAGACCCGTGAGCACGTCCTCCTCGCCAAGCAGGTCGGCGTCCCCTACCTCCTCGTCGCGCTGAACAAGGCCGACATGGTGGACGACGAGGAGATCCTGGAGCTCGTCGAGCTCGAGGTCCGCGAGCTCCTCTCGTCGCAGGGCTTCCCCGGCGACGACGCTCCCGTCGTGCGCGTCTCCGGCCTCAAGGCCCTCGAGGGCGACGACACCTGGACCCAGTCGATCCTCGACCTGATGGACGCGGTCGACGAGTCCATCCCGGACCCGGTGCGCGACAAGGACAAGCCGTTCCTCATGCCGATCGAGGACGTCTTCACGATCACCGGTCGTGGAACCGTCGTCACCGGCCGTGCGGAGCGTGGAACCCTCGCTCTGAACTCCGAGGTCGAGATCGTCGGCATCCGCCCGACGCAGAAGACCACGGTCACCGGAATCGAGATGTTCCACAAGCAGCTCGACGAGGCCTGGGCCGGCGAGAACTGCGGTCTGCTCCTCCGCGGCACCAAGCGCGAGGACGTCGAGCGCGGCCAGGTCGTCGTCAAGCCGGGTTCGGTCACGCCGCACACGGACTTCGAGGGCACCGCGTACATCCTGTCGAAGGATGAGGGTGGGCGTCACAACCCGTTCTACGCGAACTACCGTCCGCAGTTCTACTTCCGCACCACCGACGTCACCGGCGTCATCACGCTGCCCGAGGGCACCGAGATGGTCATGCCCGGCGACACCACCGACATGACGGTCGCGCTGATCCAGCCGATCGCCATGGAGGAGGGCCTCGGCTTCGCCATCCGTGAGGGTGGACGCACCGTGGGTGCCGGTACGGTCACCAAGATCATCAAGTAGGTCCGTCCTACCGATCTCTCGAGAGGGGTCGTCCGCTTCGGCGGGCGGCCCCTCTCGTCGTTCCCGGGGACGCCCGGCTAGCGTGGCGGCATGCCCTTCGTGAAGAGCGACCCCCGTGCCCTCCCGCAGTTCTTCGAGTGGGAGGCGGCCGGCCTGGACTGGCTGCGCGAGGCGGACGGCGGTGCGCGCTGTGTCGGGGTGGAGAGGGTGTCGCCCGGGCGCATCGAGCTGGAGGAGATCCGCTCCGTGCGTCCCTCGGCCGAGTCGGCTCGGGCTCTCGGCGCCGCGCTCGCCCGGACGCACGACGCCGGAGCCGCGGCGTTCGGAGCGCCGCCCCCGGGATGGACCGGCCCCGCCTACATCGGCCGCCGCGGGATGCCGTGCCGCCCGGACGACTCGTGGGGGCGCTTCTACGCGGAGCAGCGGGTGCGGCCGTTCCTCGGCCCCGCCGTGGAGGCGGGCAACCTCACGGCAGCCGAGTCGCGGCTCGTCGAGCAGGCTCTGGACCGGGTGACGGCCGGAGCCTTCGACGACGGTGCGGGGCCCGCCCGGATCCACGGGGACCTCTGGACCGGCAACGTGCTCTGGACGGCGGACGGCGCCGTCCTGATCGACCCCGCCGCTCACGGGGGACACCGCGAGACCGATCTGGCGATGCTGGCCCTCTTCGGTGCTCCGCACCTCGACGCCGTCCTCGAGGGCTACCGCGAGCAGCATCCGCTGGGGGCCGGCTACGAGGAGCGGGTGCCGCTCCACCAGCTGCACCCGCTCGCCGTCCACGCCGCCGGTCACGGTCCCTCCTACGGCCGCGCCCTGGCAGACGCGGCGGAGCAGGTGATCGCACTGGCCGGCTGACCGGCGCGCCCGCACCGTTCCCCCAGCCGGGAGCGCCACACTGAGGCACGCGCCGCCCTGTGCGCGTTTACAAGGAGGCATCATCGTGGATCTCGGGAAGCTCGGACGCCAGGCCGGCGAACTGCTCAACAGCCGGAAGGCCCAGGACGCGCTGCGGAGCGAGAAGGCCGAGCAGGTCTCCGACCAGACCCTCGAGAAGGCGGGCGAGATCGCCAGCCGCCTCACCAACGGCAAGTACGACGACCGCATCGAGGACCTGAAGCGCCAGGCCGACAAGCGGATCGGCAACGAGTAGCGGCTGCCGTCCGACTGCTCCTCCCCGCCGTCAAGCGGGTGCGGGCCTCGGATCCGCCGTCCTATCGTCGGATCGATGGCTGACACTCGCGCGCAACGACTCCGCAGGACCGATTCGAGCGGGCGCGGCTACACCCGGGTGCGCGCGGGCTCCGGCTTCAGCTACCGCGACCCGAAGGGCGCGACCGTCGCCGACAAGGAGCTGCGCGCGCGGTTCGACCATCTCGGCATCCCGCCGGCCTGGACGGACGTCTGGATCGCCCCGTATCCCAACGGGCACATCCAGGCCACCGGCGTCGACTCCGCCGGCCGCCGCCAGTACATCTACCATCCGACCTGGCGCGAGCAGAAGGACCGGATCAAGTTCGACCGGGCGCTGCGGCTCGCGGAGGCCCTGCCCGGGGCGCGCCGGGCCGTGACCATCGCCCTCCGCTCGGACGGACCCAGCCGCGAGCGCGCGCTGGCCACCGCCTTCCGGATGCTCGACACCGGATCGCTCCGCGTCGGCAGCGAGAGGTACGCGAAGGAGCACGGCAGCATCGGCCTCTCGACGCTCCTGTGCGCGCACGCCACGACCCACGGGGACCGGGTCGCCCTCGCCTTCCCCGGGAAGAGCCATCAGGCGTGGACGAGCGAGATCCTCGACCACGACCTCTCGCGCGTCGTCCGTGCTCTCAAGCGTCGCGGGCCGAACGCCCGCCTGCTCGCCTGGAAGGACGGACGGGAGTGGCGGCCGATCTCGGCGCCCGAGATCAACGACTACGTGCGCGAGCGCGCCGGCGACGACTTCACGGCGAAGGACTTCCGCACTCTGCACGGCACGGTCGCGGCCGCGCTGAGCCTGGCGAAGTCGGGCCCGCAGGCCACGCAGCGCGCTCGGAACTCCGCGATCGCCCAGGCGATGCGCGACGCCTCGGACGTGCTCGGGAACACGCCGACGGTCGCCCGCGCCAGCTACGTCGACCCGCGGCTGCTCGACCACTTCCGCGCCGGCGAGACCATCGACGCGTCGCGCCCCGCGTCGGCCGAGACCGCCGTCCGGGCGCTGCTCTTCGAGTAGCGGGGGAGGCGCTCCGACCCGCGCTGCTGCTCGGAGCGACCGGCTCCCCAGGGCCGTCACGACGTGCTCACGGAGGAGCCCTCCGGCGCGACACGCCCGGGTTGCAGGGGTGGGGCATCTGTGGGAGACTCTTCTAGTTCAAAATTTCCTCTCGGGCGGCGTGCTGCTCGGAGGGGGACACTGCCAGGCAGTGCCGAGACGGCATCGCGGAGGCTCGACCCGAGAGGGCGGCCACGCGGATGCGACGTCGAGGCGGCGGGTAGCAGAACGACAACAACCGACATCTCAACGGGTTCTCCGTGCGTCGTGCGTTCTGCACGCCAATCGGAGCGCCCCAGGGGTGCGGTGCTTTTGACAGAAGAACACTGGTTGCACTTTTCCGGGTCACCGGAGTTCCTTCGCGAGCGCGTCCAATGCGAGACGAGTCCGGCTCCGGCCGGGGGAGTCGCGTACGACGCAATAACAAGAGAGTGAGAGATCACACATGGCGGGACAGAAGATCCGCATCCGACTGAAGTCGTACGACCACGAGGTCATCGACACGTCGGCGCGCAAGATCGTCGACACGGTCACCCGTGCCGGTGCAACGGTGGTCGGCCCCGTGCCGCTGCCGACCGAGAAGAACGTGGTCTGCGTGATCCGTTCTCCCCACAAGTACAAGGACAGCCGCGAGCACTTCGAGATGCGCACCCACAAGCGCCTCATCGACATCATCGACCCGACGCCCAAGGCCGTCGACTCGCTCATGCGCCTCGACCTGCCGGCCGACGTCAACATCGAGATCAAGCTCTAAGGAGGAGTGCCACCATGTCTGTCACTGTTTCCCCCACGCTGAAGACCAGCAAGGGCCTCCTCGGCACCAAGCTCGGAATGACCCAGGTCTGGGACGAGAACAACAAGCTCGTGCCGGTCACCGTCATCGAGATCAGCCCCAACGTCGTGACCCATGTCCGCACGGAGGAGAAGGACGGCTACACCGCCGTCCAGCTCGCCGCCGGTGCGATCGACCCGCGCAAGGTGAACAAGCCCGCCGCCGGTCACTTCGACGCCGCGGGCGTCACCCCCCGCCGCCACCTCACCGAGGTCCGCACCTCCGACGCCGCCGACTACTCGGCCGGCCAGGAGCTGACCGTGGACGCCGTCTTCGAGGCCGGCACCAAGGTCGACGTCGTCGGCACCAGCAAGGGCAAGGGCTTCGCCGGTGTCATGAAGCGTCACAACTTCAAGGGCGTCTCGGCTTCGCACGGTTCGCACCGCAACCACCGCAAGCCCGGCTCCATCGGCGCCTCCTCGACCCCCAGCCGTGTCTTCAAGGGCATGCGCATGGCCGGTCGCATGGGTGGCGAGCGCGTCACCGTGCTCAACCTCAAGGTGCACTCCGTCGACGCCGAGAAGGGCCTGCTGCTCGTCAAGGGCGCCGTCCCCGGTGCCCGCGGTCGCCTCGTGTTCGTTCGCAACGCCGTGAAGGGAGCGTAGTTCCATGGCTACCTCTGTCGACATCATCGACGTCAAGGGCCAGAAGGCGGGCTCGGTCGAGCTCCCCGCCGCGCTCTTCGACGTCCAGACCAACATCCCCCTCATCCACCAGGTCGTCGTGGCCCAGCTCGCCGCGGCGCGCCAGGGAACCCACAAGACGAAGAACCGCGGTGAGGTCTCCGGAGCCGGTCGCAAGCCGTTCAAGCAGAAGGGAACCGGTCGCGCTCGTCAGGGCTCGATCCGCGCCCCGCACATGACCGGTGGTGGCGTGGTCCACGGACCGACCCCCCGCAGCTACGCGCAGCGCACCCCCAAGAAGATGATCGCCGCGGCTCTGCTCGGTGCTCTCTCGGACCGCGCCCGCGGTGCCCGCATCCACGTGGTCGAGTCCCTCGCCCTCGGCGACACCCCCCGGACCAAGGACGTCCTCGTCCTGCTCGACGCCCTCTCGGTGTCGCGCAACGTCCTCGTGGTGCTCGAGCGCGACGACTACATCGCCGAGCTCTCGCTCCGCAACGTGCCGTTCGTGCACATCCTGCCGGCCGACCAGCTCAACGCGTACGACGTGCTCGTCTCCGACGACATCGTGTTCTCGAAGGGCGCGCTCGACGCGTTCATCGCGGCCAAGTCGGGCGTCGAGTCCAACAAGGAAGAGGTGAACGCATGAGCCAGTCCGCCGCGTTCAACAAGGACCCCCGCGACGTCATCATCTCCCCGGTGGTCTCGGAGAAGTCCTACGGCCTGATCGACGAGGGCAAGTACACCTTCGTGGTCGACCCGCGTTCGAACAAGACCGAGATCAAGCTCGCCATCGAGAAGATCTTCGGCGTCGAGGTCGCGTCGATCAACACGCTGAACCGCCAGGGCAAGACCCGCCGCACGAAGTTCGGCACCGGCAAGCGCAAGGACACCAAGCGCGCGATCGTCACGCTGAAGTCCGGCTCCATCGACATCTTCACGAGCGTCGGCTGAGCCGAAGAAGCGTAGAGGAAACAGACAATGGCTATTCGTAAGTACAAGCCCACGACCCCCGGTCGCCGCGGCTCCAGCGTTGCCGACTTCGCCGAGATCACCCGCTCGACGCCCGAGAAGTCGCTCCTGCGCCCGCTGTCCAAGACCGGTGGCCGCAACAACTCCGGCCGCATCACGACGCGTCACATCGGTGGTGGCCACAAGCGCCAGTACCGTCTGATCGACTTCCGTCGCAACGACAAGGACGGCGTCAACGCCAAGGTCGCTCACATCGAGTACGACCCCAACCGCACGGCGCGCATCGCGCTGCTCCACTTCGTGGACGGCACCAAGCGCTACATCCTGGCCCCGAACAAGCTCTCGCAGGGCGACGTCGTGGAGTCGGGCGCCGGCGCCGACATCAAGCCCGGCAACAACCTGCCGCTGCGCAACATCCCGACCGGTACGGTCATCCACGCCATCGAGATCAAGCCGGGAGGCGGCGCCAAGCTCGCCCGCTCGGCCGGCACCTCGGTCCGCCTCGTCGCCAAGGACGGCCCCTACGCGCAGCTCCGCCTGCCGTCGGGCGAGATCCGCAACGTCGACGCGCGTTGCCGCGCCACGATCGGCGAGGTCGGCAACGCCGAGCAGTCGAACATCAACTGGGGCAAGGCCGGCCGCATGCGCTGGAAGGGCGTCCGCCCGACCGTCCGCGGTGTCGCGATGAACCCGGTCGACCACCCGCACGGTGGTGGAGAGGGCAAGACCTCCGGTGGACGCCACCCGGTCAGCCCGTGGGGTCAGTCCGAGGGACGCACCCGTCGCCCCAACAAGGAGAGCGACAAGCTCATCGTTCGCCGCCGCACCGCCGGTAAGAAGCGCAAGTAGGAGTTGTAGAAGATGCCTCGCAGTCTCAAGAAGGGCCCCTTCGTTGACGACCACCTGCTCCGCAAGGTGTTCACGGCCAACGAAGCCGGCAACAAGAACGTCATCAAGACCTGGTCGCGCCGTTCGATGATCATCCCGGCGATGCTGGGTCACACCATCGCGGTCCACGACGGTCGCAAGCACATCCCCGTGTTCGTGACCGAGACCATGGTCGGCCACAAGCTCGGCGAGTTCGCCCCCACTCGGACCTTCCGCGGTCACGAGAAGGACGACAAGAAGGGCCGTCGCCGCTGACGCGGCGACGAGAAGGAGGAGAGAAATGGTGGAGTCGATCGCACGCGTGCGACACATCCGCGTCACCCCCCAGAAGGCTCGCCGTGTCGTGAACCTGATCCGCGGGAAGCAGGCTCAGGAGGCACTGGCCATCCTGAAGTTCGCGCCGCAGGGTGCGTCCGAGCCCGTCTACAAGCTCGTCGCCTCGGCGATGGCCAACGCTCGCGTCAAGGCCGATGCCTCGAACGAGTACCTCGACGACCAGGACCTGATCGTGTCCCGCGCCTTCGTCGATGAGGGAACCACCCTCAAGCGATTCCAGCCCCGTGCTCAGGGTCGTGCCTTCCGCATCAACAAGCGCACCAGCCACATCACCGTCGTGCTGGCCACTCCTGAGGAGGGGACCAAGTAATGGGTCAGAAAGTAAACCCCTACGGTTTCCGTCTGGGAATCACCACCGACCACGTGTCGCGCTGGTTCTCCGACAGCACCAAGAAGGGCCAGCGGTACAGCGACTACCTCGCCGAGGACGTCAAGATCCGCCGACTCCTCGCCACGCAGCTCGACCGTGCGGGCGTCGCCCGCATCGAGATCGAGCGCACCCGTGACCGCGTCCGCGTCGACATCCACACCGCCCGCCCGGGCATCGTGATCGGCCGCCGCGGCGCCGAGGCCGAGCGCATCCGCGCCGACCTCGAGAAGCTCACGGGCAAGCAGATCCAGCTCAACATCCTCGAGGTCAAGAACCCCGAGGCCGAGGCTCAGCTGGTCGCCCAGGGCATCGCCGAGCAGCTCTCCGCCCGCGTGGCCTTCCGCCGCGCGATGCGCAAGGGCCTGCAGGGTGCTCAGCGCGCCGGCGCCAAGGGCGTCCGCATCCAGGTCTCCGGCCGCCTCGGCGGCGCCGAGATGAGCCGCTCGGAGTTCTACCGCGAGGGACGCGTGCCGCTGCACACCCTCCGCGCGAACATCGACTACGGCTTCTACGAGGCGAAGACCACCTTCGGCCGCATCGGCGTGAAGGTCTGGATCTACAAGGGCGACATCACCAACAAGGAGCTCGCCCGCGAGCAGGCGAACAGCAAGTCGTCGCGCCCCGAGCGCAGCGACCGTCCGCGCCGTGCACCCCGCCAGCAGAGCGAGGCGCCCGTCGCAGCAGGAGTTGAGGCATAACCATGTTGATTCCGCGTCGAGTCAAGCACCGCAAGCAGCACCACCCGGGCCGGTCCGGCCAGGCCACCGGTGGCACCAAGGTGTCGTTCGGTGAGTTCGGCATCCAGGCCCTCACCCCCGCCTACGTGACCAACCGTCAGATCGAGTCCGCTCGTATCGCGATGACGCGTCACATCAAGCGCGGCGGAAAGGTGTGGATCAACATCTACCCCGACCGTCCGCTCACCAAGAAGCCCGCCGAGACCCGCATGGGTTCCGGTAAGGGCTCGCCGGAGTGGTGGGTCGCGAACGTCAAGCCGGGTCGCGTCCTCTTCGAGGTCGCCGGCGTCGACGAGCAGCTCGCTCGTGAGGCCATGACCCGTGCCATCCACAAGCTGCCCCTCAAGGCACGCATCATCAAGCGCGAGGAGGGAGACGCGTAATGGCGATCGGATCCAAGGAGCTCGCCCCCGCCGAGCTCGACACCTACGAGGACGAGCGTCTCGTCACCGAGCTGAAGAAGGCCAAGGAGGAGCTGTTCAACCTCCGCTTCCAGTCGGCCACCGGTCAGCTGGACACCAACGGCCGCCTGCGTGCCGTCAAGCGCGACATCGCCCGCATCTACACGGTCATCCGTGAGCGCGAGCTGGGCATCCGCGCCACCCCCGCACCCGTCGAGGCCCCGGCCAAGGCGGAGAAGAAGCCGAAGACCAAGAAGGCCGCCAAGGCCGAGGTCGAGGCGACCGAGTCGAACGAGGAGGCCAAGTAATGGCAACCGTCAATGACAGCGCCGGCCACGAGTCGGCCGCCCACGACGTGAAGGAGGCGGGCGCTCGCGGATACCGCAAGACCCGTCGCGGCTACGTCACCAGCGACAAGATGGACAAGACCATCGTCGTCGAGGTCGAGGACCGGGTGAAGCACCCGCTGTACGGCAAGGTCATCCGCCGTACGTCCAAGGTCAAGGTCCACGACGAGCTGAACTCCGCCGGCATCGGCGACTCCGTCGTCATCAGCGAGACCCGTCCCCTCAGCGCCACCAAGCGCTGGCGCCTGGTCGAGATCCTCGAGAAGGCCAAGTAGGCCGCGGCCTACTTGAGTTAGCAGGAGAGACACATGCTTCAGCAAGAATCCCGAGTCAAGGTCGCCGACAACACCGGCGCCAAGATGCTCCTCACCATCCGCGTCCTCGGAGGCTCCGGCCGCCGCTACGCGGGCCTCGGTGACATCATCGTCGCCACCGTCAAGGACGCGATCCCCGGTGGCAACGTGAAGAAGGGCGACGTGGTCAAGGCCGTCATCGTCCGCACCATCAAGCAGACCCGTCGCGCCGACGGCTCGTACATCAAGTTCGACGAGAACGCCGCCGTCATCCTCAAGAACGACGGGGACCCCCGCGGCACCCGCATCTTCGGACCGGTCGGTCGCGAGCTCCGCGACAAGAAGTTCATGAAGATCGTCTCGCTGGCACCGGAGGTTATCTAGTCATGGCCAAGATCAAGAAGGGTGACCTCGTCCAGGTCATCTCGGGCGCTACCCAGGCCCGCGGTGGAGACCGCGGCAAGCAGGGCAAGGTCCTCGAGGTGCTGGTCGAGCGCAACCGCGTCGTCGTCGAGGGCGTGAACTTCGTCAAGAAGCACGTCCGCGTCGGCCAGACGCAGCGCGGCTCGAAGGAGGGCGGCATCGAGACCGTCGAGGCCTCGATCCACATCTCCAACGTCGCGCTCGTCGACCCGAAGACCAAGAAGCCGACCCGGGTCGGCCACCGCAACGTGGCCGTCACCAAGGACGGCGTGACCAAGACCGTTCGCGTGCGCTACGCGAAGGCGTCGGGTGAGGAACTGTAATGACTGACACCACCGCAGTGGCTGCGAAGGTTCAGCCGCGGCTCAAGGCCAAGTACCAGGCCGACATCATCCCCGCTCTCAAGGAGCAGTTCGGCTTCGGCAACGTCCACCAGGTCCCCGGCCTGGTCAAGGTCGTCGTCAACACCGGTGTCGGTGAGGCGGCCCGCGACGGCAAGATCATCGACGGCGCGGTCAAGGACCTCACCGCCATCACCGGTCAGAAGCCGCAGGTCACCAAGGCCCGCAAGTCCATCGCGCAGTTCAAGCTGCGCGAGGGTCAGGCCATCGGCGCTCACGTCACCCTCCGGGGCGACCGCGCCTGGGAGTTCCTGGACCGCCTGCTCTCGGTGGCGCTGCCCCGCATCCGCGACTTCCGCGGGCTGTCGGACCGCCAGTTCGACGGCAACGGCAACTACACCTTCGGCATCACGGAGCAGTCGATCTTCCACGAGATCGACCAGGACCGCATCGACCGCGTCCGCGGCTTCGACGTGACCGTCGTGACCACCGCCAAGACCGACGACGAGGGTCGCGCGCTGCTCAAGCAGCTCGGCTTCCCGTTCAAGTCGTCGGACAACGCGTAAGCAGCAAGCCTCGAGGCCGGGGGACGGTGAGAACCGCCCTCCGGCCTCGTCGTGCGTCCGCCGCCGGACCGGTCCGTCCGGAGCCGGCGGCGGGCGCCACGCGGGATCCCCGGATCCCGTGCACGATCGGCCCTCGACCGCAGGACCTCGGCCATGTAGCATGGCTCGTTGGCCTGCGTTCGCGCGGCCGCATGGGCGTCGACGTCGTCGGCGCCGTCCCACACCACAGGTCGTCACTCTTGTAAAGGGTGCCGAAACCAGGCGAGAAAGGCACCATCAGCCATGACCATGACTGATCCGGTCGCAGATCTGCTGACCAGAATCCGTAACGCGAACTCCGCGCACCACGACTCCATCACCCTCCCGGGCTCGAAGCTCAAGGCGAACATCGCCGAGATCCTCAAGACCGAGGGCTACATCGCCGACTGGAAGGTCGAGGAGGCGCGCGTCGGCACGACGCTGTCCATCTCCCTCAAGTACGGCCCGAACCGCGAGCGCTCGATCGCCGGCATCAAGCGGGTCTCGAAGCCCGGACTCCGCGTGTACGCGAAGTCGGCCGAGATCCCCACCGTGCTCGGCGGCCTCGGCGTCGCCATCCTGTCCACCTCGAGCGGTCTCCTGACCGACCGCCAGGCCGAGAAGAAGGGCGTGGGTGGGGAAGTCCTCGCCTACGTGTGGTAACCCCTCATGTCGCGTATTGGAAGACTCCCCATCGAGATCCCGGCGGGCGTCGACGTCTCCGTCGCCGGATCCGCTGTGACCGTCAAGGGCCCCAAGGGCGAGCTGACCGTCTCGGTCGCCAGCCCCATCCAGGTGTCCGTCGAGAACGGCCAGGTGCTGGTCTCGCGTCCCGATGACGAGCGCGAGTCGCGCTCGCTCCACGGCCTCACCCGCACGCTCATCGCGAACGACATCATCGGTGTCACGCAGGGCTACTCCAAGGGCCTCGAGGTCGTCGGAACCGGTTACCGCGTGCTGGCGAAGGGCTCGGACATCGAGTTCGCGCTCGGCTTCTCGCACCCGGTCGTCGTCACCCCGCCCGCGGGCATCTCGTTCACGGTCGAGGGCAACAACAAGCTCACCGTGCACGGCATCTCGAAGCAGGCCGTCGGTGAGGTGGCCGCCAACATTCGTAAGATCCGCAAGCCCGAGCCCTACAAGGGCAAGGGCGTGCGCTACGCCGGCGAGGTCGTTCGCCGCAAGGCCGGAAAGAGCGGTAAGTGATCATGGGACTCGGAACCAGAGGAAAGAGCAAGTCCGCTGCGCGCGGTCGTCGTCACGACCGTCTGCGCAAGAAGGTCGTCGGATCCGCCGAGCGCCCCCGCCTCGTCGTCAACCGCTCGGCCCGCCACGTCTTCGTGCAGGTCGTCGACGACGCTCAGGGCCGCACCCTGGCGTCGGCGTCGACCCTCGAGGCCGACCTGCGCGTGTTCGACGGCGACAAGACCGCCAAGGCCCGCAAGGTCGGCGAGCTCGTCGCCGAGCGCGCCAAGAACGCCGGTGTCGAGGCGGTCGTCTTCGACCGCGGAGGCAACAAGTACGCCGGTCGCGTCGCCGCGATCGCCGATGGAGCACGAGAGGCAGGGCTCAACCTGTGAGCGCCGCAGAGAACAAGGAACCCGAGGTCGCCGCTGTGTCGGAGGCCCCCGTCGAGACCGCTGCGTCCACGCAGCCGCAGCAGGAGGCTCGTGAGCCCCGCCGCGGCGGCCGCGACCGCAACCAGGGTGGCCGCGACCGCGGTGGCCGTGACGCCGAGAAGAGCCAGTTCCTCGAGCGCGTCGTGACCATCAACCGCGTGTCGAAGGTCGTCAAGGGCGGTCGTCGCTTCAGCTTCACCGCGCTCGTGGTCGTCGGAGACGGCAACGGACTGGTGGGCGTCGGCTACGGCAAGGCCCGCGAGGTCCCGACCGCCATCTCCAAGGGCGTCGAGGAGGCGAAGAAGAACTTCTTCCGCGTCCCCCGCGTCGCCTCGACCATCCCGCACCCCGTCCAGGGTGAGGCCGCCGCCGGTGTGGTGCTCCTGCGCCCCGCCGCCGCGGGTACCGGTGTCATCGCCGGCGGTCCCGTCCGCGCCGTCCTCGAGTGCGCCGGCATCCACGACGTCCTGAGCAAGTCGCTCGGCTCGTCGAACACCATCAACATCGTCCACGCGACCGTCGAGGCTCTGAAGCAGCTCGAGGAGCCGCGCGCCGTCGCAGCTCGTCGTGGTCTCGACTTCGACCAGGTCGCGCCGGCACGTCTCGTCCGTGCCGAGGCCGACGCCCTCGCCGCCGCGTCCAACGCGAAGGCAGGTGCCTGATGGCCCAGCTCAAGGTGACCCAGATCAAGTCGAAGGTCAGCGAGAAGCAGTACCAGCGCGACACGCTGCGCTCGCTCGGCCTCAGGAAGATCGGTCAGAGCGTCGTCCGCGAGGACAACGCCCAGAACCGCGGATACGTGAAGACCGTCGCCCACCTGGTGAAGGTCGAGGAGATTGACTAATGGCTGAGACGAAGAAGGCCGCCGCCGCGGAGTCCACGACTCCCGCGCAGGCGACCACCACGAAGGGCGCGGCGGCGCCGGCGACCAAGGAGCACGTGCTCAAGGTCCACCACCTCCGCCCCGCTGCCGGAGCCAAGAAGGCCAAGACCCGCGTGGGTCGCGGTGAGGGCTCCAAGGGAAAGACCGCCGGTCGCGGCACCAAGGGCACCAAGGCCCGCTACCAGGTGCGCGTCGGCTTCGAGGGTGGGCAGATGCCGCTGCACATGCGCACCCCGAAGCTCCGCGGCTTCAAGAACCCGTTCCGGGTCGAGTACCAGGTCGTGAACCTGTCCGCTCTCGCGGAGCTCTACCCCCAGGGCGGCGACGTCACCATCGGCGACCTGGTCGCCAAGGGTGCTGTCCGCAAGAACGAGAAGGTCAAAGTCCTCGGGGACGGCGACATTGCGGTTAAGCTGAACGTCGCGGTCGACAAGGTCTCCAGCTCTGCCGAGCAGAAGATCGTCGCTGCGGGCGGATCCATCAAGTAGCACCAGCAGCTTGTCGGTCGAGCTTGTCACGCCGACTCCCTCCGGGAGCGCGTGGCAAGCTCGACCTGTATCCCGCACCACAGAATTGAGCAGGAGACCTTAGGTAGTGTTTGGCGCCGTTGCGCGGATCTTCCGCACCCCCGACCTCCGCCGCAAGATCGGCTTCACCCTCGCGATCGTGGCGATCTTCCGGCTGGGATCCTTCATCCCTGCTCCGTTCGTCGACTTCAGCGCCGTGCAGGCCTGTCTCGCCGGCAACCAGGGCACCTCGGGTCTCTACGAGCTCGTGAACCTCTTCAGCGGTGGAGCACTGCTCCAGCTGTCGATCTTCGCGCTCGGGATCATGCCGTACATCACGGCGTCGATCATCGTGCAGCTGCTGCGCGTGGTCATCCCTCACTTCGAGACCCTGTACAAGGAGGGGCAGTCCGGTCAGGGCAAGCTCACCCAGTACACGCGGTACCTCACCATCGCGCTCGGCGTCCTCCAGTCGACGACGCTGATCACCGTCGCCCGCTCGGGCGCCCTCTTCGGCAACTCCGGCGTCCCGGAGTGCTCGGCGCTCATCATCACCGACGAGTGGTACTCCATCCTCCTCATGGTCATCACCATGACCGCGGGCACCGGCATCATCATGTGGATGGGCGAGCTCATCACCGAGCGCGGCATCGGCAACGGCATGTCGTTGCTGATCTTCACCTCGATCGCCGCCCAGTTCCCCACCTCCCTGTGGTCGATCGCGCAGTCGCGCGGCTTCGAGACCTTCCTCCTCGTCCTCGGCGTGGGCCTCGTGCTCGTGGTCGCCGTGGTCTTCGTGGAGCAGTCGCAGCGGCGGATCCCCGTGCAGTACGCCAAGCGGATGGTCGGCCGCCGCACCTACGGCGGCAACAACACCTACATCCCGATCAAGGTCAACATGGCCGGCGTCGTGCCCGTCATCTTCGCCTCGTCGCTGCTGTACCTGCCCGCGCTCATCGCGCAGTTCAACCAGCCCGCCGCTGGCCAGGAGGCCCCGGCCTGGGTCACCTGGATCACGAACTACCTCACCAAGGGCGATCACCCGCTCTACATGGCGCTGTACTTCCTCCTGATCGTGGGCTTCACCTACTTCTACGTCGCGATCACCTTCAACCCGGACGAGGTCGCCGACAACATGAAGCGCTACGGCGGCTTCATCCCCGGCATCCGCGCCGGCCGCCCGACCGCCGAGTACCTCAACTACGTGCTCACCCGGGTGACGCTGCCCGGATCGGTCTACCTCGGCCTCATCGCACTCGTGCCCCTCGTGGCCCTCGCGCTGGTCGGTGCGAACCAGAACTTCCCCTTCGGCGGCACGTCCATCCTGATCATCGTCGGAGTCGGCCTGGAGACGGTGAAGCAGATCGACTCCCAGCTGCAGCAGCGCCACTACGAAGGACTCCTCCGATGACGTCGCACCCGATCGGCTTCCGTCTCCTGCTGATCGGCCCTCCCGGCGCAGGCAAGGGGACCCAGGCCGCTCGGCTGAGCGACATCCTCCGGGTGCCCGCCATCTCGACCGGGGACATCTTCCGCGCGAACGTCGCCAACGAGACCGAGCTCGGTCTCCAGGCGAAGGCCTACCTCGACAACGGGCGCTACGTGCCGGACGAGCTGACCAACGCGATCGTGCACGACCGCCTCCAGGAGGCGGACGCGTCGACCGGGTTCCTGCTCGACGGCTACCCGCGCACCACGGAGCAGGTCGACGAGCTCGACCGCATCCTCGCCGCGGACGACAACCGGCTCGACGCGGTCGTCCAGCTGACGGCCGATCCCGACGAGGTCGTCGGCCGCCTGCTCAAGCGCTCGCTCGAGCAGGGGCGCAGCGACGACACCGAGGACGTCATCCGGCGCCGACTCGCGCTCTACGAGGAGCAGACCGCTCCGCTCATCGACGTCTACGCGGCCCGCGGGCTCGTGGTCGTGGTCGACGGCCTCGGGCCGGTCGACGAGGTGACCGAGCGGATCGTCGTCGCCCTCGAGGGCCACCGCGTGGGCCGCCTCGACACCCCGGCCGCCTGAGCCGTGGCGTTCCGCTCCTCGCTCTACAAGACGCCCGCGCAGCTGCGGTCGATGCTCGCTCCGGGCCTCGCCACGGCCGCCTCGCTCGACGCGGTCCGCGCGGCGGTCCGCCCGGGCGTCACCACGCTCGAGCTCGACGCGATCGCCGAGGCGGCGATCGTCGCGCTCGGCGGCCACTCGAACTTCCAGCTCGTCCCGGGCTACCGGCACACGATCTGCGCCTCGGTCAACGACGAAGTGGTCCACGGCATCCCCGGCGGGCGCGTGCTCGAGCCGGGCGACCTGGTCTCCATCGACAGCGGCGCCGAGATCGACGGCTGGAACGGCGACTCCGCGATGACGGTGGTCCTGCCCGATCCCTCCCGCCCGGAGGAGGTCGCGGCACGCGCCGAGCTCTCGCGGGTGACCGAGGGATCCCTGTGGCGGGGGATCGCCGCCCTCGCCTCCGCCCGCCATCTCAACGAGGTCGGCGCGGCGATCGAGGAGTACATCGAGGACGAGGCCGAGCGCTCGGGCCGCGTCTACGGCATCCTCACCGACTACATCGGCCACGGCATCGGGCGCACCATGCACGAGGCTCCGCCGGTCTTCAACTACCGGGTGCGCCAGCGCGGCCCCGAGGTGAAGCCGGGACTCGTCGTCGCGATCGAGCCGATGGTCACCGCGGGCAGCGCCGAGACCTTCGTCCGCGAGGACGAGTGGACGGTCGCGACCGAGGACAGCAGCATGGCCGCCCACTGGGAGCACTCCGTCGCCGTGCACCACGACGGCATCTGGGTCACCACGCTCGCCGACGGCGGCGCGGCCGGCCTCGCCCCCTACGGGATCGTGCCGACGCCCTTCGCCTAGAGGCCCCAACGCGGAGCTCCTCCGATCCGATGCGGAGGAGGCTCCTCGTGGCCTCTCGCGCCCGGCGGGGGTCCGTCGGGCGCCCACGAAGCGCGGGAGCGGGAGGACGACAGCGCCCTCCGGCTCCACCCGGAGTGCGGGTGTCGGCTAGCTGTCGATCACCCGCACCAGCTCCTCGATGAAGCCGCCGAAGTCCGTGGAGCGCCGGATGAGGCGCTGCACCTCCGCCCGGTCGGCGAACACCTCGACGAACTGGTCGAACACCGACTGGAAGGTGCTGCGGCCGGCCGAGGCGAACGCGATCATCGCGATCACGTTCACCCGCTGCTCGCCCCACTCCATCGCGGTGTCGTTCACGACGATCGCGATGGAGGTGCGGCGGGCGCTCATCGCCATCGCGTGCGGGACCGCGAGGTTGTCGGTGAACGCCGTGGAGCTCATCCGCTCGCGCTCGATGGCGCCGTCGACGTAGTCCTCGTCGATGATGCCGCCGGCGATCATCCGCTCGCCCAGCATCCGGATCATCGCCGCCTCGTCGCGCGCGTGCACGTTGCGGAAGAACAGCTCCTCGTCGAAGAACTGCAGCAGCTCGTCCTTGATCTGCGCGCGGCAGCGGTGCCGGCGGACGCGGGCGATGGCCCGGCGCACCGTCTCGACGTCGTGGTCGGTGAGGAACGGCTGCACGACCACGACGTCATCGGACGCGGGGCGCTCGTCGATCGTGGTGATCACGAGGTCGGCGGTGAGCCGGTCCCAGTCGACGTCGCTCCGCGTGATCAGCGAGCGCACCTCCACCTCGGTGCCGAGCGAGCGCTCGACGCGCAGGCGCAGCATGTGAGCGAGGTCGTAGTAGTTGGGGCAGACGATCACGCAGGACAGACGCTCCTCCCGCCGGGACACCCGCTCGAGGAACGAGCCGACGTGGAGGGCGATGTAGGCGATCTCGTCCTCGTTGACCACGACGCCCCGCCGGCGCTGCAGCCCGCTCGCCAGGAACACGGCGATCTCGTAGGTCATCGGGTAGCTGGTCTTGATCGAGCGGGTGAGCGGGTTGCGGGAGTAGCCGCCCTCGGCGGCCCGGGCGATCAGGTTCCGCACGTGCAGGGCGAGGCGGACGATGAAGCCCTCGTCGTCGAGGTCGACCAGGTACTCGCGGTTGACGTCGGCGACGAGCTCGCGGACGACGGCGAGGTCCTCCGGGTCGAGGTAGTTCTCGACCACGGCGGCGACCGGCTCGTTCTGCCCTGGCGTCGCCACCCGCGTCGTCATCAGGATCGCGAGCTGGGCGAGCTCGGCGTCGGTCAGGCGCGTCGCGAAGTGCCGCTCCACCAGCTCCGCCAGCAGGGCCGCGAGCTCGCCGTGGATCTCGGGGGAGGGGCGGGAGCCGGAGGGGTCCCCGATGCCCCGGGCGACGCGGTCGACGGCGATCGCGATGTGGAGGAGGACGCTGTTCACGCCGTAGTCGTTGATGTAGTAGCCGCGGGTCTCGAGCTCGGCCAGCAGCTCGGTCTTGAAGGCGCCGAGGCCGGGGGAGGCGAACTCGCGCTGGACGTCGTCGAGCGTGAAGACGCCCTGCGCGCTCTCGTCGCGGAACATCCGCGAGATCAGGCGGCGGCGGGCCTCCTCGCTGCCCTCGAGGCGCACCGACGGGCCGCGCCGGACCAGCCCGAGGCCGGCCTCGTCGGCGAGGGCCTTCACCCGGCGCAGATCGGCGTCGACGGTCGACTCGCTCACCGAGAGCGCGTCGGCGAGGGCGAAGACGTCCAGGCCCTCGTCGGAGTCGACCAGGCGGCGGACGATGCTGTACAGCCGGTCGCGCGGGGTGTCGGGCTCGACGTCGCGGCTGCGCTGCGCCTCCAGGTAGGCCGCGTACGCCTCGCGCGCGAGCCGGTAGCCGTTCGCGGAGGACTCGACCGGCTCCAGCGGGGCGGCCTGCGCCTTCACCGCGGTGACGTAGCTCCGGACGCTGCGGGTGGTGACTCCGAGCCTGTCGGCGAGCTCGTGCGCCGTCACCCAGCCGTCGGCGCGGGAGAGGTACTCCAGCAGTCGTTCGCGGTTGTCAGGCATCAGGCTCCAGGCGTGCGGTCGGGGCGGGCGCCGGGAGCGCCACGACCCTGCCGCGGGCCCGCAGGACGCGGGCGGCGAGTCGTACGTCCCGTCAGTCAATCACCCCGGCGACGCGCCCGGGAGCCCCCGCGCCGCGGGTGGAAGGGGCCGTCTTCCGCCCCCGCGGAAGATTGTCTGCTGGAGGGTGCCGCCCCTCCGAGGGGATGCTTGGATGAATCACGACCCGGACGCGAGGAGGCGAACGAGGTGCGGAAGATCCTGATCGTCTGCGGTGCAGGCGCGTCGAGCACGTTCCTGGCCCACCGGCTGCGAGCGGGCGCGAAGGAGCGCGGCATGGATGCCGTGTTCCACTCCGAGACCCTCACCGGTCTCGACCACTCCCTCCCCGAGGCCGACGTCCTCCTCGTGGGGCCGCACCTCGAGTCGCAGTTCGACGGACTCCGCCACCGTGCGGAGCTCGTGGGAGCCGCGGCCGCCCTCCTCCCGCCCGATGTCTTCGGAGCGCACGGTGCCGATGCCGTGCTCGAGACCCTGCCCGTCCTCTTCGCCGCTCGCGCGGTCGTCGCAGGCGCGGACGGGGACTCCTCCACCCGCCCGGTCCGTCCGGGCGAGCCCGACTCCGGGCACCACTGATGCAGTCGCGACTGCAGGATCAAGGAGAAACGTTCATGGTCGAGCGCACCGTGCAGGTTGCATCGTCGAAGGGCCTCCACGCCCGCCCCGCCTCGCTCTTCAGCCAGGCCGCGGCGAAGTCGGGTCAGAAGGTCCTCGTCGCCAAGGGCGACGCGACCCCGGTCAACGCCGCGTCGATCCTCGGGATCATCTCGCTCGGCATCGAGCACGGCGACGAGCTCACCGTCAGCGTCGAGGGCGACAACGAGCAGGCCGTGCTCGAGGAGCTCGCGACCTTCCTCACCACCGACCACGACGCGTGACGCGGAGCGTCACGCAAGGCGGCCGGCCCCGGCGCCCACGGCGCCGGTAGCCGCGGCAGCCCCTGGAGCGTGACGTCGACTCTCACCGGGTCGCATCAGGCGCCTGCGAGACCCGGCCCCGCCCTCTGCCGGCCCCACGCCGCCACCCCCGCATCCTCTTCTCCCGCCCGCACTCCGCACGACAGGAACGAGCACCCATGACGCTGTCCACTCCTCAGACCGCCTACGCCTCCGCCAAGCTCCAGGGCACCGGAGTGGGACGCGGGCTGGCCCTCGGGCCGGTCCTGCGCATGCCGGAGCCGCTGCCCGAACCCGAGGACACCGCCAGCACCCGCAGCGTCGCCCAGGAGGAGGAGCGCGCCGTCTCGTCGCTGTCCGCCACCGCCGCGACGATCCGCCACCGAGGCGAGCGGGCCGGCGGCTCGGCGAAGGACGTCCTCGACGCCCAGGCCCTGATGGCCGAGGACCCGTCCCTCGCGGACGACGTCAAGGCGCGGATCGCCGGGGGCAAGACCGCGGAGCGCGCCGTGCACGAGGCCTTCGCCGGCTTCCGCGACCTGCTCGTGGCGATGGGCGGCTACATGGCCGAGCGCGCGACCGACCTCGACGACGTCTCGCAGCGCGTCGTGGCGCACCTGCGCGGCGTCGCCGCTCCCGGCGTCCCCGAGTCGGACGAGCCGTTCGTGCTCGTCGCCCGCGACCTCGCTCCGGCCGACACGGCGCTGCTCGACCTCGAGAAGGTCCTCGGCCTGATCACCAGCGACGGTGGACCGACCTCGCACACGGCGATCCTCGCCCGGGAGAAGTCGATCACCGCCATCGTCGGCACCACCGGCGCCCTCGACCTGCGGGACGGCCAGCTCGTCATCCTCGACGCCACCTCCGGCGTCGTGACGGTGAACCCCTCGGACGCCGAGATCGGCGCCGCGAAGTCCTCGATCGCCGAGCGCGCCGAGATGCTCGCCGCACCGGTCGTCCCCGGCGCGCTGGCCGACGGCCACGCCGTGCCGCTGCTCGCGAACCTCGGCTCGGCCGACGGCGCTGCGAACGCGGTCGAGCTCGGCGCCGAGGGAGTGGGGCTGTTCCGCACCGAGTTCCTCTTCCTCGACGCGAAGGAGGCGCCCTCGGTCGCCGAGCAGGCGGAGCAGTACACGCGCCTGCTCGCCGCGTTCCCCGGCCGCAAGGTCGTCGTCCGCGCGCTCGACGCCGGCGCCGACAAGCCGCTGAGCTTCCTCAACGACGACCACGAGGAGAACCCGGCCCTCGGTCTCCGCGGACTGCGCGCCCTCCGCGCCAGCGAGCAGATCCTCCGCGACCAGCTCACCGCCCTCGCCCAGGCCGATGCCGCGACCGACGCCGACCTCTGGGTCATGGCGCCGATGGTCGCGACCGTGGACGAGACCCGCTACTTCACCTCGATGGCGCGGGAGCTCGGCATCCGCACCGCCGGAGTGATGGTGGAGGTCCCCTCCTCCGCCCTGCTCGCCGACCGCATCCTCGGAGTCGCGGACTTCGCCTCGATCGGCACCAATGACCTGACCCAGTACACGCTCGCCGCCGACCGCATGCTCGGCACGGTCTCGGCGTTCCAGGACCCGTGGCACCCGGCCGTGCTCCGCCTCGTCGGCGAGGTCGGCCGCGCGGGAGCGGCGCTGGGCAAGCCCGTCGGGATCTGCGGAGAAGCCGCCGCCGACCCGCTGCTCGCCGTGGTCCTCGTCGGCCTCGGCGCCACCACCCTCTCGATGTCGCCGTCGGCTCTCGCCGACGTCCGCGCCGAGCTGGCCGAGCACACCCTCGAGGACGCCAAGCGGTACGCGGAGCTCGCTCTCGCCGCCGACAGCGCCGCCGACGCCCGCTCCGCGGTCACCGAGGCGATCGCCGCCTCCTGATCCCGGATCACCAGCCCCACCCCCCTGCACCACCCCGCCACTCGGGAGCCGGGACGCCTCAGGAG
>NZ_PSVK01000012.1:0-78843 GCF_002931115.1 Rathayibacter sp. AY1E6 | reverse complement strand
CCTCCTAGAGGGGGCGGGTGGGTGCTCACCCGCCCCCTCTAGGAGGAGGGGCCGGGGCTCAGGCTCCCTGAGCCACCGCGTCCTCGATCGGGGTGGGACCGGAGACGATCTCCCACGTCTTCGCGATGGAGGTCGGCTGCGCCAGGGCGGCGATCACCGTCGCGGCGACGTCCGCTCGCGGGATGCTCCCCTTCTCGACGGAGGTGCCGAGCGTGATCGTGCCGGTGCCCTCGTCGTCCGTCAGCCCGCCCGGGCGGAGGATCGTGTAGTCGAGGCCGGAGTCGCGCAGTGCCGCGTCGGCGTCGCGCTTGGCCTCGACGTAGGCCTTCCAGCCCTCCTCCGTGTCCTCGGGGAGCGGCTCGTCCACACCGATCGCACTGACCTGCACGAAGTGCTGGACCCCGACGATCGCGGCGGCCTTCTGGCTGAGGACGGACGCCCCCAGGTCGACGGTGCGCTTGCGCTCCGGGCCCGAGTCGGGTCCGGCTCCGGCGGTGAAGACCATGCCGTCGACGTGGCCCAGCGCCTCGGCGAAGGCCTCGGGCGTCGTGTCCTCGAGGTCGTGCACGAGCGGCTCGCCGCCCAGCCGGACGATGTCCTCGGCGTGATCGGGGTTGCGGATCACTCCGACCGACTCGTGGCCGGCGTCGTAGAGCAGGTGCAGGATCTGCTGCCCCACCTTGCCGTGGGCTCCGATGACGGCGATGCGTGTCATGGACGTTCCTCTCCTCGTCGGGGCGGGTCGCCCCGTGTTCGTGGTCCCCTCCATCCTGCCGCGGCGTCCCTGGACGCCCCCAGGCCTTGACGGCGTCCGGGCGCCGGGCCGTCAGGCGGCGAGGCGGTCGTCGCGTCCGGTGATGGCGAGCAGGCGGCTCTGGAGGGAGGCGGCGTCGTCGACCGGCACGGGTGCGGCGTAGAGGCCGCTCGCGCGCAGGGTCTCCTCCTGGGGTGCGAAGAGCTCCCAGACCGCTGCGACGAGCTCCTCGTCCAGCCGCTCGTCGCTGCCGGTCGCGCGGGCGAGGTCCCAGGCGTGGACGGTCACATCGGCCGTCTGCTCCTGCAGCAGCTCGACGGCGCTGACGGTGTCGCGTCCCAGCTGCACGGTCGCCGCCGGGTCGACGGTGCGGACAGCGACGCGCAGGCGGTCGGTCACGCGGCGCCACTCGCTCCTCAGATCGGTGGCGACGGACTCGAGTCGCAGCGCCGACTCGTCGCCGCCCGAGAGGAGCGTGTGCGCGCGCTGCTGCTCGCGGACGACGTGCAGCACGAGCGCGCGCGTGTCCCACTCGGTGTCGGGCGTGGGGGCCGACCAGTCCTCGACGGCGCTCAGCCGGAGCTCGAAGGCGCGGTGGGCGCGGTCCTGCAGATCGAGCCAGCGGCTCATCTCGGCGCCGGGGCCGGTCTCGGTGGCGGTGGGGGAGTCGGGCTGCTCGTGCGTCATGGTCTCTCCGGAGCGTCGTGGTGCTCGGGTCAACCGCGAGTGGTCGGCGCTCATTCCCGGGCGCGGCGGTCGAGCGGCCGATGTCGGTGGTGCGTGCGAGCATGTCCCGAGGCGTGGGCGAGCAGGACGGAGCGGCGTGAGCAGGCAGGACGGCGCGGCGTGAGCGAGCAGGACGGCGCGGCGTGAGCGAGCAGGACGGCACCGCATGAGCAAGCAGGACGGCACGGGGCGGCAGGTCACGACCGAGCCCTTCGACGACCCGCGCGCGAGCATCATGCACATCGACATGGACGCGTTCTTCGCCTCCGTCGAGCTGCTCGACCGGCCGGATCTGCGCGGGAGGCCGGTCATCGTGGGCCACCACGGAGCGCGCTCCGTCGTCACAGCGGCGACGTACGAGGCGCGCCGCTACGGCGTCAACTCGGCGATGCCCATGGCGGTCGCCCTCCGCCGCTGCCCGCAGGCCGTGGTCCTCGAGCCGCACATGGAGCGCTACCGCGAGGCCTCTCGCCGCGTCATGGCGATCTTCGACTCCTTCACGCCGCTGGTCGAGCGTCTGAGCATCGACGAGGCGTTCCTCGACGTCGCGGGTGCCCGCCGCATCTCGGGCTCGCCGTTCGCGATCGGCACCGAGATCCGCCGCCGGGTGCACGCCGAGCTCGGGCTGACCTGCTCGGTCGGGATCGCCAGCACCAAGTTCGTCGCCAAGCTCGCCTCCGGCCGCTCCAAGCCCGACGGTCTGCTGGTCGTCCCCGCCGACGGCGTCCGCGAGTTCCTCGATCCGCTGCCCGTGAGCGCGCTGTGGGGAGTCGGCGCGAGCACGGAGGAGGCGCTTCTGCGCCGCGGTCTGCGCACCGTCGCCGACGTCGCGACCACCCCGCTGCCGTCGCTGGTGTCCGCCCTCGGCGAGGCGACCGGGAGGCGCCTGCACGCCCTGGCGAACGGGGTGGATCCGCGGCCGGTCGACACCCGCCAGATCGAGAAGAGCGCCGGACACGAGATCACGTTCGCCGACGACGTGGCCGACCCCGAGCTCGTCCGTCGTGAGCTGCTGCGGCTCTGCGACAAGGTCGCCGTGCGGATGCGCCGCTCGGGAGTGCGCTGTCGCACCGTCGCGGTGAAGGTGCGCTTCGGCGACTTCAGCACCCTCACCCGCTCCCGCACGCTCGTCGAGGCGACGGACGTGGCCCGGGTCCTCTACGAGGCCTCCTCCGCGCTCCTCGAGGCGGCCAACCCGATGCGGCGGCCCGTGCGGCTGATCGGCGTGCGCGGCGAGCAGCTGGTCGAGGGCGACGACGTCGCGTTCTCCCTGTGGAGCGACTCCGACGACTGGCGCGACGCGGAGCTCGCGGTCGACGGCGTGGCCGCCCGCTTCGGCTCCGGAGCCGTGCGTCCCGCCTCGCTCCTGTCCCGGTCGGCTCCCGAGTCGGCCAAGGGGATCGACCTCAGCGACACGCTCGCTACGCGGAACCGATCGTCAGACTGATCGGGCGGTGGTCGGAGCCGTTCGGCGGCAGGACCGCGACGGTCGCGGCGGTGACGCCGTCGGCGAGCGCGTGGTCGAGCGAGACGAGCGGCAGCAGGGACGGCCAGGTCGCCGGGAAGCCGACTCCGCCCGTGCGGACGAGACCCGCCTCCGCCAGCACCGGAGCGAACAGGTGGTCGTCCGTTGGCGTGTTGAAATCGCCGATGACCAGTGTCCGCTCCGACGCGTCGTCTCGAAGAGCGGTGGCGAGGTTCGAGAGCATGGTGTCCCGCTCCTCGTGGTCGCCCGGCCGGAACGAGGCCAGGTGCACCACGAACAGGCGCGCGCTGCCGACCGGCGTGTCGACGTCGACGGCGAGCGCGCGCTCCCAGCCGAGACCGAGGTCGAGCGGCTCCTCGTCGGTCAGCTCGGTCCGGCTCCAGACGCCGACGGTGCTCGAGACGGACGAGTACGGGTACTCGTCGGCCAGCTCGGCGTCGACCGCGTCCACGGCGTCTCCGTCGAGCTCCTGCAGCGCGATCACGTCGGGGCCGCGGGCGGCGAGCGAGGCGGCCAGCCCACCGGCGTCGCTGCTCGTCTCGATGTTCTGGCTGACGACGGTGAACGAGCCGGAGCGCACGGCCGGCGCCGGAAGCGCGACCGGCAGCACCAGCACGCCGTAGACCATCGCCAGCACGGTGACCGCGGCCGCCGTCCGGCGCGACCGGAGGGCCGCCGCGGCCGCGATGAGGAGCAGCACGAGCAGCCCCGTCCAGGGGATCCCGACCTCGAGGACCGACAGCCAGCCGATCGGATCGGGCAGCGCGCGGTGGAAGGCGAGGAAGGCGGCGAGCACGAGGCTCGCGACCGCCACCGCGGCCGAGCGCACGGGGCGGCGGCGGCGGGTGCGGGCGGACATCCGTCGATCATGGCAGCAGGTCCCCGGAGGTCCATGGACGAGTCCTGTGCGCCCCGGCGGGCCGCTTGTCGCCGCGGAGAGCCGCGGAGTACCGTCGCACCATGCCCAACATCGCAGTCTCCCTGGCCGACACCGTCACCACCGCGGGTACCGCGACGATCTACGGTGAGCCCGTCACCGTCGACGGCGTCTCGCTCGTCCCCGTCGCCCTCCGCTGGTTCGGTTTCGGCGGAGGCAGCGGCTCCGAGGACGGCCAGGAGGGCGGCGGCGGAGGCGGCGGCGCCACGGTCATCCCGATCGGCGCCTACATCAAGGACGACCTCGGCCTGCGGTTCCAGCCGAACGTGATCTCGGTCCTCGCCGTCGGCATCCCCTTCGTGTGGGTGACCGGCAAGGCCCTCGCGCGCATCATCCGCGCCCTCAAGAAGTAGCCGGAGCGGCCCCGCGTCAGCTGGCGCGCTGCTGGCGCGCGGGGTACCACTTCTTCTTCGTCCGGCCGAAGCCGACGATCAGCCGCTCGGCGTCGTCCGGCCGGCGGGGGTCGTAGATCACCGCGGCGGGCTCGCCGGCCATCCACGCGTCCCCCCGCTTCAGCGGGTACTTCTGCGCGCGCTTCTCCACACCCTCGGCGGTCCGGTAGACGACCAGGAGCCTGCCCAGATCCCGTGCCGAATCGCGATCGCCGCGTGCCGGATCCGGCCCGACGACGCGCGCCGGCACCCGCGTGCCGTAGTTGAGCAGCTCGCGGCGGATCCGCGCACGGCGCTGCCAGAGCAGGGCCTGCAGCAGGACGATCAGCAGCACGGCCAGGACGACGACCACCGACCACGACATGACGTCTATGATTGCCGATGAACACGGGAGTCCGGTGCACCGGGCTGAGAGGAAGGCAGCAGCCTTCGACCGTCGAACCTGATCTGGGTCATGCCAGCGAAGGAACGTTTCGATCTCCTCTTACCAACCCGTGCCCTCCATTCGCTTCCACGAAAGGGCACGTCAGTGCAGAACACGAACGCGCAGAACACGAACGCGCAGAACCTCACCTCCTCCGCCCCGGCCCGGCGCGATCTGCGCTGGCGGGTCGTCGACATCGTGGTGGCGAGCGTCGTCGCCGTCGCGAGCGGGATCGTCTTCTGGGCCTGGGGCCTGGCGACGAACGTCCTCGGCCTCGCTTTCGAGTTCCTGCCCGGGCTCGGCGGGCTCCTCGGCGGCGGCTGGCTCTTCGCCGGCGTCCTCGGCGGCCTGATCATCCGCAAGCCCGGAGCCGCGCTCTACACCGAGCTGGTCGCCGCGGCCGTGTCGGCTCTGATCGGCACCCAGTGGGGCTTCACCGTGCTGATCTCCGGACTCGTGCAGGGACTCGGCGCGGAGATCGTCCTGGCGCTCTTCCTCTACCGCAGCGGCCGTCCGCTCGTCGCGATGCTGGCCGGTGCCGGTGCGGGGCTCGCCCTCGCGATCAACGACCTGCTGTCGTACTACGCCGTCAACGACGCGCTCTTCAAGACCGTCTACGTCGCCTCCTCGATCGTCTCGGGCGCGCTCCTGGCCGGGCTGCTGTCCTGGTTCGCGGTGCGGGGGCTCGCGGCCTCGGGAGCGCTGGACCGCTTCGCATCCGGGCGCGAGGGCCGGACGGTCGAGGGAGCCGGCGCGGGCGCTCGATGAGCGGCGCTTACGTCCGGGCGCGGGGCTGGAGCTGGCGGCACGCGGGACGCTCCCGCGACGCCCTCTCCGGCCTCGATCTCGCGCTGGAGCCGGGGGAGCGCGTGCTGCTCCTCGGCCCCTCCGGCGCGGGAAAGAGCACGCTGCTGCACGCCCTGGCCGGCGTCCTCGGCGGGGAGGAGGACGGCTCCGCGGCGGGCGAGCTCGAGATCGACGGAGCCGCGCCGCTCACCCGGCGCGGTGTCGCGGGGCTCGTGCTGCAGGATCCGGACACTCAGGCGGTCCTGGCGCGGGTCGGCGACGACGTCGCGTTCGCCTGCGAGAACCTCGGCGTGCCGCGCGAGGAGATCCCCGCGCGAGTGCGGGAGGCGCTCGGCGACGTCGGGCTCGACGTTCCGCTGGACCACTCCACCTCGGCGCTCTCGGGCGGGCAGAAGCAGAGGCTCGCCCTGGCGGGTGTGCTCGCCATGCGTCCGCGGCTCCTGCTCCTCGACGAGCCCACCGCCAACCTCGATCCGGACGGTGTACGCGAGGTGCGGGCGGCGGTGGAGCGCACGGCCGCCCGCACGGGGGCGACGCTGATCGTCGTCGAGCACCGGGTCGACGTGTGGGTCGGCCTCGTCGACCGGGTCGTGGTGCTCGGGCGGGACGGCGCGGTCGTCGCCGACGGCGCTCCAGTCGAGGTCCTCGATCGAACGCCCGACGTGCTCCGCGCCTCCGGCGTCTGGCTGCCCGGTGACACCCCCGCCCGGCGCGGGGCGAGCGAGCTGCCCTCGCCCGCCGCCCTGAGCGCGCACGACCTCGCCATCGGCCGGCCCGTCCTCGGGCGCCGCCGCTCGACCATCGTGGCCTCGGGGCTCGAGCTCGCCGTCGACTCCGCGCGGGCCACGGCCGTGCTGGGACCCAACGGCGCGGGGAAGTCGACCCTCGCGCTCACGCTGGCCGGTCTCCTGCCGCCGGTCGCGGGGCGGGTGACCGCCTCCGAGTCGCTCCGCGCCGGTGCGGGCCCGGAGCCGATCCGCTGGACCTCGGCTCAGCTCGCCGGACGGATCGCGATGGTGTTCCAGGAGCCGGAGCACCAGTTCCTCACCGCTCGCGTGCGCGCCGAGCTCGCGCTGGGCGCCCGCGACGAGACGGAGCGGCATCGGGCGGAGGAGCTCCTGGAGCGCCTCGGCCTCGCGCACCTCGCCGACGCCAACCCGTTCACCCTCTCCGGAGGCGAGAAGCGGCGCCTGGCCGTCGCGTCCGCCCTCACCCGGTCGCCGTCCGTGCTCGTCCTCGACGAGCCGACGTTCGGGCAGGACCGCCTGACCTGGGAGGTGCTCGTCGACCTCCTCGCCGAGCAGCGCGACGCGGGCACGGCGGTGCTCGCCGTCACCCACGACGAGGCGCTGGTCGCCGCCCTCGCCGACTCGGTCGTCACCCTCGGCGCCCGCGAGGTGGTGTCGGGATGACGCTCCTCGACTCCGTTCCCGCGCGCAGCCGGATCGCCCGGGCCAACCCGGTGGCCAAGCTCCTCGCCAGCCTGGTCATCGCGTTCGCGCTCCTCCTCACGGTCGATGCGGTCTCCGCGGCGACGGCGCTGGCGCTCGAGCTGCTGGTTCTGCCCTTCGCGGGGCTCCGAGCGGGTGAGCTCGTGCGGCGGACGGCTCCCGTCTGGATCGCGGCTCCGCTCGCCGGCCTCTCGACAGTCCTCTACGGGCGCGACAGCGGCGCCGTCTACGCGGAGTTCCTCATCGTGTCGGTCACAGAGGGATCCGTCGCCCTCGGGCTGGCCATCGCGCTGCGCGTCCTGGCGATCGGACTGCCGAGCGTGGTCCTCATCGCCACCACCGACCCGACGGACCTGGCGGACGGCCTCGCGCAGATCCTGCGCCTGCCCTCGCGCTTCGTGCTCGGCGCTCTCGCCGGCATGCGGCTCGTCGGTCTGCTCGTCGACGACTGGCGCACCCTGTCGATGGCCCGCCGGGCCCGTGGGGTCGCCGACGGCCGCGGGCCCGTCGAGGCGCTCCGCAGCCTCGCGGCCCGCACGTTCTCGCTGCTCGTGCTGGCCATCCGGCGGGGGAGCAGGCTCGCGACGGCGATGGAGGCGAAGGGCTTCGGCTCCGGCGTCCCGCGCACCTGGGCGCGGCAGTCGCGCCTCGGAGCCGGCGACCTCCTGCTGCTCGCGGGCGGAGTGCTGATCGCTGCCGTCGCCGTGACCGCCGCCGTCGTCACCGGCTCCTGGAGCTTCGTCCTGCATGGCTGAGCGGATCCTGCCGCTGACGGATCACACGGCGGGCGACCTCGCCCGCTCCGTGATCGCGCGGCGTCGTCGGACGGTGCTGCTGGACGGACCGAGCGGCTCCGGCAAGTCGACGTTCGCGCGCGCGCTGGTCGAGCAGCTCCGTCTCGCGCCGGCGGCATCGTCGGTCGCGCTCGTGCGGATGGACGACCTCTACCCCGGCTGGACGGGCCTGGACCGGGCGTCGCGGGAGACGGCCGGGACGCTCGTCCGCCCCCACGGCCTCGGCCTCGCGGCGCACTGGCGGCCCTGGAACTGGGCCGCGGGGACGACGGCCGGGCGCCGCGTCGTCCGCGAGACGCTTCTCGTGCTCGAGGGCTGCGGATCGGCCGGCGCCGCCGCGCGCCGCCACGCCGATCTGGTGGTCTGGCTCGAGGCCGACGACGAGGTGCGGCGCGTGCGCGCGCTCGAGCGCGACGGCGAGCTCTTCGCTCCGCACTGGGACGCCTGGGACCGCGACTTCCGCTCCTACTGCGCTCGGGATCGGCCCCGGGAGAACGCCGACCTCGTGCTGGACACGGGCGGCGGGGGAGCGGTGCGCGGCTGAGGGGTCCCCGCCGAGCGCGGCGACGAGCGGATGCCGGTGGGAGGCTCTCCCTCGGCGGCGGTCAGGCCCAGCCGAGCTCGTGCAGCCGGTCGTCGTCGATGCCGTAGAAGTGCGCGATCTCGTGGACGAGCGTGACGTGGATCTCGTCGCGCAGCGCGTCCAGATCGTCGCACGCGGCGAGGTGCGGCTCGCGGAACAGCACGATGCGGTCGGGCATCTCGCCGAAGCCGTAGCGCTCGCGCTCGGTGAGGGCGACGCCGTCGTAGTAGCCGAGCAGATCCAGGGTCCCGTCCTCGGGCCGGTCCTCCACGACGAAGACGACGTTGTCGAGCCCGTCGACCATGTCGTCCGGGAGCGCGTCGAGCTCGGAGATCACCAGGGCTTCGAAGGCGTCCTCGTCCAGCTCGAGCATCCGGGACCTCTCTGCGTCGGCGATCGCTGCCGGTCGCCGGATGTGCGAAGAGGCCCGGAGTCGGAACTCCGGGCCTCTTCCGCTGCATGCACAGCCACTGGGGTGAGTAACGGGGCTCGAACCCGCGACCTCCTAGACCACAACCAGGCGCTCTGCCAACTGAGCTATACCCACCAGGAGCGTGTTCCGGCGGGGTGACCCGCCGAAGCAACTGTACGAGAGTACTACATCCGCGAGGCGAACTCGTCCACGACGGCGGCCGACACGGCCTGCACCTCGGCGGTGCTCGGCCCCGGCTGCTCCACGAACACGGCACGGCGGTAGTACTGCAGCTCTCGGATGCTCTCGAGGATGTCGGCGAGAGCGCGGTGTCCGCCGTGCTTCTTGGGCGCGTTGAAGTAGATGCGCGGGAACCAGCGCCGTGCCAGCTCCTTGATCGTGCTGACATCGACGTTTCGGTAGTGCAGGTGGCCGTCGAGGCGCGGCATGAACTTCGCGAGGAAGGCGCGGTCGGTGCCGATCGAGTTGCCGGCGAGGGGGGCCTGCTGCTCCGCCGGGACGTGCTTCAGCACGTACTCCAGCACCTCGTACTCGGCCTCCGCGACGCTGACGCCGGAGGGGATCTCGACCAGCAGCCCGGAGGTCTCGTGCATCGACCGGACGAAGTCGCCCATGTTCTCGAGCGCGGTCGCGTCGGGCCGGATGACGAGGGAGAGCCCCTCGTCGAGCGGGTTCAGCTCGAAGTCGGTGACGACGACGGCGATCTCGACGAGCTCGTCGACGGAGAGGTCGAGCCCCGTCATCTCGCAGTCGATCCAGACAAGACGGTCGGGGGCGCTACTCATGCGGGGCAGTCTATCGGCGGCCGCCGACACCCGGTCCGGCCGTCCCGCTCCTCCTACACTGGACCCTCGTGATCACGCTCGCCTGCTGCCTCCTGATCGTCAACGCCGTGTGGAACGCGATCGTCTGGCCGCCCTTCCTCCGCCGCGTCCGCAAGGACCCGCGGGCGCGCGACGCGGACGGCCGCGCGACGACCTTCCTCCGCGTGCACACGGTGCTCATCGGCGTGTCGCTCGCCCTCGCCGTGGTCTCCCTGGTCGTGGGAGTGCTGGGACTCGTCCGGGGCGCCTAGGCCCCGGCGGGCGCGGCCCCTGCGCTTCGGTATCGTGGTCGCAGTCCGCCCCCGTAGCTCAGCGGATAGAGCAGGAGCCTTCTAATCTCTTGGTCGCAGGTTCGATTCCTGCCGGGGGCACCATCGGATCGGGAGCGCGCCGGTCGCCGTCCCTAGTCTTGTCCCGGTGGCGTGCGGATCAGCGTCGACGCCTCGCGCCCGTCCTTCGACCGCGTCGCGGCCTCTCCTCGGGCGGCGCTGCGCTCCTCCGAGGAGTGACGCCCGGCACCCACGGGGTTTTCCTCCGCTCCGGTGACCCTCGGACGAGGACTCGCGGTCGCTCCACCAGTAACACACCGGCAAATCGGAGGCAACACCGGCGTGTTTCCCACCCGAAGTCGTTTGAGTGTCATTCAGGCACCTAGTCTTGGGGTGTCCGGAATTACAACGACGTAACGAACGGAGGTACGACCATGCTGCTCCTCGCCATCCTCGGTGGAATCGCCGTCGCGTGGACGATCGTCGCGGCGCCCCTCGCCGTACTGGTCGGCCGAGTCGCCCGTGCACGTGATGCACACAGCTAGTCAGTACACGCACCGCCCGCACCACGGAGAAGGCCCCGATCGCACTCGCGATCGGGGCCTTCTTCTCGTGGTCGGGAGCACTCAGACCGAGCTGCGGTCCTGGCCTCGGTCGTCGTCCGAGGCGGACCGCTCGAACCGGGCCTCGTCCGCCCGGACGACCGCCTCGTCGTCGGCCGGCACGTCGTCGCGGTCTCCGTCGGCCGGAGCCGACGGCGTCGCGTCGTGCTCCGCGTCCGGCTGCGGCTCGGCGGCAGGAGCCGAGCGCTGCGGGTCGACGGGCGGCAGCTCCTCCACGGGACGCTCGCGCGACGGCACCTCCAGGCGGTCGACGTCGGCGAGCAGGCGGCGGGTCTCCTCCTGCGAGGCGTCCCCGGCCGACGCGGGGAGGACGATCGTGGGCGTCTGCGGGGCTGCAGAGCCGGAGGCGGAGCCCGCGCCGACGACGACCGGTGCGACGGCGGTCGGTGCGGCGGCCGGGGGAGCGGTGCGCTGGGGAGCGGCCTCGGCGGTGCTCGCGGCCCGATCGGACGACGGAGCGGACTCGGCGGAGCGGTCTCGACCCGTCTCCGAGAAGCGCCAGCGCTCGAGGTCGGCGAGGAAGGCCTTCCGGGCGCGCCCGGGCTTGTCCCGCCACTGCACGAGGCGGTCGCGGAACTCGCCCACGCTCGCCTGCGTCTGGTAGCCGCCGGTGCTCGACGTGTGCTTCAGCTCGGCGAGCTCGTGAGCGGCCCAGTTGGCCGCGACTCCGGAGCCCTTGACGGGCAGGAGGCGCAGGTGCGTCTCGGCCTGCGCGGATGCGCGGTCGCTGAGGACGCGCTCCGGGCTGCTGAGGACGTTCCAGGCCGAGGCGTCGACCGCGGCGTCGACGAGCGTCGCGATGACCGCGTTCTTCCGCTCGTGATCCTGCTGACGGATGAGGCGCGCGATGGACGCTCGGAAGACGGAGGCGATCACGATCGCTCCGACCACCACGGCCAGCAGGACCACAGCGGCCGTGAAGACCGCCTGGTGCCCGTCGCTCGTGCGGATCCAGGACATGAACTCGTTCCACCACTGCATGGGGCGAACGCTATCCGGGGCGGTCGCCGCCGCCCGTTCGGCACGCCGCCGACCGGGCGGATCGGCGCGTCAGGCGACGCGGAAGACCTCGATCGCGTCGTCGACGCTCCAGAACTCGCCGAGCTCGGCGCCGGCGGGCATGCCCGCACGCAGCAGCCGGGCGCGGTACCGCTCGCCGAGCGGATCCTCGACCAGCTCGATGTGACCGACCACGGCACCCGAGCCGGTGCTCACGCGCCACAGCCGGGCGTTGACCCGGGTGAGCGTCGGCGGGGTGCGGGTGGCGTGCAGCGTGGACAGGGACATCGGTTCCTCCTGCTCGAGTGTCGGAGCACCCACCGGCCGAGTGCTGTCGCAGACTACGGCCGACCACCGACATCCCCGCCGGGGCGTCAGCGCAGGGTCGTGCCGTGCACCGCGAACTCCTCGATCGCGTCGATCTCCTCCTGCGAGAGGGGGCCGGCGTCCAGCGCGGCGACGTTCTGCTCGAGCTGCGCGACGCTCGACGCGCCGATGATGGCGCTCGTGACGGTGGGCACCCGGAGCACCCAGCTCAGGGCGAGCTGGGCCAGCGACTGGCCGCGCTGCTGCGCGATCGCGTTCAGGCCGCGGGCGCGCGTCAGGTACGCCTCGTCGATCCGGTCGGAGGAGAGGAAGCGCGACGTCGCCGCACGGGACCCCTCCGGCACGGTGCCGTCGAGGTAGCGGTCCGTCAGGAGCCCCTGCGCCAGCGGCGAGAAGACGATGCAGCCGGTGCCGAGCTCGTCGAGCACGGGGAAGAGGCCGTCCTCGGGTCCGCGGTCGAAGAGCGAGTAGCGGGGCTGGTGCAGGAGGAGCGGCACTCCGCTGCCCGCCAGTGCCGCATGCGCGGCCCGGGTCTGCTCGGGCGAGTAGTTCGAGATGCCGGCGTAGAGCGCCTTGCCCGACTCCACCGCCGAGACGAGAGCGCCCATGGTCTCCTCGATCGGAGTCTCCGGGTCCGGCCGGTGCGAGTAGAAGACGTCCACGTAGTCGACGCCGATCCGCTGCAGGCTCTGGTCGAGCGAGGAGAGCAGGTACTTGCGCGAGCCGCCGTCCCCGTACGGGCCGGGCCACATGTCGTATCCGGCCTTGGACGAGATGACGATCTCGTCGCGGTACGGGCGGAGGTCCTCCGCGAGGATGCGGCCGAAGGCCGTCTCGGCGGCGCCGTAGGGCGGTCCGTAGTTGTTCGCGAGGTCGAAGTGGGTGACGCCCAGGTCGAACGCGCGGCGGAGGATCGCGCGCTGCGTGTCGAGGGAGCGGTCGGATCCGAAGTTGTGCCAGAGGCCCAGCGACAGGGCGGGCAGCAGCAGGCCGCTCCGTCCGGTGCGTCGGTAGTCCATGCGGTCGTAGCGGGCGGGGGCGGCGTCGTAGCTCACGCCGCGACTCTATTGCAGGGGGCGGATCCGCGGAATGCAGGGGGCGGTGAGCGTGTTGAACCGACTGACGCCTCCGGCACCCCGGACGCGTCGACGCGACAGGAAGTGAGTCACACGCAATGCGCACATTCGTACTCGCCGGAGGATGCTTCTGGTGTCTGGACGCCGTCTACCGCGTCCTCGACGGCGTGACCGACGTCGTCTCCGGCTACACCGGCGGCCGCACGACCGAGCCCGACTACGAGGACGTCTGCTCCGGGCGCACCGGCCACGCCGAGGCCGTCGCCGTCACCTTCGACCCCGAGGTCATCCCCGAGCAGGTCGTCCTCGACGTCTTCTTCACCCTGCACGACCCGCGACAGCTGAACCGCCAGGGCAACGACGTCGGCACGCAGTACCGCTCGGCGATGTTCTACTCCTCCGACGAGGAGAAGGAGCTGTTCGAGACCGCGCGCGACCGTGCGTCCGAGTGGTGGGACGGCCCGATCGTCACCGAGATCTCGCCGCTGGGCGTCTACTACCCCGCCGAGGACTACCACCAGGACTTCTTCGCGAAGAACCCGGGCCAGGGCTACTGCATGGCGGTCGCACTGCCCAAGGTGAACAAGATCCGCAAGTCCTACTCGAGGTACATCACCGCGTCGTAACGCTCCTCCACAGGGGACGATCCGCTCGTCCTCTCCCCAGAAGGGCCCGCCTCCACCTCGGAGGCGGGCCCTTCGTCGCGACACTGGCCCTGCGGCGCCCGAGCGGTACCAGCCCCCTCCGCCCGGGCGCCGTGCCCGTCGCAGCCGTGGCGGGGCAGGAGTAGAGAGGACACGACCATGACCGACACCCTGACCGTCATCGGGACCATCGGCACCGAGCCCCGGAGCATCGACACCTCCAGCGGCACCGCGATGACCAGCTTCCGGCTCGCCTCGACGCAGCGGCGCTACGACCGCTCGGAGCAGCGCTGGGTCGACGTCTCGACCAACTGGTACACCGTCACCGCGTTCAACGGCCTGGCCGGCAACGCGCTGTCCTCCCTGTCGCGCGGCGACCGGATCCTGGTCACCGGGCGGCTCGGGGTGAGGGCCTGGGAGGCGGGAGGCAAGGCCGGTACCGATGTGGTCCTCACGGCCGAGGGCATCGGGCACGACCTCGCCTGGGGGACCAGCAGCTTCACGAAGACCGTCGGGCGCGCCTCTGCTCCCGCCCCCGCCGCCGAGCCCGCGTGGAGCGAGGAGGCGCCGCGCGAGGGCGCCGCGGCGGGGGACTGGGGCGCGTCGGGCCAAGACCGCGGTGATGCCGTGCCCGAGCCGCCGGTGGCGGCGGGCGTCGGCGGAGGCGCTCCCGGTCTCTCGGTAGGATCCGGGGAGACCCCGTTCTGATCCGGGGGACCGGAGCGAGAGCCGTCCCGGTCGGGAGGAGCCGGGCGTGACACGGAACCGAGCGGCCCGCATCGCGCTCGTGCTCGGCGGTCTCGCCGTCTGCCTCTCCGGTTGCACGTCGCCGTCGGCGCCGGACCCCGTGGTGTCCTCCTCCGCGGCCGAGGCGCCGGCACCGGCGGAGTCCGCCGCACCCGTCGCCTTCGTGCCGGGCGGGACGACGGAGCAGAACCTCCCCGTGTTCGAGCAGACCCTTCGCGCGGCGGCCGAGCCCGATCCGGAGGTGAGCGGCTCCAGCGTGGTCGACGCGCTCGTCGCGGCGGGGTTCTCCCGCGAGTCGATGCAGCTGACAGCGGACGAGACCTCGGTCGGACTCGACGCGGACTCGGTGCAGGTCTCCGTCAAGCTCGGGGAGTCGTGCCTCATCGGCCAGTACGGCCCGAAGAGCGGCGGGGTGCGGGCGGTGATCGCGGCACCGATCGCGACCGGCGCCTGCCTGGTCGGCCGGACCGTCCCGATCCAGGGCTGACGCGCCGGACCCGACCGGGAACCGCCCCGCCGTGCGCCCCGGTCGGGGTCTGAAAGGGCGAAAGGATCCTCGACGAGGCCCCTCGCCCGTCGAGTCCGAGAGCGCCCGGTGTTCGCCCGACGCTCCTGCAGGACCACTCCGACCGGTGCGGATCCGAGCGTGAGCACAGCCTCGTGCGGGCGGACCGGTCGACGATCCCGGTGGTCGGCGGCGCCCTCCCCTCCCCGGGACGCCGCTCCGCACGGTTAGGCTGCCCTGACCGACACGTGGGCCCCAGCGCGGGCACCGCGACGGACGTGCCGACAGGAGTGCTCGGCACGAGGACCACGACGAGGGGGAACTCGCCATGACCACATCCCGACCGCAGACGACGACGCGAGCGAGGTGGAGGCGCGCCGCCATCGCGGTCGCGAGCACGGCAGCCGTCGTTCTCGGAGTGACGACAGGAGCCGGAGCGGCTGCCGCAGCGGAGACGCGTTTGCAGACGAAGCCCTACCCCTACAGCTGGTCGACCACCGAGACGTTCTCGGCCGCTCAGACCGCTCCCGTGGCGGGAGATGTCACCGGGCTCGACGTCACGCTGTCCGACTCCGCCCGGCCGACGGGGAGGTACCCGGCGTTCACGACGTACAACTGGGTGATCGGCGACTACGCCCTCACAGGGTCGGTGGAACTCGACCCCGGGGATCGCACCTTCCTCATCGACCTGAAGCGGCCCCTCTCCTCGTTCGGCGGTGGGACTGTCGCCCTCCAGATCACGGCGCAGAAGCCGCCGCTGGAGGAGAAAGAGACTCCGATCGGCCAGCCGGTCGACAGCGGCTTTGAGCTGACCACGTCGGCCACCCTCTCCGTCGCCGGAGCCTCCGGCGCCGGCGGTGTCGGCGGGGTCGACCTCAGCAGCAGCGCACAGACGCTCCAGCGGAGCGCCGCGTACTTCGCGTACGAGAAGGTCGACACGGCTCTGGACGTCAAGGGTGGCGACACCGTCGTCCTCGAGTCCAACCGGGACGACTTCTACGACCTCCAGGGGCTCGCCGCCTATGTCGGTCCCAGCAGGACCGAGCGGATCCCCGCCCAGGTGAGTACGAACAGCAGACGGTCCGCGGTCACCGTGACGATCCCCTCGAGCGCCTACGACGCCTACAAGGACCGCGCCAGCAGCCTGGTCCAGGTCACCGGCGTCAGCAACGGCAGGGTGGACCAGCCCCGCGGAGCGACCATCACGTCGGACGCCGCGGTCCGCGTGACGGGAAGCGGAGCCACCACCCCGCCGGTCACGCCGACCCCGACGGCCACCGCGACCACCCCGCCGGTCACGCCGAGCCCGACCACTCCTCCGGTCACGCCCGTGCCGACCAGTACGCCGACGGCCCCGCCTGCCGGCTCGCCGGTCGTCTCGCGCATCTCGGGCACCGACCGTCAGGGCACCGCGGTCGAGGTGTCCAAGCGCACCTTCCCGGCGAACGTCCCCGTCGTCTACGTCGCCACCGGGCAGAACTTCCCGGACGCGCTCAGCGCCGGACCTGCCGCGGCCAAGGCGGGCGGGCCGCTGCTCCTGGTCGACCGCGACTCGATGAGCCAGGTCGTCCGCACCGAGCTGACGCGTCTCAAGCCCGCGAAGATCGTCGTCGTGGGCTCCGAGCTCAGCGTCGGCAGCCAGGTCTACAGCGACCTGGCCGCGTATGCGCCGAAGGGGAAGACCACACGCATCGGCGGAGTCGACCGCTACGACACCTCGAAGCTGATCCTCCAGGACGCCTTCAGGGGCGGCTCCTCGATGGCCTGGCTGGCCACGGGCGAGAAGTTCCCCGACGCCCTGAGCGCCAGCGCCGCAGCCGGCGCGAATAGCGCTCCGGTGGTGCTGACCAACGGAACCGGCTCCACGGTGGACCCCCTCACCCAGCAGATCATCAGCGGCCTCAAGGTCAGTAGCTTGACCATCGCGGGCTCCTCGCTCTCGGTCAGCGCCGGCATCGAGCGCTCGATCACGGGCCCGGTGATCACCCGCATCGGCGGGACCGACCGGTACGACACCTCGGAGAAGCTGAACAAGGCGGCCTTCACCTCGGCGAATACCGTCTACCTCGCGACCGGTGAGAAGTTCCCCGACGCCCTGGCCGGAGCCACGGCGGCGGGCTACACCGGGAGCCCGCTCTTCGCGGTCCAGCCCACCTGCGTGCCCCGGGCGGTCCTCGCCGACATCACCGCATCCAAGGCGACGCAGGTGATCCTGCTCGGCAGCACGGACACGCTGTCCGAGGCGGTGGAGCGCCTGACGCCCTGCAGCTGATCCGCACCGTCGGCCGCTGACGCGATCCGCCCTCCCCACCGGCCCGGCCGGAGCGGAGGGCGGTCCGCGTTCAGACGCTCCCTCCGACGCGGACCGGCGAGTTCCCGTTATCCTCGTCTGGTGCGGACGGTCCCGCGGCCTGCGCTCCGCGTCGGCCGGGGCCCGGCGTCCCGCCCCGGTCCGAGCCTCCGTCAGCGCCTCCGCGCGGAGCAGGGGACCGGCGGGCGACCCGACTCCGCGCAGACCGACGGACTTGAGGACTGGGCATGGCTGAATACATCTACTCGATGGTGCGCGCGCGGAAGGCGGTCGGCGACAAGCTGATCCTGGACGACGTCACCATGTCGTTCCTGCCGGGAGCGAAGATCGGCGTGGTCGGGCCCAACGGCGCCGGCAAGTCGACGATCCTGAAGATCATGGCGGGGCTGGACACGCCGAGCAACGGCGAGGCGCGGCTCAGCCCGGGCTACACCGTCGGCATCCTGATGCAGGAGCCCGAGCTCGACGAGACCAAGACGGTACTCGAGAACGTCCAGGAGGGCGTGGGCGAGATCAAGGGCAAGATCGACCGCTTCAACGAGATCTCCCTCGCGATGGCCGACCCGGACGCCGACTTCGACAGTCTCCTCGCCGAGATGGGGACCCTGCAGGAGGCGATCGACGCCGCCGACGCCTGGGACCTGGACTCGCAGCTGGAGCAGGCGATGGACGCGCTGCGCACCCCGCCGGGGGACTCCCTCGTCACCAACCTCTCGGGTGGCGAGAAGCGCCGCGTGGCGCTCACCAAGCTCCTCCTGCAGAAGCCCGACCTGCTGCTGCTCGACGAGCCCACCAACCACCTCGACGCCGAGAGCGTGCTCTGGCTCGAGCAGTTCCTCTCGAAGTACCCCGGCGCCGTGCTCGCCGTCACCCACGACCGGTACTTCCTCGACAACGTCGCGGAGTGGATCGCCGAGGTCGATCGCGGACACCTCTACCCCTACGAGGGCAACTACTCGACGTACCTCGAGAAGAAGAGCGCCCGCCTGGAGGTTCAGGGCAAGAAGGACGCCAAGCTCGCCAAGCGGCTCACCACCGAGCTCGACTGGGTGCGCAGCAACGCCAAGGGCCGTCAGGCCAAGTCGAAGGCGCGCCTGGCGCGCTACGAGGAGATGGCGGCCGAGGCCGAGAAGACGCGCGTGCTCGACTTCGAGGAGATCGTCATCCCGGTGGGCCCCCGTCTGGGCTCCCAGGTCATCGACGCGAAGAAGCTGCACAAGCAGTTCGGCGAGCGCGTCCTCATCGACGACCTCAGCTTCACGCTGCCCCGCAACGGCATCGTCGGCGTCATCGGCCCGAACGGCGTCGGCAAGACCACGCTCTTCAAGACGATCGTCGGCTTCGAGCCGCTCGACTCGGGCGACCTGAAGATCGGCGAGACGGTCGACATCTCCTACGTCGACCAGAGCCGCGGCGGCATCGACCCGCAGAAGAACCTGTGGGAGGTCGTCTCCGACGGGCACGACTACATCACCGTCGGGAAGACCGAGATCCCCTCCCGCGCCTACGTCTCGCAGTTCGGCTTCAAGGGCCCGGACCAGCAGAAGAAGGCCGGCGTCCTCTCCGGCGGCGAGCGGAACCGCCTCAACCTCGCGCTGACGCTCAAGCAGGGCGGCAACCTGCTCCTGCTCGACGAGCCCACCAACGACCTCGACGTCGAGACCCTGGGCAGCCTCGAGAACGCGCTCCTCGAGTTCCCGGGCTGCGCCGTGGTCATCACTCACGACCGGTGGTTCCTCGACCGGATCGCGACCCACATCCTCGCCTACGAGGGCACCGAGGAGGACCCGGCCAACTGGTACTGGTTCGAGGGCAACTTCGAGGCGTACGAGGAGAACAAGATCGAGCGCCTCGGCCCGGACGCGGCGAAGCCGCACCGCTCCGCGTACCGCAAGCTCACCCGCGACTGATGCGCCTGCACGTCGCCATCCCGCTGCGCTGGTCGGACTTCGACGCCTACGCGCACGTGAACAACGCCGAGATGCTGCGCCTGCTCGAGGAGGCGCGCATCCAGGCGTTCTGGAAGCCGGACTCGCCGCAGCCCGGCGGGATGGCGACGGCGGTGCTCGACGCACGGCCGGGCGCCGAGTCGATCAGCCTCATCGCCCGGCAGGAGATCGAGTACCTCGCGCCGATCCCGTACATGCGCGCGCCGATCGACGTGGAGCTGTGGATCGGGCGGATCGGCGGGGCGAGCCTCGAGGTCTGCTACGAGCTCTACTCGCCCGCCGGCGTCGTCCCGCGGGTGCTCTTCACGAAGGCGGCCACCACTCTGGTGCTGGTCACGGCCGCGACGGGCAGGCCCCAGCGCATCCCGGAGGAGCTCCGCGAGGCGTGGGGCCCCTACGTCGAGGAGCCCATCACCTTCTCGAAGCGGGGCTGAGCTCAGCCCAGGGGGACGCGGACCATGCCCTCCTGGGCGACGCTCGCCACGAGCACGCCCTCCTGCGTGTAGATGCGCCCGAGCGAGAGCCCGCGTCCGCCGGACGCGCTCGGCGCCTCCTGCACGTAGAGGAGCCACTGGTCTACGCGCGCGGGGCGGTGCCACCACATCGCGTGGTCGAGACTCGCGATCCGCAGGCCGGGCGTCGTCCAGGCCGCACCGTGCCGGCGGAGCGTGGATTCGAGGATCGTGTAGTCGCTCGCGTAGGCGAGGGCGGCGCGGTGCAGCATCGGATCGTCCGGCAGTGGTCCGAGCGAGCGCATCCACACGCTCTGGTGCGCGACCCGCTCGGGGTCGGCCCGGAGGTACACCGGCTGCTCGACGTGCCGCACGTCGAAGGGGCGCTGCGTGGCCCAGAAGCTGCCGACCGGGTGGTCGACCCCCGCGAGGATCTCAGCGGTGCTCGGCAGCGACTCCGGGTCGGGGATCCCCTCCGGCATCGGCGCCTGGTGATCGAGGCCCTCGTCCTCGGTCTGGAACGAGGCGATCATCGAGAGGATGGGGCGTCCGTTCTGGTAGGCCTGCGTCCGACGGGTGCAGAAGGAGCGGCCGTCGTGGATCCGGTCGACCGAGAACGTGATCGGCAGGGAGACGTCCCCGGGGCGGAGGAAGTACCCGTGCATCGAGTGCACGGAGCGCCCCTCGACGGTGCGACCGGCCGCGATGAGCGACTGCGCGAGGACCTGGCCGCCGAAGACCCGCCCCTCGGGCATCCACTGCGAGGGACCCGTCGAGATGTCCTCGCTGGTGCGGGCGCCGGTGTCCGTCAGGTCGAGCGCGGTGAGGAACGAGGACAGGGGATCGGGCACGGTACCTCCGGGGTGTCGGGCGGTGGGGCGAGCGGCCTCGGGTAAGTTTATCGACGCGATGAGTTCGTCCTTCTCCCTGGCGGATCCGCCCAGCCTGTCGGATCTGCGCGTCTTCCTCGGCCGTTCGGCCCGGGTCGAGGACGGTGCGGTCCGGCTCCTCGCCGACGACCACGTGCTGGCCGCCTACACGCCGATCCTCCAGCCCCGCGGTCTGCTCGACCGCTCCGCGACCGTGCTGGGCCTGCGCGTCTTCGCGCTCGACGAGCCCGCCGGCTTCGACCGGATCGTGCCGATCCGTGCGCTGTCGGACCGCCTCGCCCGCCTGCAGTGGGAGCCGGGCGGAGCGGACGGCAAGCCGGTCGTCCTGCCCGACGGCGACGACGCGACGGCGGGGCCCTGGGCGGGCGTCTCCCCGCCCCGCGGCGGCTGGACCCGGCGCGAGCCCGTGGACCCGGGCTTCCTGGAGCGCGTCGCGCGCGAGGGGATCGACGAGATCGCGGCGGCCGTCGGCTCCGAGACGGGCGAGCAGATCGTCGGCCGCGTGCGGTCGAGCGTCTGGGGCCGCCCGCTCGACGGCCTCGAGGACGTCCCGGCGGGAGCGGCGTTCGCCCTCTTCGCGCTCGGGTTCCTCGGCGCCGACGACCCGGTCGCCCTGCTCGAGAGCGGCGCCTGGCGCCGCCTCACCTCACGGCGCGGACACGTGCTGGTCCGCACCCCGGGCTGAGCGGCTACTCCTCGAAGGTGTTCACCATCGCGTGGGCGGCGCGCTCCAGGTAGTCCCAGAGCAGGGCGTCGTCGGCCGGAGCGAGCTCGAGATCGTCGACGGCCGTCCGCATGTGCTGGAGCCAGTGGTCGCGGGCCTCGGGGTTGATCCGGAACGGCTGGTGCCGCATCCGCAGGCGCGGGTGGCCGCGCTCCTCGCTGTAGGTGCCCGGGCCGCCCCAGTACTGCTCGAGGAAGCCGGTCAGCCGCTGGATCGCGCCCTCGAGGTCGTGCTCGGGGTACATCGGCCAGAGCACCTCGTCCTCGCGGACGCCCTCGTAGAAGCGGCGGACCAGGCGCTCGAACGTCGGCCGGCCGCCGATGTGCTCCCAGAAGCTGCGCAGCGGAGGCGTGCCGCCGATCTGCAGGCCGCTCACGAGCGCGCTCCCGTCGGGCCGGAGGTGCCGCCGCCGTCCTGGGGCGGCGTCCCGCTCCCGCGCCGCAGCGCGCGGGGGAGCCGCACGGGCTTGCCGTGCTCGGTGCTGATCGTGGGGGAGGGCGTGGTCCGCGGCGGCTTGGCGCCTCCGACGCTCGTCGCCCCCTCGAAGCCCTCGAGGACGACGGTGGCCAGCGAGGGGAGCTTCACGTCGAGCGCGTCGAGCGACTTCTTCAGGCGCAGGCGCAGCTCGCGGGCGACGTCGTCCTTGGCGGTGGTGCGGGTCTTGACCACGACCCGGATGACCAGGGCGTCGTCGGCGATGGACTCCAGGCCCCAGAGCTCGGGCTTGTCGATGATCCGGGCCCGCCAGCGGCTGCTCGCCGCCAGCTCGTTCGCGGTCGCGAGGACCGTGGACTGCACCTGCTCGAGGTCCGTCTCGTAGGGCACGGCCAGGTCGACGATGACGCGCGACCAGCCCTGCGACATGTTCCCGACCCGGACGATCTCGCCGTTGCGGACGAACCAGAGGGTGCCGTTGACGTCGCGGATCTGCGTCACCCGGACGCCGACCGACTCGACCACGCCCGTCGCCTGCCCGGTGTCGACGACGTCGCCGACCCCGAGCTGGTCCTCCGCGACCATGAACAGCCCGTTGAGGACGTCCTTGACGATGTTCTGCGCGCCGAAGCCGAGGCCCGCGCCGAGGGCGGCCGTCAGCAGGGCGAAGGAGCCGATGAGGTCCTTGTCGATCGTCGTCACGATCATGACCAGGGCGATGACGACGATCAGGATCGAGCTCAGGTTGTTGAGGATCGACCCGAGCGTGCGCGTGCGCTGCACCACCCGCACGGCCGCGAGCGGCGACGCGGCGATCGACTGGGTGTCCTCGACGCGCTGGCGGCGCTTCACTCCCGACACGATCTGGTCGACGACGCGGCCGATCACGAAGTGGGCGATGACGCGCACCAGCAGCGCGCCCAGCACGATCCCGAGGATCGCGACCACCTTCCAGAAGGGCTCGGACTCGAAGAAGGAGACGGTGGCGGCGACAGGGTCCGGGGTGGAGGTCTGAAGAAGCAGCATGACCGCTCCAGGCTACGGGACGCCTCCCTCCGAGACGGGTGCACGAGCCCCGAGCGCGTATAGATTCGAGGCGGGTCCGCTCGGACCCGGACACCGCCCTGGGAAGGACGCCCGATGCTCCACTCCACCCGGACTCCCGCCGAGAAGCGCCGCCTCTTCCGCGAGCGCCTCGCCTCGGGCGAGCTGCTGCAGCTGCCCGGCGCGTTCACTCCGCTCTCCGCGCGCCTCATCGAGGCGAAGGGCTTCGACGGGATCTACGTCTCGGGCGCCGTGCTCTCGGCCGAGCTGGGGCTGCCGGACATCGGGCTCACCACGCTCAGCGAGGTGGCCGGCCGCTCGCAGCAGATCGCGCGCCTGACCGACCTGCCGGTCCTCGTCGACGCGGACACCGGCTTCGGCGAGCCGCTGAACGTCGCGCGGACGGTGCAGATGCTCGAGGACGCCGGAGTCGCGGGGCTGCACATCGAGGACCAGGTGAACCCGAAGCGCTGCGGGCACCTCGACGGCAAGGCGGTCGTCGACGAGGCGACCTCGGTGCGGAGGATCGCGGCGGCCGTCGACGCGCGCCGCGACTCCGACCTGGTGATCATGGCCCGCACCGACATCCGCGCCCTCGACGGCCTGCCGGCCGCGATCGACCGCGCCAAGCGCCTCGTCGACGCCGGAGCAGACGCGGTGTTCCCCGAGGCGATGCGCGACCTGTCCGAGTTCGAGGCCGTGCGCGCCGCGATCGACGTGCCGATCCTCGCCAACATGACCGAGTTCGGCAAGAGCGAGCTGTTCACCGCGCAGCAGCTCGCCGACGTCGGCGTGAACGTCGTGATCCACCCGGTCTCGCTGCTCCGGATCGCGATGGGCGCCGCGATGCGGGCACTCGACGCCCTCAAAGCGGAGGGCTCGCTCCGCTCGGAGGTCGCGGGCATGCAGACGCGCGCCGAGCTCTACGAGCTCCTCGACTACGCCTCGTACAGCCGCTTCGACGAGGGCGTCTTCGACTTCTCGCTCGCCGACCACTACGGCGCCTGAGCGCGCCGACCCGCACGAACCGGCGGCGCTCCCCGGTGCCGCCGCCCGCCTCTCGCGAAGGAGCGAAGGATGAGCACGACCGATCAGGACATCCGCAAGGGACTCGTGGGGGTCGTCGTCGACACGACGGCCGTCTCGAAGGTCGACCCGGCGTCGAACTCGCTGCTCTACCGCGGCTACCCCGTGCAGGAGCTCGCGGCGGGGACCTCGTTCGAGGACGTGGCCTGGCTGCTCTGGCACGGCGAGCTCCCCACTGCGGAGGAGGCGGCCGGGCTGGCCGCCGTGGAGCGGGCCCACCGCGCCCTGGCCCCCGAGGTGCGCACCGTGATCGACCTGCTGCCGCTGTCGGCGCACCCGATGGACGTGGTGCGGACGGCGGTGAGCGTCCTGGGCGCGCTCGAGGAGGATCCGGACGCCGACGCTGCCGAGGCCGTGCTGGAGCGCTCCGTGCGGCTCTGGGCGGCACTGCCGGCGATCGTCGCCTACGCTCAGCGCCGCCTGCGCGGCCTCGAGCCGATCGATCCGCGCGACGACCTCGACTACTCCGAGAACTTCCTCTGGACGACCTTCGGCGAGGTGCCGGAGCCGGTCGTCGTCGACGCGTTCCGCGTCTCGCTGGTGCTCTACGCCGAGCACTCCTTCAACGCCTCGACCTTCACGGCCCGCGTCGTGACGTCGACGCTGTCGGACGTCCACTCCGCCGTGACCGCCGCCGTGGGAGCGCTCAAGGGACCGCTCCACGGCGGGGCGAACGAGGCCGTGCTGCACGTGCTCGACGAGGTCGGCACCGGACCGGAGGCGGACCGGCGGTCCCGCGAGTGGCTCGCCGAGGCTCTCGGACAGCGCCGGAAGGTCATGGGGTTCGGCCACCGGGTCTACAAGTCGGGCGACTCGCGGGTGCCGACCATGGACGCCGCTCTCCGGCGGCTCGCCGAGCACGAGGGGGCCGGCGAGATGATGGAGCTGTACGACGCTCTGGCCGCGGCGATGGCCGAGCGGACGGGCATCCTGCCGAACCTCGACTACCCGTCCGGCCCCGCCTACCGGCTGATGGGCTTCGACACCGGGATCTTCACTCCGCTGTTCGTCGCCGCGCGGGTGGTGGGCTGGACGGCCCACGTGATCGAGCAGCGGGGCTCGAACGCGCTCATCCGGCCGCTGTCCGCCTATGACGGGCCGGAGCGCCGCTCGGTCCCGCAACGCTAGGCGCCGGGAGCGGGGAGAGCCGCCCGGTCCCGCAGCGCCGGGGGACCGGGCGGCTCGCTGTCAGCCCCGGGTGTCGCGCTCCTGGGCGCGGAGCGCACGCTCCACGCCGGCCAGGTTCTCGATCACGAGTCGGCGCAGCGCCGGGACCTCCGGGTTCGCGTCGAGCCAGGCGCGGGTGGCGTCGACGATCTCCTGCGAGGGCGTGGCGGCCGGGTAGAAGCCGACGACCAGGTACTCGGCGATCTTGTAGCTCTTCGACTCCCAGAGGGAGCGGAGGGCGTCGAAGTAGACCGGGACCATCGCGTCGAGCAGGCGCGGGTCGGCGGCGCGCTGGAAGCCCAGGCCCGTCGAGCGGACGATCGTGTTCGGTGCCGAGTCGTCGGCCGTGACGGAGTCCCACGCCGCGTGCTTCGCCTCCGCGGTCGGCAGTGCGGCACGGGCGTGCGCGGCCGACTGCTGGCCGGTCGCCGTGTTGTCCGAGGCGAGCGCCGCGTCGATGTCGTCCGCACCGGCCCGCCCGCCGGCGACGAGAGCGATCAGCAGCTCCCAGCCGAGGTCGGTGTCGATGTCGAGGCCGTCGAGAGCGGTGGAGCCGTCGAGCAGCGCCTGCACGGCCTCGAGGTGCGCCGGGGTGGACGCGATCGCGGCGAAGAACTTCACGAACTGGAACTGCGCGTCGCTGCCCGGCTCGGCGCTCTGCGCGAGCGTCCACAGCTGATCGCCCGCCTCCTCGAGGACCTCGGCCCGGTACTCCGGAGCGACGTACTGGGTGGCGGTGGCGACGAGCTGGTTGAGCACCGTCCGCAGGGTCGTGGACTCGGTCTCGGTCGCGACGTTGCCCAGGACGAGGCGGACGAAGTCGCGCGGCGCCGACTCGGCGTCGCGGGTCGAGTCCCAGACCGAGCCCCAGACCAGCGAGCGGGCCAGGGGGCTGTCGATGCTCGCGAGGTGCTCGACGGCCACAGCGAGCGAGGCGTCGTCGAGGCGGACCTTCGCGTAGGCGAGGTCGTCGTCGTTGAGCAGCACGAGCGCCGGACGGGTGCGGCCGATCAGCTCGGGCACCTCGGTGCGCTCCCCGTCGACGTCCAGCTCGAGGCGGTCGACGCGGACGAGGCGCTCGCCCTCGAAGTCGTACAGGCCGATCGCCAGGCGGTGCGGGCGGATCGTCGGGTACTCCTCGACCGCGGTCTGCAGGATCGCGAAGGACGCGATCGCTCCGCTCTCGTCGACCGCGATCTCGGGGCGGAGCGTGTTCACGCCGGCCGTCTCGAGCCACTGCGCCGACCACTCGGTGAGGTCGCGCCCGCTGGTGGCCTCCAGCTCGACCAGCAGGTCGCGCAGCTCCGTGTTCGAGAAGGCGTGCTTGACGAAGTACTCGTGGACGCCGGCGAGGAACTCCTTCTCGCCGACCCACGCGACGAGCTGCTTGAGCACCGAGGCGCCCTTGGCGTAGGTGATGCCGTCGAAGTTGACCTGGACGTCCTCGAGGTCGTTGATGGTCGCGACGATCGGGTGGGTCGAGGGCAGCTGGTCCTGGCGGTAGGCCCAGCTCTTCTCCATCGCGGCGAAGGTGGTCCACGCCTCGGTCCACTCCGTCGCCTCCGCGGTGGCGAGGGTGGAGGCGTACTCGGCGAACGACTCGTTGAGCCAGAGGTCGTTCCACCACTTCATCGTGACCAGGTCGCCGAACCACATGTGGGCGAGCTCGTGGAGGATCGTGACGACCCGGCGCTCCTTGATCGCGTCCGTCACCTTCGAGCGGAACACGTAGGTCTCGGTGAAGGTCACCGCTCCCGCGTTCTCCATCGCGCCGGCGTTGAACTCGGGGACGAACAGCTGGTCGTACTTCGCGAACGGGTACGGGACGCCGAACTTCTCCTCGTAGAAGGCGAAGCCCTGCTTCGTCTTCTCGAACACGTAGTCGGCGTCGAGGAAGGGCGCGAGCGAGGCCCGGGCGAAGACCCCCAGCGGGATGGTGCGGCCGTCGGAGGAGACGAGCGAGTCGGTCTCGACCACGTAGGGTCCGGCGACGAGGGCCGTGATGTAGGAGGAGATGCGCGGGGTGGGCTCGAAGCTCCAAGTCGCGATCCCCTCGCCCGCCGGGACCGGCTCGGGAGTGGGCTGGTTCGACACGACCTGCCACTGCGCGGGCGCGGTGACGGTGAAGCGGAACTCGGCCTTGAGGTCCGGCTGCTCGAACACCGCGAAGACGCGGCGGGAGTCGGGCACCTCGAACTGCGAGTACAGGTACACCTCGCCGTCGACGGGGTCGACGAAGCGGTGCAGGCCCTCGCCCGTGTTGGTGTAGAGCATGTCGGCGACGACGGTGAGCTCGTTGTCCGCAGCCAGGGAGTCGAGGCGGATCCGGACGCCGTCGGCGACGTCGGCGGGGTCGAGCTCCGCGCCGTTGAGGGTGACGGAGTGGACCGTGCCCGTGACGGCGTCGATGAAGCTCGAGGCGCCCTCGGCGGAGGAGAAGCGCACCGTGGTCGTGCTGAGGAAGGTCTCGGCTCCCCGGGTCAGGTCGAGGGCGATGTCGTAGTCGTGGACCTGGATCAGCGAGGCGCGCTCCTGCGCCTCGCTCCGGGTGAGGTTGTCTCCTGGCACGGGGGTGCTCCATCCGTTCGTCTCGGGCGCTGCCGCGGGCGCCGGGGTGCGGGCGCCGCCGATCCACCCTAGAGCTGCCGGGACCCGCCGTGGAGCCCCGTGGCGCCGATCCTGCGGAGCCGCCGGGGAGCGCGGACGCGGCCGCCGCGAGCGGCGTAGCGTGTCCCCATGACCTCTGTGGACTTCTGGTTCGACCCCTCCTGCCCGTGGGCCTGGATGACCTCGCGATTCGTGGACGAGGTGACCCCCGCGCGCGACCTCGACGTGCAGTGGCACATCATGAGCCTCGCCGTCCTCAACGAGGACAAGGACGTGGACGACTCGTACCGCGCCTTCCTCCCGCGCGCGCTGCGATACACCCGCCTGGTCGCCGCCGTCGCCGAGCGCGAGGGCCGCGAGCACGTCAAGCCGCTCTACGACGCGCTCGGCACCCGGATCCACCCGGGCGGGCGCACCGACGTCGACGCGGTGATCGCCGAGTCGCTCGCCGAGCTCGGCCTGCCTGCGGAGCTCGCCGCCCACGCCGACTCGGACGAGTACGACGAGCCGATGCGCGCCTCCCACTTCGACGGGATCGAGCGGGTCGGCCAGGACGTCGGCACCCCGGTCATCGCGATCGGCGACGTCGCCTTCTTCGGCCCCGTCATCTCGCCGATCCCGAGGGGCGAGCAGGCGCTGACCCTCTGGGACGGCATCGTCGCCGCCGCCTCCTTCGACGGCTTCTTCGAGCTCAAGCGCTCGCGGACCCGCGACCCGCAGTTCGACTGAGCCGACCCGCGGTACTCTGGCTCCCGGCCCGGGCACCGCGGGCCCCAGACGGCTCTTCCGGAGGAGTTCTCTCGTGCGCATCCACATCGCCACGGACCACGCAGGGCTGGACTTCAGCCGTCACCTGATCGAGCACCTCGGCGCCGCCGGTCATGACGTGATCGACCACGGCCCCACGTCCTACGACCCGCTGGACGACTACCCGTCCTTCTGCATCAACGCCGCCGCCGCGGTCGTCCGCGATCAGGAGGCGGGGGTCGAGGCTCTCGGCGTCGTCTTCGGCGGCTCGGGCAACGGCGAGCAGATCGCGGCGAACAAGGTCGCGGGCGTGCGCGCGGCACTCGTGTGGAACCTGAGCACCGCCGTGCTGGCCCGCCAGCACAACGACGCGAACGTCATCTCGATCGGGGCCCGCCAGCACTCCGTCGAGGAGGCCACCGGCTTCATCGACGCGTTCGTCGCCGAGCCCTTCACCTTCGAGGAGCGGCACGTGCGCCGCATCGCGCAGCTCGCCGAGTACGAGGCCACCGGCGACATCGCCGGCCGGGTCGTCGACTCCGCCGCGAAGGAGCGCTGAGTGCCCGAGGGGCACTCCGTCCACCGGATCGCCCTGCAGTTCGAGCGCGACGTCGTCGGGCACCGCGTTACGACCAGCAGCCCCCAGGGCCGCTTCACCGAGGGAGCCGCGCTCCTCGACGGGCGCGAGGTCCTCGAGTCCACGGCCGTCGGCAAGCACCTGCTGCTGCGCTTCGAGGGCGACCTGACGCTGCACGTCCACCTCGGCCTCTACGGTGCGTGGGACTTCCTCGGGCACGTCTCGCCGCTGTTCCCGGACGGCAAGGCCGGCAGCAGCATCGGCGCTCCCCGGCGCCGCCGCGCCGTGCGCCTCTCCGAGACGGAGCACGAGACCGACTCCGATCTCGACGAGTTCCCGCCGCCGCCCGTGGGCGCGGTGCGCGTGCGCATCATGACGGAGGAGACGGTCGCCGACCTGCGCGGCCCCACCGCCTGCGAGGTGATGGATCCCGCCCAGGTGGAGGCCCTCCTCGCCCGCCTCGGTCCGGATCCGGCCGACGACGACTCCGACGAGGCGCGCGACCGCTTCGTGAACCGGCTCCGCAGGACGGCGACGCCGGTCGGGCTGGTGCTGATGGACCAGTCCGTGGTCAGTGGCATCGGCAACATCTACCGCGCGGAGCTGCTCTACCGCGCCGGCCTCGACCCGCACACTCCCGGCAAGCAGGTGCCGCTGGAGCTCGCACAGGAGCTGTGGCGGGACTGGGCGGACCTGCTCGAGGACGGCATCCGGACCGGGATGATGATCACGCGCCGCGGCCTGACGAAGACCGAGCGCTCGAAAGCCGTCCGCAGCCGCGCCGAGCGCAACTACGTCTACAAGCGCGAGGGCCTGCCCTGCCGCGTCTGCGGCACGAACGTGCTGCTCGAGGAGATCGGCGCGCGCAAGCTCTACTGGTGCCCGGTGTGCCAGTCGTGAGCGCGGGTGGAGAGCGGTCCGCCCGGTCGCGCACCCGCCGAGCCGTCCGCCCCGCGCTCCGCGAGGCCGCCCGATGACCGGCGGTCTCCTGCTCCGGGGCGCCCGCCTCCTCGGCTCGTCCCGACCCGGTGCCGTGCTCCTGCGCGACGGCCGCGTGGAAGCGGTCGGACCGGACGCCGCCGCCGCCCCGGGCGACGAGGTGCGCGACCTCGACGGGCGCTGGGTGCTCCCCGGCCTCTGGGACGAGCACGTCCACTTCTCCCAGTGGGCGATGACGGCCCCGCGCCTGGACGTCTCGTCAGCCGACTCGGCCCGCGGAACGGCGGACGCGGTCCGACGTCGCCTGGCGGAGGAGCCCGGTACCGGCACGCTGATCGGCTTCGGCTTCCGCGACGGCCTCTGGCCGGAGCCGCCGACGACCGCGCTCCTGGACGAGGTCTCTCCGGAGCGGCCCGTCGTGCTGATCAGCGGCGACCTGCACTGCGCCTGGCTGAACTCCGCCGCGTACCGGCGCTACGCCGTCGCTCCCGAGCCCGAGCTGCTGCGCGAGGACGCCTGCTTCGAGCTCGTCACCGCACTCGGCGCCCTCGGCGACGACGAGCTCGACGCACTCGCCGACGCGGCGGCGCGGCGGGCTGCGGCTCGCGGGGTGGTCGGCGTCGTCGACCTCGAGATGCGCTGGAATGTGGGGGACTGGCCCCGTCGCGTCGCTGGCGGAGCACGCTCCCTCCGCGTCGACACCGGCGTCTACCGCGACCACCTCGACCGCGCCCTCGCGGAGGGACTGCGCACTGGCGACGAACTCGACGGCGGTGACGGCCTGCTGCGGATGGGCCCGCTCAAGGTCCTGATCGACGGCTCCCTCAACACGAGGACCGCCTACTGCGCCCACCCCTACGCCGACCACGACGGCAACGGCGTCCTCACCGTGGAGCCCGCCGAGCTGGACGAGCTGCTCGCCCGCGCGGCCGCCGGGGGCATCCGCTCCACCGTGCACGCGATCGGAGACGCCGCGGCGACGCTGGCTCTGGACGCGCTCGGCCGGGTCGGCGGGGGCCGGATCGAGCACGCTCAGCTGCTCGCGGAGACCGACCTTCCGCGGTTCGCCGCGCTCGGCGTGGAGGCCGGAGTGCAGCCCGCGCACGCGCTCGACGACCGCGAGGTGGCGGAGCGGTACTGGCCGGGACGCACCGGCCGGGCGTTCCCGCTGCGCTCGCTGCTCGACTCCGGGGCCCGCGTGGTGCTCGGCTCGGACGCTCCGGTCGCTCCGCTCGACCCGTGGGTCGCGATCTCGGCCGCGGTCGCGCGGGCGCTGCCGGGCGACGAGCCCTGGCATCCGGAGCAGCGGGTGAGCGTCGAGGAGGCGATCGTCGCCTCGACCCGGGTGCGCCGGCTCACGCCCGCGGCCGGCGATCCCGCCGATCTGGTGGTGGTCGACCGCGATCCGCTCGCCGCCGATGCAGGAGCCCTCCGATCCATGCCGGTCGCCGCGACCCTCCTGGCGGGCCGCTTCACGCACGGCGGCTGACCCGCGCCCGTCGCGACTCCGGCTGCTCCGGATCGCGCGGACGGGCCGGGGAACGACGACGGCCCGCGGGATCCGAGGATCCGCGGGCCGGTCGAGGCGTGGTGCTCAGCTCTCGCTGACGTGGGCGAAGAGGAACCAGCGGTCCTTCTCGAGGCCGCGGCCGATCTCGATCGCGACGTCCTGGCTGCTCGCGTCGATCTCGGCGAGCTCGGCGATCGCCGTGTTGACGGTCGCGATGGCGACGTCCATCTGGCGGATGATCTCGACGATCGCGTTCTCGGAGCGCTGGAAGCCGGGGGTGAGGGGTTCGGACTGCGTCGCCGAGGCGACGGTCTGGATGCGGGCGTCGACCGGGAGGCCGAGGGCGACGACGCGCTCCGCGGCGAGGTCGGCCCACTCGATGGCGCGGCCGACGATCGCGTCGAGCAGCTCGTGGACGCCGATGAAGTTGGCGCCGCGGACGTGCCAGTGCGCCTGCTTGCCGTTGACGGCGAGCGCGGTCATCTCGACGACGACGGGGCTGAGGAACTGGGCGACTCCGGATGCGACATCCGGGTTCGACGAGGTGAGCGACGTGACGGACGTGGTGGACATCGTCTGGTCCTTTCGAGAGGGGGTGACTGATCGTCAACAGTACGCAGATCCCTCGGCGCCGCAAGGAAGCGCAGGCTCGGCTCAGTCCGGTGAAGGACAGGCTCACCTCGGTCGCGGAGGGGCGTCACGGGGGCTTCCCCCCGGGTGCCCGGAGCCGTGCCGCCGGTACGCTCGACCGGGTCGCGGCGGCGGCGGGAGCGGACAGGAGGCGCGGATGAGCGGAGCATCGACGGCCCTCGGCGAGGCCTCGCGCGCCTACCTCCGGCTCTGGCGCGGACTGCCCCGGGAGGTGCTCGCGCTGGTGGCCGCGATCCCGGTCGCCCTCCTCGGTGCCTTCTGCGCCGGCGTCGCGCTGGCCGTCGCGCTCGGGCTCGTCGGAGTCCTGATCGGCCTGGTGTTCCTGCCCGCCGCCCTCTACACGGCGCGCTTCTTCTCGCGGGCCGCCGTCGGCCTCGACGTGCTGGCCGGACGGCCCGCCGTCCCCCGGCCGCAGTGGCGGCGACCGCCCTCCGTCGTCACTCCCTCGACCTTCGCCCTCTACGGTCCGGTGATCGACGGGCACTACTGGCTCGCTCTCCTGCACACGCTCGTCGTGGCTCCGGTGCTCGCGCTGCTGTCCGGACTGCTCCTCGCGCTGTGGACCTGGGCGGGCCCGGGCACGGTGGCCGCCGCGCTCACGGGGGCCCCCGGTCCGGCCCGCCTGCTGGCCGAGAGCGGGGCCGCTCTGCTGGGCGCCCCGCAGCCTCCGGCGGGACTGGTCGCCGCGGCGACGGTCGCCACGACCGTCCTCTTCGTCTCGACCCTGCCGTTCGCCACCCGCGGCCTCTCCCTCCTGCACTGGCTGGTCGACCGTCTCCTGCTCGGCCCGTGGGAGTCGGAGGCGCTCCAGCGAGAGGTCGCCGAGCTGAGCGCCTCCCGCGGCGCAGCCGTCGCCGCCGAGGACCGCGCGCTGCGCCGGCTCGAGCGCGACATCCACGACGGCCCGCAGCAGCGCCTGATCCGGGTGCAGATGGACCTGGCCTCGGCCCGCAACCGACTCGCCGCCGACCCGGAGTCCGCCGCCCGCCTGGTCGACGAGGCTCGCGAGCACGTGCGCGCCGCGCTCGACGAGCTGCGCGCCCTCTCCCGCGGAGTGGCGCCGCCGATCCTGCAGGACCGGGGCTTCGAGGCGGCGGTGCACTCGCTCGCCGAGCTCAGCCCGGTGCCGGTCGAGGTCCTCACCGAGCACCCCGTGGCGGACGTGCCGCCCGAGGTCGAGCGCAGCGTCTACTTCGTCGTCGCCGAGCTGCTCGCCAACGTCTCCAAGCACTCCGGTGCCCGATCGGTGCGGGTGCATCTCGACACCCGCGACTCCGGCACTCCGGGGGAGCGATGGCTCGACGCCTGGGTGGTGGACGACGGAGTCGGCGGGGCGTCGCCGGTCGCCGGTCACGGTCTCGAGGGGGTCGGCGGGCGCGTCCGGGGCCTGCGCGGGATCCTGAGCGTGGAGTCGCCGGTCGGCGGGCCGACCACGGTCGGGGTGCACGTCCCCTACCGCCCGGCCGCCCTATCCTGAGGGCGTGCCCGTGATCCGCGTCGCCATCGCCGAGGACTCGGTCCTCCTGCGCGAGGGCCTGGTCCGCCTCTTCGAGGACGCGGGGTTCGCCTCCGTCGGCGCCTTCGGGGACGCGGACGCCCTGCTCGCCGATCTGGCGCGGGACCCGGCCGGGGTCGACGTCGCCGTGCTCGACGTCCGGATGCCGCCGACCTTCCGCGACGAGGGCGTCCGCGCGGCGCTGGAGATCCGCCGGCGCTACCCGCAGGTGTCGGTTCTGCTGCTCAGCCAGTACGTCGAGGTCACCTACGCGCAGGAGCTGCTCGGCTCCGGCGACGGCGGACTCGGCTACCTCTTGAAGGACCGGGTCGCCTCCGTGGAGGAGCTGCGCGACGCCGTCGAGCGCGTCGCAGCGGGCGGAACAGTCCTCGACCCGCAGGTCGTCGCCTCGCTCCTGCAGCGCAACCGCGACCCGCTCGCCTCGCTGACCCCGCGGGAGCGGGAGGTGCTGGAGCAGATGGCCCAGGGGCGCACGAACGCGGGCATCGCCTCCGCTCTCTCCGTCGGCGTGGGCGCCGTGGAGAAGAACGTGACCGCGATCTTCCAGAAGCTCGGGCTCGAGGACTCGGGCTCCGACCACCGGCGGGTGCTGGCGGTCCTCGCCTTCCTGCGCGCCGGGCGCTGACCACCGGAGAAGAGGAGAACCCGATGCCGTCGAGTCCTGCGGAGGGCGCCCGCGTCCTCGCCCTGACCGGGGGACGCGCCCCGGAGATCGCCGACACCGCGTGGGTCGCTCCGGGCGCCACCGTGATCGGCTCCGTGCGCCTGGGGGAGCGGGCGAGCGTCTGGTACGGCGCCGTCCTGCGCGCCGAGCACGCGCGGATCGAGCTCGGCGCCGGCAGCAACCTCCAGGACGGCGTCGTCGTCCACGTCGACGCCGACTACGACGCGGTCATCGGCGCCGGAGTCTCGGTCGGGCACAACGCTGTGCTGCACGGCTGCACCCTCGAGGACGACGTGCTGGTCGGCATGAGCGCGACCGTCCTGAACGGGGCCGTCATCGGCACCGGCTCGCTGATCGCCGCGGGCGCCGTCGTCCTCGAGGGGACGGTCGTCCCGCCGGGCTCGCTCGTGGCGGGCGTCCCCGGGAGGGTCCGGCGGGAGCTGACGGAGGAGGAGCGCGAGGGCATCCGCCGGAACGCCGCCTCGTACCTCGCCCTGACGGAGGAGCACCGCGGCGCGGTCGGCTGAGCACGCCCGGAACGCCTCGGAACGACGAAGAGCCCCGGACATCCGGGGCTCTTCGAGAGGAGAGGGGCTGACGAGAATCGAACTCGCATCATCTGTTTGGAAGACAGAGGCTTTACCACTAAGCTACAGCCCCGGATCGGCGGCCTGACGACCGCGAACCGGTGCGACCGGGTCTCTCGACCGGGCACCAGGACAGCGTAGTACATCGCACGAGCACCGTGGACACCCCGGTCGTCCTCCGCCGCGCGGTTCCGGTCGCCGCTGCCGCGGTGCAGTACACTTGCGGAGGCCATTTCGGCGTGTCGCGCAAGCGCACGTGCGGGGACGGCTCGACGAGAGTCTCACGCACGGTGCCCAGGCCCGCGCATCCGGGGCGTAGCTCAGCTTGGCTAGAGCGCCCGCTTTGGGAGCGGGAGGTCGCAGGTTCGAATCCTGTCGCCCCGACCACGAGTACTCATCGTGACGACATCGACCCGTGACGACCGTCATCCGGCGCCGACACCAACCAGCACAGGAGATCCCCTCACGTGAAGACCACGGTAGAACAGCTGAGCCCGACCCGCGTGAAGCTCGCGATTTCGGTCACCCCGGACGAGCTCGGCCCCAGCATCACGCACGCCTACGGCCACATCGCCGAGCAGATCAACGTCCCCGGCTTCCGCAAGGGCAAGGTCCCGCCCGCCATCGTCGACCAGCGCGTCGGCAAGGCCGCGGTGCTCGAGCACGCGGTCAACGAGGGCCTCGACGGCTTCTACCGCGAGGCCGTCCGCGAGACCGAGGTCCGCCCCCTGGGCCGCCCGCAGGCCGACATCGTCGCCTGGCCGAGCGACAAGGACTTCACCGGCGACCTCGAGCTCGCCATCGAGGTCGACGTGCGCCCCGAGATCACCGTCCCGGACTACGACGGCATCGAGCTCACCGTCGAGGCGGCCGAGGTCACCGACGCCGACGTCGACGCCGAGCTGGACAAGCTCCGCAGCCGCTTCGGCACCCTGGTCACCGTGGACCGCCCGGCGAAGACCGGCGACTTCGCGCAGATCGACCTGGTCGCCTCCATCGACGGCGTCGAGGTCGACACCGCCAACGCCATCTCGTACGAGCTCGGCTCGGGCGAGCTGATCGAGGGCATCGACGAGGCGCTCGACTCGCTCACCGCGGGCGAGAGCACCACGTTCACCGCTCCGCTGCTCGGCGGCGACCACGCCGGCGAGCAGGCCGAGATCGCCGTCGCGCTCACCGCCGTCAAGGAGCGCGAGCTCCCCGAGGCCGACGACGACTTCGCGCAGATCGCCAGCGAGTTCGACACCATCGCCGAGCTGCGCGAGTCGCTCAAGGAGCAGGCCGCTCAGCAGAAGACCTTCGGCCAGGGCGGCGAGGCCCGCGAGAAGCTCGTCGAGGCGCTGCTCGCCCTCGTCGAGGTCCCCGTGCCCGCCGGTCTCGTCGAGGACGAGGTGCACCGCCACCTCGAGGGCGAGAACCGCCTCGAGGACGCCGAGCACCGCGCCGAGGTCAAGGAGGCCAGCGAGAAGACCTTCAAGACGCAGATCCTCCTCGACCACGTCGTCGAGCAGGAGAAGGTCCAGGTCAGCCAGGACGAGCTCACGCAGTACCTCATCCAGGGTGCGGCGCAGTACGGCATGGAGCCGAACGAGTTCATCAAGATCCTGTCCGAGAACAACCAGATCGGCCAGATGGTCGGCGAGGTCGCCCGCAACAAGGCGCTCGCGATCGTCCTCGGCAAGGCGAAGGTCACCGACACCGAGGGCAACGCCGTCGACCTGACCGCGTTCACCGCGGTCCCCGGTGACGACGAGGCCGTCGAGGCCTCCGACGAGGCCGTCGCCTCGGACGAGACCGAGGTCGTGGAGGAGGCTCAGGCCGCCGCCGACGCCGAGGTCCCCGCGGAGCCCGTCGCCGAGGAGCCCGCTGCCGAGGAGGAGCCCGCCCCAGCCCCCAAGAAGAAGCGCGCGCCGGCCAAGAAGAAGGCCGCCGCTCCCGCCGAGGAGACCCCGGCCGCGGAGTAGTCGCCGCGAGCACGTCAGGAGCCGCCCCCCGATCCGTCGGAGGGCGGCTCCTCTCGTTTGGGGGGCTCCGGTCCGCCCCGGGCGAACACGGGCGACTCCCGCTCCGCCCCGGGCGAACACGGCCGGATCGGCCTGGCGGCGTCCGATAGATTCGCTCCGAAGCGACAACTGAAACGGAGCAATACATGGCCGACATGGTTATGCCCAACAGTGTTTTCGACCGCCTGCTCAAGGACCGGATCATCTGGCTCGGTTCCGAGGTGCGCGACGAGAACGCGAACGAGATCGCCGCGAAGCTCCTGCTCCTGGCAGCCGAGGACTCCGAGCGGGACATCTACCTCTACATCAACTCGCCCGGCGGCTCCATCACCGCGGGCATGGCGATCTACGACACGATGCAGTTCGTCCCGAACGACATCGTGACCGTGGGCATCGGGATGGCGGCCTCCATGGGCCAGCTGCTCCTCACCGCCGGAACCCAGGGCAAGCGCTACATCACCCCGAACGCGCGGGTGCTCCTCCACCAGCCGCACGGCGGCTTCGGCGGCACGGCCTCCGACATCCAGACCCAGGCGCAGCTCATCCTCGACATGAAGAAGCGCCTCGCCGAGATCACCGCCAAGGCGACCGGCAAGACCGTCGAGCAGGTCAACGAGGACGGCGACCGCGACCGCTGGTTCAGCGCCGAGGAGGCCCTCGCCTACGGCTTCGTCGACCACATCCGCTCGTCGGCGACCGACGTGGCCGGCGGTGGCGGAACCGCCATCGACGAGTAGTCCAGCGAACGCGCCGAGAGATCAGGAACAGACAATGACCACACCCACCTTCGGCGGAACGGCGTTCGGCTCCGGAGCCGCACCGTCCTCGCGCTACATCCTCCCCACGTTCGAGGAGCGCACGGCCTACGGCTACAAGCGCCAGGACCCGTACGCCAAGCTCTTCGAGGACCGCATCATCTTCCTCGGCGTCCAGGTCGACGACGCCTCCGCGGACGACATCATGGCCCAGCTCCTCGTGCTCGAGAGCCAGGACCCGGACCGCGACATCGTCATGTACATCAACTCGCCCGGTGGATCCTTCACCGCGATGACGGCGATCTACGACACGATGCAGTACATCCGCCCGCACATCCAGACGGTCGTGCTCGGCCAGGCCGCCTCGGCCGCCGCCGTGCTCACCGCCGCGGGAACGCCGGGCAAGCGCCTCGCGCTGCCGAACGCGCGCATCCTCATCCACCAGCCCGCCGTGCAGCAGGGCGGGGGCCAGGCCTCGGACATCGAGATCCAGGCCGCCGAGATCATGCGCATGCGCGAGTGGCTCGAGGAGACGCTGTCGCACCACTCGAACCGCTCGATCGAGCAGGTCAAGAAGGACATCGACCGCGACAAGATCCTCGGCGCGAGCGACGCGCTCGAGTACGGGCTGATCGACCAGGTGCTCACCAGCCGCAAGAGCCTCCCGGCTCTCACGGCGTAGGGCGTCCAGGAGGGGCCGGGTGGCGGAGCGATCCGCCGCCCGGCCCCTCTCTGCGTCCTCCGTCGCCGTAGCAAAGCGCCACACGAGGCGCAAGGCACGGCGAATCCGGCCCGCCTGCCGAGCCCTCGCGGCTCAGCGGCTAGGCTCGTAGCAGTGTCAGGGGGCTCGTCCCGCTCGCACCGGCCGGAGCTCCGGGCTCCGTTGCACGACCGACCGACGCACGACAGACGCACGACAAGGAAGTGGGGCATCCCCGTGGCACGTATTGGCGAAAGCGCCGACCTGCTGAAGTGCTCCTTCTGCGGCAAGAGCCAGAAGCAGGTCCAGCAGCTCATCGCGGGACCGGGCGTCTACATCTGCGACGAGTGCGTCGAGCTCTGCAACGAGATCATCGAGGAGCGCCTCTCCGAGTCGAGCGAGGAGACGAGCCACGAGTTCGACCTCCCGAAGCCGAAGGAGATCTTCGGCTTCCTCGAGGAGTACGTGATCGGGCAGGAGCAGGCCAAGAAGGCCCTCGCCGTCGCCGTGTACAACCACTACAAGCGCGTGCGGGCCCGCAACACCATCACCGCCGCCGACGCGATCCACGACGAGGTCGAGATCGCCAAGAGCAACATCCTGCTCATCGGCCCCACGGGCTGCGGGAAGACCTACCTCGCCCAGACCCTCGCGAAGCGCCTCAACGTGCCCTTCGCCGTCGCGGACGCCACGGCCCTCACCGAGGCGGGCTACGTCGGCGAGGACGTCGAGAACATCCTCCTCAAGCTCATCCAGGCCGCCGACTACGACGTCAAGCGTGCCGAGACCGGCATCATCTACATCGACGAGGTCGACAAGATCGCGCGGAAGGCCGAGAACCCCTCGATCACGCGCGACGTCTCGGGCGAGGGAGTGCAGCAGGCGCTGCTCAAGATCCTCGAGGGCACCGTGGCCTCCGTGCCCCCGCAGGGCGGGCGGAAGCACCCGCACCAGGAGTTCATCCAGATCGACACGACGAACGTCCTCTTCATCGTCGCCGGCGCCTTCGCCGGACTCGAGGACATCATCTCGTCGCGGGCGGGCAAGCGCGGCATCGGCTTCGGCGCCCCGCTGCACAACAAGGAAGACGAGATCAACATCTTCAGCGAGGTCCTCCCGGAGGACCTGCACAAGTTCGGGCTGATCCCCGAGTTCATCGGGCGCCTCCCCGTCGTCACGACGGTCACGCAGCTGGACCAGGTCGCGCTCATGCAGATCCTCACCGAGCCGCGCAACGCGCTCGTGAAGCAGTACCAGCGGATGTTCGAGATCGACGGCGTCGAGCTCGAGTTCGACCGGGGCGCTCTCGAGGCCATCGCGGACCTGGCGGTCCTCCGCCAGACCGGAGCTCGCGGACTGCGCGCGATCCTCGAGGAGGTGCTCGGCCCGATCATGTTCGAGGTGCCCTCCTCGGACGAGGTGGCGCGCGTCGTCGTCACCCGCGCCGCGGTGCTCGACAACGCGGCCCCGACGATCGTGCCCCACGCTCCCCGTCGCCAGGAGAAGAGCGCCTAGTCGCTCCCCGCCCCGCTCTGCCAGTTCACCGCGATTGGCCCGGCGGATCGTCGGGCGAGGCGCTCCTGCTTCCCTAACCTGGCGGAGCGCGCCGACGGCGCGTCCGGTCGCCTCGGTGCCGGTCGATCCTCCGGGAGGCTCCGCCATCGTCCAGCCGCTGCTCGCCGGGATCGTCGCCGCCCTGACCGGCTTCTCGAGCTCGTTCGCGATCGTGCTCGCCGGGGTGGTCGCGGTGGGCGCCACCGACGTGCAGGCAGCCTCGGGCCTCCTCGCCGTCTGCGTGCTGCAGGGGGTCCTCTGCATCGTGCTGAGCATCCGCTACCGCGTGCCGATGACCTTCGCCTGGAGCACGCCGGGAGCCGCCCTGCTGGCCGCGACCGCGACGCTCCCCGGTGGTTTCGACCGCGCGGTCGGGGCGTTCCTGGTCGCCTCCGCTCTGCTGGTGGTCACCGGGCTGTGGCCGGCGCTCGGGAGGCTCGTCGCGCGCATCCCGCGGCCGCTCGCGAACGCCATGCTCGCGGGCATCCTGTTCCCGCTCGTCCTGGCGCCGGTGCGCGCGGCGGTCGAGATCCCCGCGCTCGCGCTGCCGGTGATCCTGCTCTGGCTGCTGCTCCTGCGGCTCCTGCCCCGCTGGGCGGTGCCGGCCGCGATCGCCCTGGCGATCGTGCTGCTGATCGTGACGGACGGCGCGGCACTCGCCGGTGCGCCGCTGCTCCCCGTGCCGCAGTTCGTCGCTCCGGTGTTCGAGATCGGAGCGATGGTCGGGATCGGCCTGCCGCTCTACGTGGTCACCATGGCCGGGCAGAACATCCCGGGCATCGCGGTGCTGACGAGCTTCGGCTTCGCGGCCCACTCGCGTCCCGGGATCGTCTCGACCGGTGCTCTCTCCGGGGTCTCGGCGATCTTCGGCGGCGTGCCGATCAACTACGCCGCGCTCAGCGCCGCGCTGACCGCGGGTCCCGAGGCCTCGCCGCGGCCGGAGCAGCGCTGGGTCGCCTCGGTCTCGGCGGGCGCCTCCTACCTCGTGCTGGGCGTGTTCGCCGGAGCGGCCGCCGCGCTGGTGTCCTCCGCGAGCCCGCTGCTGATCGAGGCGGTCGCCGGTCTGGCGCTGCTGGGGGTGTTCGTGTCGGCGGTGCAGGCCGCTGTGGAGGACGCGCGGCTGCGGCTGCCGGCGGCGGCGACGCTCCTGGTCACCGCCTCCGGCACGACCATCGCGGGGATCGGATCGGCGTTCTGGGGCCTGGTCGTGGGACTCGTCCTCCTCGCCTGGCTCGTCCCCCGGCGCCGCTAGAGGAGGCCGCGGCGCGCGAGCAGCGGCTCGGTCCGCGCATCCCGCCCGCGGAACGCGCGGTACGCGTCGAGCGGATCGCGGGAGCCGCCGAGCTCGAGCACCCCGCGGCGGAAGCGCTCGCCCGCCGAGCGGTCGAGGCCGCCGTTCTCCTCGAACCACTCGACCGTGTCCGCGTCGAGGATCTCGCTCCAGATGTAGGAGTAGTAGCCCGCGGAGTAGCCGCCGGAGAAGACGTGCGCGAAGTACGTGCTGCGGTAGCGGGGCGGCACGACAGGAAGGAGGAGGCCCGCGCCGTCGAGCACGTCGCGCTCGAAGGCGGCCGCGTCGCGCGGCTCGACCGGGGCCGGCAGGGAGTGCCAGGCGAGGTCGAGCAGGGCGGACGCCAGGTACTCGCTCGTCGCGAAGCCCTCGCCCCACAGCGCGGACGCCTCGAGGCGCTCGACGGTCCCCGCGGGCAGGGCTTCGCCGGTCTCGACGTGGCGGGCATACTCGGCGAGGAGCCCGGGGCGGCGCACCCACGTCTCGTTCACCTGGCTCGGGAACTCGACGAAGTCCCGGAACACCGCGGTACCGGCGAAGCGCGGGTACCGCGTGCTCGCGAACAGGCCGTGCAGGGCGTGCCCGAACTCGTGGAAGAGCGTCTCCACCTCGTCGAGGCTGAGAAGGGCGGGCTCACCCGGGCCCGGAGCCGACAGGTTCAGGTTGTTCACGACGACGGCGGAGTCGCCGAGCAGCGAGGTGCGGCTGGACAGGGAGTTCATCCACGCCCCGCCGCGCTTCGAGTCGCGGGTGAAGGGATCGAGCAGGAACAGGCCCAGCGGCGTCCCGTCCTCCTCGTGCACCTCGAACACGCGGACGTGCTCGCTGTAGCCGGCCAGGTCGCTCCGCTCCGAGAAGCGGACGCCGTAGAGACCGGTGGCGGCGGCGAACACGCCGTGCCGGAGCACCCGCTCCAGCTCGAAGAAGGGACGCAGTGCGCTGGAGTCGACGGAGTAGCTCTCCGACCGCACGCGCTCCTCGTAGTAGGCGCGATCCCACGCCTCGATCGTGAAGCGCGGCGCTCCGGCGGCGTCCTGCTCGGCGTCGGCGGAGGCCTGCATCCGCTCGAGCTCGATCCTCGCGTTCCGGGCGGCGGGAGCGGCGAGCTCGCGCAGCAGCGACAGGACGCGCTCCGGCGAGCCCGCGGTCTGGCCCGAGATCACGAACTCGGCATGCGAGGCCGCGCCCAGCAGAGCTGCGCGCTCGGCCCGCAGCGCGACGATCTGCTGCAGGGTCGCGGTGGTGTCGTGCGGCCCGCCTTCCGCACCGCGGCCGACAGAGGCGCGCAGGACGCGCTCGCGGACGCCGCGGTCGCGCAGACGCGCGAGCCAGGGGTGGCCGGAGTAGAGGGGCAGGGTGATCAGCCAGCCGTCGACACCGCGGTCGGCGGCGGCGCGCGCGGCGGCCGAGACGTCGGACTCGTCGAGCCCGTCGAGGCCGGCGACGTCCTCGAGAAGGACAGCCCGGTCGTTCGACTCGGCGAGCAGGTCCTTCTCGAAGCGCGTGGTCAGGGTCGAGAGCTGCTCGTTCAGCTCGCCGAGCCGTGCCTTCCCCACGTCGTCGAGGAGCGCACCGGAGCGCTCGAACCCGGTGATCCTCCGCTCGAGGAGGTAGGCCGTCTCCGCGTCGAGGTCGAGCTCCGACGACTGCTCGGCGAGGGTGCGGAGCCGGGCGAACAGGCGCGGGTCGAGGCTGATCGCATCGCTGTGGGCCGAGAGCAGCGGAGCGAGCTCGGCCTCCAGAGCGTCGGTGAGCGGAGTGCGGTCGGAGGCGGCGACGGTGAAGAAGACGGCGCTCACCCGGCGCAGCTCGCGCCCCGCCCGCTCGAGGGCGACGAGGGTGTTCTCGACGGTCGGCGGCTCGGAGGCGCCGGCGATCGCGTCGATCTCGGCGCGGTGCCGGCGGAGGGCCTCAAGGAACGCCGGGCGGTAGGCCTCGGGGTCGACGGCGGCGAAGTCGGGGAGCCCGTGGGGGAGTCCGCTCGGCTCGAGCAGGACGGCGACGGGATCGGGAGCGCTCATCCTGCGAGCCTAGAGCTCGAGCGGGGGAGAGGGCTCCGGCTCAGGATCGCAGGACGCGCGCTCACCGGGCTCGGCGAACGCGCCGCGAAGGGGCGTCAGCCCCAGTCGTCGTCGTCCTCGCCCTCCACGCGGCCCTGCGGCTGCGTGATGTAGGCCGCGTCCTCCTCGGGACGGTAGGTGATCGTCGTGCCGTCGTCGAGTTCGAGGACGGGCCTGCCCTCGAGCCAGGTGAGCGTCCAGCGCCAGTCGGCGGTCGCCGTGCCGGCCGCGGTGAGCTCGCCCTCGACGTCGCCGATGGCGGTGACGACGATCTCGGGGAGGGTCTGCGGCGGCACCTGGCCGACCGACCAGCGGGTTCCGAGCTGCATGGGAGGGGTCCTCTCGACGGTGGGGAGGGAGGCGGGACGGTTCCCGCCTCCCGGGAGCGGCGCTACGCCTCGGTCTCGAGCTCGATGCCGACCGCGAGGGCGTCGCCCTCGGCGAAGTCGAGCGTCGCGATCCTGCCGACGGCCGCGAGGTCTCCCGCGGCGAGTCGGAGAGACGCGACGAGCTCGGCGGGCGCCGTCACCAGGGCGGAGCGGGCCGGCGTCTTCTGCGAGGCCTTCGCATCGGTCTTCGCGCGCCGGATGGCCGTGAGGACAGAGCTCGCCGCGGCCAGGACGGCGGGGTCGCCGCCCAGGCCCTCGACGGCCGGCCAGGGGCGCAGGTGCACCGAGTCGTCGTGCGACCACGACCAGGTCTCCTCCGTCGCGAACGGCAGGAACGGCGCGAACAGGCGCTGGAGGACGTCGAGCGCCCGGTGCAGGGCGGCCGCGGCGGACGCGCCGTCCTCGCTGTACGCGCGCTCCTTCACCAGCTCCAGGTAGTCGTCGCAGAACGTCCAGAAGAACGCCTCCGTCGTCTCGAGAGCGCGGGCGTGGTCGTAGTTCTCGAGCGCCGTCGTCGCGTCGGCGACCACGGTGTCGAGGGTGGCCAGCATGCTGAGGTCGAGAGGGTCGGTGACCTCGGCGCCCTCGGCGAGAGGGAAGCCGTGGATGAACTTCGCCGCGTTGAGGATCTTGATCGCCAGTCGGCGGCCGATCTTGATCTGCGTCGGGTTCTGCGGGTCGAAGGCCGCGTCGGTACCCAGGCGCGAGGAGGCGGCCCAGTAGCGGACCGCGTCCGAGCCGTGCTGCTCGAGCATCGCGGCGGGAGTGACCACGTTGCCCTTCGACTTCGACATCTTCTTGCGGTCGGGGTCGACGATGAAGCCGGAGACGGTCGCCGTGCTCCACGGGGCGCGGCCGTCCTCGAGCTGCGAGCGCAGGAGGGTCGAGAAGAGCCAGGTGCGGATGATGTCCTGGCCCTGCGGGCGCAGGTCGTAGGGAGCGACCAGCTGCCAGAGCTCGTCGTCCCGCTCCCAGCCGCCCGCGAGCTGCGGGGTCAGCGAGGAGGTCGCCCAGGTGTCCATCACGTCGAGCTCGCCCTGGAAGCCGCCCGCCGCTCCGCGCTGGTCCTCCGTGTAGCCGGGGGCCGGGTCGCTGGAGGGATCCACCGGCAGCGCCGCCTCGTCCGGCACGATCGGGGAGTCGAAGACGGGGTTGCCGTCGCCGTCGAGCGGGTACCACACCGGGATCGGCACGCCGAAGAAGCGCTGGCGCGAGATCAGCCAGTCGCCGGAGAGGCCGTTCACCCAGTTCTCGTAGCGGACGCGCATGAACTCCGGCACGAAGCGCACGTCGCGGCCGAGCTCCAGCAGGCGCTCCTTGAGCACCGCGTCGCGAGCGCCGTTGCCGATGTACCACTGGCGGGTCGACACGATCTCGAGCGGCTTGTCGCCCTTCTCGAAGAACTTGACCTGGTGGGTGATGGGGCGCGGGTCGCCGACCATCTCGCCGGACTCCTTCAGCAGCGCCACGACGGCCTGCTTCGCGGAGAAGACGGTCTTGCCGGCGAGCTGCTCATAGGCGGCGCGGCCCGCGTCGCTCGTGATCGCGGCGGGAGCCTCCGAGATCAGGCGGCCGTCGAAGCCGATGATCGCACGGTTGGGCAGGTCGAGCTCGCGCCACCAGACCACGTCCGTGATGTCGCCGAAGGTGCAGATCATCGCGATGCCCGAGCCCTTGTCCTTCTGCGCGAGGTGGTGCGCGAGCACCGGGACCTCGACGTCGAAGAGCGGCGTGCGGACGGTGGTGCCGAACAGCGCCTGGTAGCGCTCGTCGTCGGGGTGCGCGACGAGGGCGACGCAGGCGGGCAGCAGCTCGGGACGGGTCGTCTCGATGAAGACGTCCTCGCCGCCGTCGCGGTGGAAGCCGAGGCGGTGGTAGGCGCCGGGCTGGTCCTTGTCCTCGAGCTCCGCCTGGGCGACGGCGGTCCGGAAGGTGATGTCCCAGAGCGTCGGGGCCTGCGCCTGGTAGGCCTCGCCGCGGGCGAGGTTGCGGAGGAAGGCGCGCTGCGAGGCGGCCTGCGACTCGTCGCCGATGGTCCGGTAGCTCTGCGACCAGTCGACGGACAGGCCGAGGGCCCGCCAGACGTCCTCGAACTGCTTCTCGTCCTCGACGGTGAGGCGCTCGCACAGCTCGACGAAGTTGCGGCGCGAGATCGGCTTCTGGTCGGCGGCCTTGCTGCTCTTGTTGTCGCCGCCCTCGAACGGAGGCGTGAAGCCGGGCTCGTAGGGGAGCGTCGGGTCGCAGCGCACACCGTAGTAGTTCTGCACGCGGCGCTCGGTGGGCAGGCCGTTGTCGTCCCAGCCCATCGGGTAGAAGACGCTCTTGCCGCGCATCCGCTGGAACCGCGCGACGACGTCGGTGTGCGTGTAGGAGAAGACGTGCCCGATGTGCAGCGACCCGGACGCGGTGGGCGGCGGGGTGTCGATCGAGTAGACGTCGGCGCGGGTGAGGCCGGTGCGGTCGAACCGGTAGGTCCCGTCGGTCTGCCAGCGGAGGCCCCACGTGCCCTCCAGACCCTCGAGGGCGGGCTTCGCGGGGAGGCGGTCGGCGAGGGTCATGATGCTCCGGTTCGCTATGGGCGGCACCGTGTCGGTGGTGATGGTGCCTGGATGGGGGCTCCGGGGCGAGTCGCCCGCCGGCCGCGACGATTCTACCGGAGCGGCGGGAGCCGGGTCAGTCGACGACGGGGGTGAAGCCGGCGCGGACGGGCGCGAGCGCCTCGTCGAGATAGGGCACGAGCTCGCCGCGGGTGGGGCCCGCCGCGGCCCACGCCTGCACGGCCGCCACCGCGGCTCCGACGCTCGCGTAGGCGATGGCGCGCGAGAGGTGCGAGGGCAGCGGGCGCGCGCTCCGCTCCTCCACGAAGCGGGCGATGACGGCCGCCTGCCGGGCGAGGCGGCCGAGGGCCGACGCCTGCAGCTCGTGGACGCTGCCGATCATGTCGGACTGGGTGAGCACCCACGGCACCGTCGCGGGTCCGAAGCCGGAGCCGATCGCGAGCAGCGCGTCGCCGAGCGCGTCCATCACCGGCGCCTCTGCCGCCGTCTCGGCCAGCGCCTCCGGGAGCTCTGCCAGCCGGTCGTCGACCAGGACCCAGAAGACGTCGCTCTTGGACTCGAAGTAGTTGAAGAAGGTGTTGCGCGAGACGCCCGCGCGCTGGGCGATCTGCTCGATCGTCGTGCCCGCGTAGCTCTGCTCGACGAAGAGGTCCAGAGCGGCGTCCTCCAGCATGGAGCGCGACGACGCGCGGGGCCGTCCGCGCTGCACTCCTCGCACCATGAACCGCTCCTGCTCCGCTTCCCCCGACGCGCTAGGATAGCGCCGGACGACTTCGACCCGGCCATCACCGGTGAGTCTTCGGAAGAACGGCGCCGGCTCCGGCCTGCGCCCAGTAGACCCGGACGGGTGCGGCCCGTGACAGCCGATCGAGTGGGAACGCGTCAGCGGGCACTCCTCCGGGAGCGACCGCCCGACCGGTCCAAGCGAGGTGGTACCGCGACCCGGCCCGGGGTCTGAGATCCGGGCGGGCCGTCCTCGTGCAGACCAGCAGCACTGCCAGGAGACCGCACGTGACCTACCCCCTGACCCCGCCCACCCCGCACGGAGCCGAGCCCGCCGAGGGCTCCGCGTTCGGCCGGGGCGTGTCCCCGTCGCCGCGCTTCCCCGAGATCGAGGAGCGCGTGCTCGCGTACTGGAAGGCGGACGACACCTTCCAGGAGTCGATCCGGCAGCGCGAGGGAGCGCCGGAGTGGGTCTTCTACGACGGCCCGCCCTTCGCCAACGGCCTGCCGCACTACGGGCACCTCCTCACCGGCTACGCCAAGGACGTCTTCCCCCGCTTCGAGACGATGCGCGGACGGCAGGTGCACCGCCGCTTCGGCTGGGACACCCACGGCCTGCCCGCCGAGCTCGAGGCGGAGCGGCAGCTCGGCATCACCGACAAGTCCCAGATCGAGGAGATGGGCGTCGCGGCCTTCAACGCCGCCGCGAAGGAGTCGGTGCTGCGCTACACCGGGGAGTGGCAGGACTACGTCACCCGCCAGGCGCGCTGGGTCGACTTCGACGACGACTACAAGACGCTCGACCCCACCTTCATGGAGTCGGTGATCTGGGCGTTCAAGCAGCTCTACGACAAGGGCCTCGCCTACGAGGGCCACCGCGTGCTGCCGTACTGCTGGCGCGACCAGACGCCGCTCTCGAACCACGAGCTGCGGATGGACGACGACGTCTACAAGATGCGCCAGGACCAGACGGTCACCGTCACCTTCCCGCTGGTCGGCGAGACGGCGGAGGCGCTCCAGCTGACGGCGGTCCGCGCTCTCGCGTGGACGACGACGCCGTGGACGCTGCCGACGAACCTCGCGCTCGCCGTCGGGCCCGACATCGAGTACGCGGTCGTCCCCGCCGGCCCGAACGGCGCGGCCGACGGGAGGGGCGAGCCCGAGGAGCGCGAGCTCTCGGCCGAGTACCTGCTCGCCATCGACCAGGTCGGCGCCTACGCGAAGGACCTCGGCTATCCGGACGCGGAGTCGGCCCTGGCCGCCGTCTCGCGCACCCATCGCGGCTCCGAGCTCGAGGGGATCAGCTACGACCGCCTCTGGGACCACTACGCGGACACCGAGGCCTGGGGCACGCAGAACGCCTGGCGCATCCTCGTCGCCGACTACGTGACCACCAGCGAGGGCACCGGCATCGTGCACCAGGCGCCCGCCTACGGCGAGGACGACCAGAAGGTCTGCGAGGCGGCGGGCATCCCCGTCATCATCTCGGTCGACGACGGCGGCCGCTTCCTGCCGCAGATCAGCGAGGTCGCCGGCCTCCAGGTCTTCGACGCGAACAAGCCCCTCACGCAGCTCCTGCGCGCGGACCACCGGCTGCTCCGCCAGGCGAGCTACGAGCACTCGTACCCGCACTGCTGGCGCTGCCGCAATCCGCTGATCTACAAGGCGGTCTCGAGCTGGTTCGTCCGCGTCACCGCGATCCGCGACCGCATGGAGGAGCTCAACCAGGAGATCACCTGGGTCCCCGAGAACGTCAAGGACGGCCAGTTCGGCAAGTGGCTCTCGGGCGCGCGCGACTGGTCCATCAGCCGCAACCGCTACTTCGGCTCGCCGATCCCGGTGTGGAAGAGCGACGACCCGGAGTACCCGCGGATCGACGTCTACGGCTCGCTGGACGAGCTGGAGCGCGACTTCGGCGTGCGCCCGGACGACCTGCACCGGCCGTTCATCGACGAGCTGACCCGCCCGAACCCCGACGACCCGACCGGGCGCTCGACGATGCGCCGGATCAGCGACGTCCTCGACGTCTGGTTCGACTCCGGATCGATGCCCTTCGCCCAGGTGCACTACCCGTTCGAGAACGCGGACTGGTTCGACACCCACAACCCGGCGGACTTCATCGTCGAGTACATCGGGCAGACACGCGGCTGGTTCTACACGCTGCACGTGCTCTCCACCGCGCTCTTCGACCGCCCGGCGTTCCGCAACGTGGTCAGCCACGGCATCGTGTTGGGCAACGACGGGCAGAAGATGTCCAAGTCGCTGCGCAACTACCCGGACGTGGCCGAGGTCTTCGACCGCGACGGCTCCGACGCCATGCGCTGGTTCCTGATGTCGAGCCCGGTCCTCCGGGGCGGCAACCTCGTCGTGACGGAGGAGGGCATCCGCGAGGGCGTCCGCCAGGTGCTGCTGCCGCTGTGGAGCACCTGGTACTTCTTCTCGCTCTACGCCAACGCCTCGGCGGGCGGCGGCTACGAGGCGACCAGGCGCACCGGCTCCGAGGACGTCCTCGACCGCTACCTGCTGGCCAAGACCCGCGATCTGGTCGAGACCGTGACCGGCCGGCTCGAGGCGCTGGACTCCACACTCGCGGCCGCCGCGCTCCGCGACTTCAGCGACGTGCTGACGAACTGGTACGTGCGCCGCTCCCGCGACCGCTTCTGGCAGGGCGTCGACGAGGACGGCCGCGGATCGGAGGCGTTCGACACGCTCTACACGGTCCTCGAGACCGTGTGCCGCGTCGCCGCACCGCTCCTGCCTCTCGTCACGGAGCAGATCTGGCAGGGCCTGACCGGCGGCCGCAGCGTCCACCTCACCGACTGGCCGGAGGCGGACGAGTTCCCCGCCGACCCGGCGCTCGTGCACGCGATGGACGCGGTCCGCGGCATCTCGTCTACCGCGCTCTCCCTCCGCAAGCAGGCCGGGCTCCGCGTCCGCCTGCCGCTCGCGCGCCTGACCGTGGTGGTCGCCGACGCCGCCGAGCTCGCGCCGTTCGAGGCGATCCTCCGCGACGAGCTGAACGTGAAGGAGGTGTCGCTGGTGCCGCTGGTCGACTCCAGCGCCGCCGACTACGGCGTCACCTCCCGTCTCGCGGTCAACGCGCGCGCCGCCGGGCCCCGGCTCGGCAAGGGCGTGCAGACCGTGATCAGGGCCGCCAAGGCCGGCGACTGGAGCGAGACGGACGGCGTCGTCACCGCCGGCGGCGTCGAGCTGGTCGAGGGCGAGTACGAGCTCACGCTCGAGGTCGGCGGCTCGGCCGGCGACGACCGCGCCATCGCCCTGCTCCCGCGCGGGGGCTTCGTGCTCCTCGACACGGCGACCACCCCCGAGCTCGAAGCGGAGGGGCTCGCCCGCGACCTCATCCGCGCGGTGCAGGACGCCCGCAAGGCGGCCGGGTTCGAGGTCAGCGACCGGATCGTCCTGGAGGTCGTGCTCGACGAGCCGAGCCTGCAGGCGCTCGAGCCGCACGCGCTCTGGATCGCGGAGGAGACCCTCGCGACCGGATGCGCGTTCACTCCGCTCACCACGGCTCTCGAGGGCGGCGAGGGCGCGATCGCCGTCGGCCCCGCGGGCACCGCCATCATCCGCGTCGAGAAGGTCGAGGCCGCCGATGTCTGATCCGTTCGAGCCGGACGACGCCGACCGCGCGGCCGCCGACGCCGTCTACGCCGCGCTGCTGGAGCGCCTGGGCGAGGCGAGCGTCCGCCCGCGCCTCGCTCCGACCCGGCGCGCCGTCGAGATCCTCGGCGACCCGCAGCGCGCCTACCCGGTGATCCAGATCGCCGGAACCAACGGCAAGACCTCGACCAGCCGGATGATCGAGAGCCTGCTGCGGGCCCACGGGCTGCGGGTGGGCCTGTTCACCAGTCCGCACCTCGAGCGCTTCAACGAGCGCATCGTCATCGACGGAGAGCCGATCTCGGACCGGAGCCTCGCCGACAGCTGGCAGGACGTCGAGCCGTACCTGCGGATGACCGACGCCGAGCTGGCCGAGCAGGGCGAGGCGCCGCTGTCCTTCTTCGAGGCGATCACCGTCCTGGCCTACGCGGCCTTCGCCGACGCGCCGGTCGATGTGGCCGTCGTCGAGGTGGGGATGGGCGGCGAGTGGGACTCGACGAACGTCGCCGACGCGCAGGTCGCCGTCTTCACGCCGATCGCCCTCGACCACACCGACCGCCTCGGCTCGACGATCGAGGAGATCGCGCGCACCAAGTCGGGCATCGTCAAGCCGCTCGCCTCGGTGGTCTCCGCGAGGCAGGTCCCGGAGGCGGAGGCGGTGCTGCGGCACGCGGCCGAGGCCACCGAGTCGACGATCGTCGTCGAGGGGGCGGAGTTCGACGTCGAGTCGACGACCGTCGCCGTCGGCGGCCAGGTCGTCACCGTCCGGGGACTCGTCACCACGTACGAGCAGCTGCTGCTGCCGTTCTTCGGCGACCACCAGGCCGAGAACGCCGCCGTGGCCGTCGCCGCGGTCGAGACCTTCCTGGGAGGCGGGACGCAGGAGCTCACCGGCGACGTCCTCGACGAGGGCTTCGCCGCCGCGACCTCCCCGGGCCGCCTGCAGCTCGTCGGACTCGCTCCGCGCACCGTCGTCGACGCGGCGCACAACCCGCACGGTGCCGCGTCCCTCGCCGCCGCTCTCGGCCGCTACTTCGACTTCGACCGCGTGACGGCCGTCCTCGGCGTGCTGGCCGAGAAGGACGCCGAGGGGATCCTCCGGGAGCTCCGCCCCGTGGTGGACGAGCTGATCGTGACCACGGCGCCGAGCGATCGGGCGATGCCCGCCGAGGAGCTCGCCGCGCTCGCCCGCACCGTGTTCCCGGAGGAGGCGGTCCGCGTCGCCGACGACCCGCTGGGTGCTCTCACGGCCGGCCGCGTCCTCGCGGCGCGCACCGACAAGGGCGCTCTGCTGGTCACGGGCTCGATCACCCTCGTCGGCCGCACGATCACTGCGGCCCGCGACGAGAACTGGCTGGGCGCGTGAGGGCCGGACGCCCGCGGCGCTCGCGGACCGTCCGGGAGAGCCTCGGCTCGATCGTGCTCGGCTTCGAGACGGTCATCGTCTTCCTCGCCACCCTCGTCGCCTTCGGGCTGAAGGCGGCCGACCCCGTGGTCGTGCTGGTCGGGGGAGCGGTGGTCTGCCTCGCGCTCGTCGCCACTCTGGGCCTGCTGAACCGGCCGGTCGGCTTCCGCATCGGCTGGGTGCTGCAGTTCGTTATCGTGGCCTCGGGCCTGCTGGTCCCGATCATGTACGTGATCGGCGCCGCCTTCGTGGCGCTGTGGACGTACTGCATGGTGACCGGCACCCGCCTCGACGCTCAGACGCGCCGGGCGGCGGAGCCCACCGACCCCACCGAAGGAGACCGCTGAACCATGGCCACTCAGGAGACCCTCGTCCTCGTCAAGCCCGACGGCGTCGCCCGCAACCTCACCGGCGAGATCCTCCGCCGCATCGAGGCGAAGGGCTACTCCCTCGTCGACGTGAAGCTCGTCGAGGCCGACCGCGAGCTGCTCGCCGCCCACTACGCCGAGCACGAGGGCAAGCCCTTCTACGAGCCGCTCGTCGAGTTCATGGAGAGCGGCCCGATCGTCGCCCTGCGCATCGCGGGCGACCGTGTGATCGAGGGCTTCCGCGCCCTCGCCGGCACCACCGACCCGACCACGGCCGCTCCCGGCACCATCCGCGGCGACCTCGGCCGCGACTGGGGCCTCAAGGTCCAGCAGAATCTCGTGCACGGGTCCGACTCCGAGGAGTCGGCCGCGCGCGAGCTCGGCCTCTGGTTCGCCTGAGCCGCTCGGCCGCCTGCCTCTGACGACGTCCGTCAGAGGTAGGCGAGCACGTTCAGCCTCACCTGCGCGATCACCGCGATCAGCAGGTAGCAGAGCAGCGTGATGAACGGGACCCAGCCGTAGGCGGCACCGGCGAAGCGGCGCACCCCGGCGGGGAAGGGGAACACGCCCTCACGGAGGTTGCGGAGCGTCACCAGCCAGAAGCCCGGGATGACGACGGCCCAGGTGAGCATGCACCAGGGGCAGAGCGTTCCGAGCGCGAAGACGCTCGTCGCGATGAGCCAGCCCACGAACACCAGGGCCAGCAGGAAGCCGACGTTGAAGGACGCCCAGAACCACCGGTCGAACCGGGCGCCCGCGAGCAGGCCCAGCCCCACCACGATCGGCGCGATCCAGGCCGCCAGGCCGATGAGAGGGTTCGGGAAGCCGAAGACCGCGCCCTGCGCCGAGTTCAGGTTCGCACTGCACTGCACGAGCAGGCTGAAGTCGCAGCCGAGGCCCGCATCGGGGTTCTCGAGAGCGGCGAACTTGTCGTTCGTGAGGGCGAAGGCGGCGGTCCAGCCGATCACGCCGAGGACGATCAGCAGGACGGCGAAGAGGACGGGGCGCTGCTGGGTGGGGGCGTCGCGCACCCCGGGATCGCTGGACACCGGGGGATTATGGCACGCGCCGGATCGGCGCCTCTGGGAATGCGTGCGATAATCGGAGCCGTCGGTCCGGGGGACCCCGCATCGACGCGAAGAAGGTTTACCGGGCGAGTACCGGGCCACAGGAGATCGACAGCGTTCCGCGAATGGACGCGCCGGATCTCCGCTCCGCCGGGAGTCGACCGCAGGTCGCACCGCGGGGGAGCGCGTGTCGGATAGTCAGTTCCGAGTGTGCAGCTGCAACCGGAGTCCCGCGCCACGAGCGCGACGGGACCGGGGGAGCGGAAGGATTCGCGGCGGGCCGAGGCCCCTCGCACGAGAGAAGCATCCGGGAAGACGACGCGGCGGACGACCCGGCCGAGGAGTGCACCAGGAATGGTGGAAGACAACAGTACGAGCGGATCCGATCGGGACCGCGACGAGCCCCGCAGCGGGGCCAGGAAGATCAGCCGCCTCTTCGGTGGCCGCCGGGCGACCCGGCGGACCGAGTCGAGCGCGCCAGCGACAGGGGAGACGATCATCGACAGCAACGAGACCGACCAGACCGGAGCCGAGGGCACCGAGCTGCCCGAGACCGGGAGCGCCGCGGAGGCGGCCGAGCCGTCGACGTCGACGGGCGCGGTGTTCTTCAACGCCCTCCCGCAGACTCCGGGCGCCGAGCAGGAGGAGCCGCGACGGCCCGCACTGCCGAGCCCGTCGCTGCTGTTCCAGGCGCCGGTCCTGCCCGACTACGTCGAGCTGGCTCCGCTGCCTCCCCGCGGTGCGCCCCTGGGCGTCCAGGAGGAGCGCGAGAGCCCGGCCGAGGAGCAGGGCTCCGTCCGCCGCCGCTCGCGCCGCCGCAGCGGCGAGAGCGAGAGGTCCGGCTCCGACGACCCCGAGAACACCGTCGTCCGGGTCCGCCAGCCGCGCGAGCAGCGCGAGGCCCGCGAGCCCGAGCTCATCACCGAGCCGCAGCGCATCAAGGGCTCGACCCGCCTCGAGGCCAAGAAGCAGCGCCGCCGCGACGGCCGCGACGCCGGCCGGCGCCGCACGGTCGTCACCGAGTCCGAGTTCCTCGCCCGCCGGGAGGCCGTCGACCGCGTCATGGTCGTCCGCTCGAAGGAGGACAGCATCCGCATCGGCGTGCTCGAGGACGGCGTCCTCGCCGAGCACTACGTCGCCCGCTCGCAGGAGGCGTCGCTCATCGGCAACGTCTACCTCGGCCGCGTGCAGAACGTCCTCCCGAGCATGGAGGCCGCCTTCGTCGACATCGGACGCGGGCGCAACGCCGTGCTCTACTCCGGCGAGGTCGACTGGGACGCCGCGAACAACGCCGGCGGCCCCCGCCGGATCGAGCTCGCGCTCAAGCCCGGCGACCGGGTCCTCGTCCAGGTCACGAAGGACCCCGTCGGCCACAAGGGCGCCCGTCTCACGAGCCAGATCTCGCTCCCCGGCCGCTACCTCGTCTACGTGCCCAACGGTTCGATGAACGGCATCTCGCGGAAGCTCCCGGACACCGAGCGCGCCCGCCTGAAGAAGATCCTCAAGGAGGTGCTGCCCGAGAACGTGGGCGTCATCGTCCGGACCGCGGCCGAGGGCGCCACGGAGGAGCAGCTGACCGTCGACGTCGAGCGCCTGACCGCGCAGTGGACGGCTCTCAGCGCGAAGGCCGCGAGCGGGCAGGCTCCCGCTCTCCTGCACAGCGAGCCGGACCTGCTGATCAAGATCGTCCGCGACGTCTTCAACGAGGACTTCGAGAAGATGGTCATCGCCGGCGACGACGCCCGCGAGACCATCGAGCTCTACCTCAGCCAGGTCGCACCCGATCTGCTCGAGCGCGTCGAGGTCTACACGGGTGACAAGGACGCGTTCGACGAGTTCCGCATCACGGAGCAGATCGAGAAGGCGCTGGAGCGCAAGGTGTGGCTGCCAAGCGGCGGCTCGCTCGTGATCGACCGCACCGAGGCGATGACGGTGGTCGACGTCAACACCGGCAAGTTCGTCGGCTCGGGCGGGAACCTCGAGGAGACGGTCACGAAGAACAACCTGGAGGCGGCCGAGGAGATCGTCCGCCAGCTGCGCCTGCGCGACATCGGCGGCATCATCGTCGTCGACTTCATCGACATGGTGCTCGAGTCCAACCGCGACCTCGTGCTCCGCCGCCTGGTCGAGTGCCTGAGCCGCGACCGGACGAAGCACCAGGTCGCCGAGGTCACCTCGCTCGGCCTCGTGCAGATGACCCGCAAGAAGCTGGGCCTGGGCCTGCTCGAGACCTTCAGCGAGAACTGCGAGATCTGCGCCGGGCGCGGCGTCATCGTCCACCACGACCCCGTGCTCAAGCACCGGTCGACCGCCGCTCCGCAGCAGGAGCAGCGCCGCCGGGGCAAGGGCGGCGAGCAGCAGCCCGCCGCCTCCGGGCGCTCGAACGGCGGGCAGAACGGGCAGGGCGCGCCGGCGACCAAGCCGATCAGCACCCACGCCATCACGGACGACGCGAAGAACGCGCTCGCGCAGATCGCCGCCAGCACCATCCACCCCCAGGCCGTGCGCCAGGCGGCGGAGGAGGCGGCCGCGCTGGTCGAGGACGCCGCCGAGACCGTCGAGGCCCAGGCGCCGGAGGAGTCCGCCACGGCACCCGAGGAGCAGCCGTCCGAGCCGAGTCGTCGCGGCGAGCGTCCCGCCCGGGGCGAGCGCCGTCGTCGCAGCCGCGACCGCGAGCCGCGCCATGAGGCCGCCGAGACGGCGGCCGTCGAGTCGGCTCCCGTCGAGACCCCGGTCGAGAAGGAGATCGAGCCGGCCGCTGCCGCGCCGATCCTCGACATCCCGATCGCGCCGGTCACGCCTCCGCGCCGCGTCCGCAGCGAGGTCGCCGAGCACCTGCTCGACTCCGTGCTCGACGCTCTGCCGGCCCCGAAGCAGCCCGGCCAGGGCCGTGCGAAGAGCCGGCGCGTCACGACGGCCGCGCTCACCGGAGTCGCGGTCATCCCCGAGCAGACCCCGCGCCGCGCCGACCAGTAGCGCGACCCGGTGTCAGGAGGGCCCGGTGCCCGGCGAGAGCCGGCGCCGGGCCCTCTCGGCGTCCCGGTCGCGCCCGCGGACGCGGAGCCCGCTCCGCCTCAGCCGCTCGACCAGCTCCCGCGCGCCGACGGGGACCGCGCCCGCGGCGACGAGCTCGTCGATCCGCTCCTCGGGCACGTCGTAGTGGTCCAGGTCGAAGCCGCGCTCGGGCACGCCGAGACGGCGCGCGAAGTCGTGGAGCTCCTCGAGCGAGACGTCGCTCACGAGGTGCGCCCACAGCCGGCCGTGCGCCGGCCAGCGCGCGGCGTCGACGAGGATGGCCATTCCCCGATCGTAGGCGGCGCGCCGTCCGTCCACGCGCCTCCTCCTCGACTATCGTGACGGGGTCGCCGGTCGGGTGGACACGGGTTCGCAGTCGTGTGAGTTTGACCGTGGAGCGCGGATCCCGTACTCTTGACCGTTGGTGTGGCGCGATCCATGTGCTCACGCAGATTTCCGTTGTCGCTCCGCCCCTCACGGGGCGCGGGCCGCGGTGCCGGTTCCCTCGTGTCGTGAGGAGACGGGTACGAACCGGAAGACCGGGGCTCAGCCCCGTCCCTACAAGCCCCGGACGAGGCCTCCGCTCCGTCCAGACGAGAAACAGGTACGAGAAGTGGTTTACGCAGTTGTGCGCGCCGGCGGTCGGCAGGAGAAGGTCGAGGTCGGCACCATCGTGACGATGGACCGCGTCAAGGCCGACGAGAACGGCACCGTGCAGCTTCCTGCCGTGCTGCTCGTCGACGGTGAGTCGATCACCTCGGACGCGGCGACCCTCGCGGGCGTCACCGTCACCGCCGAGGTGCTCGAGGACCTCCGTGGTCCGAAGATCATCATCCAGAAGTTCAAGAACAAGACCGGTTACAAGAAGCGCCAGGGGCACCGTCAGGACCTCACGCGCGTCAAGGTCACTGGCATCAAGTAGTCCTGCAAAGGAATTGAGCTGACCTGCGGAGCGAGCCATCGCCCTGCAGGGCAACAGCACGGGGCTGCGGCCCCCCGGTCTCGAGGAGATGAGAAATGGCACACAAGAAGGGCGCGAGCTCCACTCGCAACGGTCGCGACTCGAACGCGCAGCGTCTCGGCGTCAAGCGCTTCGGCGGCCAGGTCGTGAACGCGGGCGAGATCATCGTCCGCCAGCGCGGCACGCACTTCCACCCCGGCGCGAACGTCGGACGCGGTGGCGACGACACCCTGTTCGCCCTCTCGGCGGGCGCTGTCGAGTTCGGCAGCAAGGGCGGCCGCAAGGTCGTCAACATCGTGGCGGCCGCCCAGTAGGGTCGACCTCCTCGGCCGCACAGGCACAGGACGCAAGGGGCGGGCTTCGGCTCGCCCCTTGCGCGTTTACCGGGGCACAGCCCCCCGGCGCCGGCATCCCGGCGCCGCACGCACTCACGGACGGATTCACACCATGGTCACCTTCGTCGACAACGTCACGCTGCATCTGCGTGCCGGCCACGGCGGCAACGGCTGCGTCTCCGTCCGTCGCGAGAAGTTCAAGCCGCTCGCCGGCCCCGACGGCGGCAACGGCGGGCACGGGGGCGACATCGTCCTCGTCGCCGACCCGCAGACGACGACGCTGCTCGCCTACCACCGCCACCCGCACCGCAGCTCCGAGAACGGCGGTCCCGGCATGGGCGACCACCGCGCGGGCGGGAACGGCGAGCTCATGGAGCTCCCCGTCCCGGTCGGCACGGTCGTCAAGTCGCCCGACGGCGACGAGTTGATCGACATGGACGAGCCGGGCCTCCGGTTCGTCATCGCTCCGGGCGGGCAGGGCGGGCTCGGCAACGCCTCGCTCGCCACCACGAAGCGCAAGGCGCCCGGCTTCGCGCTGCTCGGCACGCCGGGCTGGGAGGGCGACGTCGTCCTCGAGCTGAAGACCGTCGCGGACGTCGCGCTCGTCGGGTTCCCCTCGGCGGGCAAGTCGAGCCTCGTCGCGGCGATCTCGGCGGCCAAGCCGAAGATCGCGGACTACCCGTTCACGACCCTCGCGCCCAACCTCGGCGTCGTGCAGGCGGGGGAGTCGCGGTTCACCGTCGCCGACGTGCCCGGTCTCATCGAGGGCGCGAGCGAGGGCAAGGGCCTGGGCCTGGAGTTCCTCCGCCATGTCGAGCGCTGCACCGCGCTCGTCCACGTGCTCGACTGCGCCACGCTCGAGCCCGGCCGCGACCCGCTGACCGACCTCGACATCATCCTCGGCGAGCTGGCGGCGTACCCCGTCGGCGACGGACAGGTGCCGCTGATCGAGCGCCCGCAGCTGATCGCGCTCAACAAGGTCGACGTGCCCGAGGCCCAGGAACTGGCCGACTTCGTCCGGGCCGACCTCGAGGGCCGCGGCTACCGCGTGTTCGAGATCTCGACGGTCAGCCACTCGGGACTCCGCCAACTGACGTTCGCCCTCGCCGAGATCGTCGAGAAGCACCGCCTCGAGCTCGCCGCCGTGCCGCGGGTGGAGCGCATCACCATCCGCCCCCGCGCCGTGGACGAGAAGGACTTCGAGATCCGGGTCGAGGGCGGCTCGTACGGCAACGTGTACCGGGTCCTGGGCACCAAGCCCGTGCGCTGGGTCGCGCAGACCGACTTCACGAACGACGAGGCCGTCGGCTTCCTCGCCGACCGCCTGGCCAAGCTCGGAGTCGAGAACGGCCTGTTCTCGGCCGGAGCGGTCGCCGGCTCCACCGTCGTCATCGGCCCCGGCGACGGCGTTGTCTTCGACTGGGAGCCGACCCTCACCTCGACGGCCGAGCTCATCACCGCGCCCCGCGGAACGGACCTCCGCCTCGAGGACAACCGGCGCAAGACCCGCAACGAGCGTCGCGAGGACTACTTCGAGCGGATGGACGCCAAGGCCGAGGCCCGCGCGGAGCTCGAGCGCGAGCGCCAGGGTGGCGTCTGGCGCGTCGCCGACGAGGGCGACGGCACGGAGGCCGGCGAGGAGAGCTGACTCCCGCCGCCGGGGTCGTCTGCCTCTACACTGGCCGGATGCCGCAGACGACCCCCGACAGCAGTGCGCTGACCGAGCGGTTCGCCGCCTCCCGCGTCGCGTCGCGCTCCCTCCGCAGTGCGACCACCGACCTCAAGAACCGGGCTCTGCTCGCCATCGCCGACGCGGTGCGCTCGAGCGCCGAGCGCGTCGTCCCGGCGAACGAGCTCGACCTCCAGCGGGGCCGCGAGAGCGGGATGAGCGCGGGCCTGCAGGACCGCCTCCGCCTCGATGCGGTGCGCCTGGGGTCCCTCGCCGACGCCGTCGTCGCGGTCGTCGGGCTCACCGATCCGGTCGGGCAGACGGTGCGGGGATCGAACCTGCCCAACGGCGCCTCCCTCACCCAGGTGCGGGTCCCGTTCGGCGTGGTCGGAGCGATCTACGAGGCGCGCCCGAACGTCACCATCGACATCGCGGCGCTCGCCCTCAAGAGCGGGAACGCCGTGATCCTGCGCGGAGGCACGGCCGCGGAGAACACGAACCGCGTCCTGGTGGAGCTGCTGCAGGAGGCCGTCGCCTCCGTGGGCCTGCCCGCCGAGCTGGTGCAGACGGTCGACGACCACGGCCGCGAGGGCGCGAAGGCCCTCATGCGAGCGCGCGGCTACGTCGACGTCCTGGTGCCGCGGGGGAGCGCGGGCCTCATCGAGTCGGTCGTGACGGAGTCGACGGTCCCCGTGATCGAGACGGGCGCCGGAGTCGTCCACGTCTTCCTCGACGCCAGTGCCGACGAGCGGTGGGCCGTGGACATCGTCCACAACGCCAAGGTGCAGCGTCCGAGCACCTGCAACGCCCTCGAGACCCTCCTCGTCCACCGCGACGCCGCCGAGCGCCTCCTCCCGCCCGTCCTCGGCCGGCTCGCGGAAGCGGGAGTGACCGTGCACGGCGACGAGCGCGTCGCGGCGCTCTGGCCCGACGCGGTGCCCGCCACCGATGAGGACTGGTCCGCGGAGTACTACTCGCTCGACGTCGCCGTCGCGATCGTCGACGACCTCGACGCCGCGATGGCCCACATCGACCGGTACTCCACCCACCACACCGAGTCGATCGTGACGAACGACCTCCGAAGCGCCGAGCGCTTCCTCGCCGAGGTCGACTCCGCGGTCGTGATGGTCAACGCCTCCACCCGCTTCACCGACGGCGGGGAGTTCGGGTTCGGCGCCGAGGTCGGCATCTCGACGCAGAAGCTGCACGCTCGGGGCCCCATGGGCCTTCCCGAGCTGACCAGCACGAAGTGGCTGCTGCGCGGCGCGGGACAGGTCCGCGCCTAGCGCCCGGACCGGCGATCCGGCGTCGAGCGGCGTCCGGGTAGACTCGTCTGAGCCCCGCCGGGGCGACCACGACCTCCAAGGAGCACTGCATGTCCCTCGCGACGACCGTCCTCGCCGAAGCAGCGGCCCACACGGAGCTGCCGTTCCCCCCGATCGTCTTCGGCCTGATCGCCGCCGTCGCCTTCACGGCCCTCGGCTTCGTCACCTGGAGCTACCGGGACGTGGCGAACCGCCACTCGCACAAGACCGGTGCCGGCTCCCACGACCAGCACGGTCACGGACACTAGGCGGGGAGCCCAGCGATCGTGACGTCCGCCGCGAGCGGAGGCCCGCGGCGTCCGCGCATCGGCGTGATGGGCGGCACCTTCGACCCGATCCACCACGGTCACCTGGTCGCCGCCTCCGAGGTGGCCCAGTCGTTCGACCTGGACGAGGTCGTCTTCGTGCCCACCGGCCAGCCGTGGCACAAGAAGACGGTGACCTCCGCCGAGCACCGGTACCTGATGACGGTGATCGCGACGGCGTCGAACCCGCGCTTCACCGTCAGCCGCGTCGACGTGGACCGGATCGGCACGACCTACACGATCGACACCCTGCGGGACATCCACGCCGCGCACCCCGACGCCGAGCTGTTCTTCATCACCGGCGCGGACGCGGTCGCTCAGATCCTGAGCTGGAAGGACTACGACGAGCTGTGGGAGCTGGCCCACTTCGTCGCCGTCAGCCGGCCGGGGCACGTCCTCAATGTTTCGGGATTGCCGGCCCAGGACGTATCCTTGTTGGAGATTCCGGCACTGGCGATCTCCTCGACCGACTGTCGGAGCCGCGTCAACCGGGGTCATCCGGTCTGGTACCTGGTTCCCGACGGTGTCGTCCAGTACATCTCGAAGCACCACCTGTATCGGAGCACGTCATGACAGTTCAGCCCGAGGAGAAGCCGCTCACCCGGCGCGAGATCCGCGAGCGCGAGAGGCGCGAGGCCGGTGCGGCCACGACCGCCGCCGTTCCGACGACGTCCCGCCGGGCTGCCACCGCGACCGCCACCACCGCCGGCGACATGCCGGTGCTGACCCCCACCCAGGCCCTGCGGATCACCCCCGTCGAGCCGAGCCCCGCGAGCGAGCCCGACCTGCGCACCTCCTCGATGGAGATCGTCGCCACCGAGAACGCCACGGGCCGCCAGCTGACCCGTCGGGAGCTGCGCGCACTGCTGGCGCAGCAGCAGGCGGAGAAGGTCGCCGCCGCACCGGAGGCGGAGCCGCCCGCCGACGAGGAGCGGTCCGACGACGAGCGCTCCGACGACGTCGAGGGCGCCCTCGAGCGCGCCTCGGCGCTCCCGCCGACCGGGGCGGTCCCCGTGATCGAGGCGGCCGACGAGTCCCGTGATGCGGAGCCGGTGCCCGAGGGCGCAGCGGAGCAGGAGCCGGAGGGCGACGAGGACGTCGTCACCGAGGACGCCCCCGAGGCGTCCGAGGAGGAGGCGGACGAGTCCGCCACCGATGCGACCGCGGACGCCGACGCGGCCGAGGTGCACGAGGCCGAGATCGAGAGCTCCTCCTCCGACGACGAGACGCCGTCCGCGGACGCCTCCGACGAGCGGGACGCGGACGACGAGCAGCCGACGGCCGGCGAGCAGCCCGAGCAGCCGCACCTGAACACTGCGCTCTTCGCGTCGGTGGGCGGATCCCTCGACATCGCCGACGAGAAGGCCACCGAGATCACCGGGAGCTTCGAGCCGCCGATCGAGCACCTCGCCATCACCGAGGAACTCGACAGCAAGTCGAAGGAGGAGGTGGACGCCTCGTTCGACTCCCTCATCGCGAGCGGAGTCGCCGCCACCGGTGCCGTCACCACCACCAACGCGCTGATCCTGCCGACCACGGGCCCCGGCGCGACCGTCGGCACGGACACGGGGGAGATCCTCGTCACCGGCTCGTTCGACCTCCCGCGCAGCCTCGGCTCCACGGGCCAGCACCCGAACCTCTACGACTCGCCCGATGTGGACCGCTACGTCGACCGCATCGACCGCGAGCAGCCCGTCGGCGAGTCCGAGCCGGTCCGGGCGTCCAGCGCCGTCTCCACGCACGCCGCCGGCACCTCGATGATCGCGCCGCAGAAGCGCGCCGGCGTGAGCGTCCCGGTGGTCCTCGCGATCACCGCGGCCGTCCTGCTGGTCGGCGCGATCGCGCTGTTCATCGGCGGCTTCGTGCTCAACATCTTCTGATCTCCACCACCGACACTGAAGGCTTCATGACTGCGACCGATTCCGCCCGCGCCCTGCTCCAGCTCGCGGCCACCGCCGCCGACTCCAAGGGCGGTGAGGACCTCGTCGCCCTCGACGTCTCGGGGCCGCTGCCGCTGGTCGACATCTTCCTCCTCGCCACCGGCCGCTCCGAGCGCAACGTGGTCGCGATCGCGAACGAGGTGGAGGACCGCCTGAACGACTCCGGCGCCAAGCTGCTGCGCCGCGAGGGCCGTGCGGAGGGCCGCTGGATCCTCCTCGACTTCGGCGACCTCGTCGTGCACGTCTTCCACGAGGAGGACCGCATGTACTACTCGCTCGAGCGCCTCTGGAAGGACTGCCCAACGGTGCCGTTCACCCTCGAGCAGCCTGTCGCCGTCGACTCGTCGACGTCCTCGAACTGACGAACACGCCCGGCGACAGCGCTCGATTTCACTTCACGCGAATCGTGTTGTAGTTTATTCGAGTTGCTTCCGCCGGGCGGAGACAGCGAAAGACAGTACGAAGCAAGACAGAACAAAACACGGGTCCGTGGCGCAGCTGGTAGCGCACCTGCATGGCATGCAGGGGGTCAGGGGTTCGAATCCCCTCGGATCCACCGAACAGGTCCGCACTCCTCCGAGAGTGCGGACCTTCGTCGTTCACGGCGCTACAGGGTCTGGCGCCGTCCTGTCCGGCTCAGGCCGGTCATGACCGTACCCGCCCGGCCGCCGGGTCCCCCTGCTGGTCACGCACGCGTCGGCCCGACCGGCTCCACATGGCCGCCGCATCCGGCGAGGAATCCGGAGAGCTCGCCCCAGGCGTCCTCCCCGATCGTGGTGTTCGGGCGCCGTGCGAGATCGGCCAGAGCGTCCGTCAGCTCGTCGACTCCCGTCACGATCCTCGTCCGTGCCGCTCCCGTGCCCTGCCATCCGGGCGCGTACGTCCTGACGTCGGGGTGGCTGTAGAGCACGGCCGTCTCGAACCACGGCGTGGGCAGACCGTTCAGGGCCAGGTGCTCCTTGAGCCGCGCGGCCTGGATCCGGACCTGCCGGGCGGGGACGTGCTGCTCGACATGCGTGCGCACCGTCCACCGCGACACCGTCCCCGGTGCGATCTGAACCGCGAAGGCCTCGGGCAGGGCGTCCTCGTCGAGGAGGACGCCGTAGGAGGGGTGGACAGTACCGGGTCGCACGCCGTCGAAGACGACCCCCTGCCAGTACTTGGCCTCGATGATGAGCGCGCCGTGCCGGGTGAGCAGCAGATGGTCGATCTGCGCGAGGAAGCGGCGCGTCGTGCGCGCGTCGACCGGTACGAAGACGACGTTCGTGGCGAGGACGCCGGACAGCCCCGCCGAGGCGCACGCCTCCCGGATCAGGGTGTGCGAGACGGCCTCGCTGCTCCAGGTCCTGGCGAGCGCGTCACGGGTCTGCTCGACCTCCTCCTGCGCCGTCTCGAGCTCGGTCCGACTGAGGTCGCGCTCGGCGTCGCGCGCGCGCGTCAATGCCTTGAGCGCCGCCTCGTGGCTCCGGTCGCGCTCGGCGATCGTGCGCTGGTGCTCCTCCGAGGCCTCCTCCGCGGCCTGCTCCGCCGCCGCTCTCGCCGCAGTGCGCCGTCGGCGGCCGGCGACGACCGTGATGAGAAGGGCCAGGAGCAGGGCGGCCGCGACGGCCCAGGGGAGGTACTCGTTCATGGTCCCCAGGCAAGCACGGACCACCGACCGTGCGCCGCGACGGCTCCCAATCGCGCCGCTCGGCAGACTGGCCGCAGTGCGCTCGCTCGTGCCCGGCCCGGACGTCTTCGTCGGCGTCCGCCTGCGCGCGCGGGCGGAGACCCCGACCCTGCGCCGGCCGATCGCGCGGGCGGAGCCCTACCGCCGCCCGGCGGACGCGATGCGCGACCAGCACGAGGTCCGGCTGACCGGCGTCGAGGGCACGCTGCTGGGCTTCGTCGGCCCGCAGCCGTTCCAGGGGATCAGCGTCGCCGGCCTGCACACGCACGTCGTCGACACCACCGGCGGGATCGGCGGCCACGTGCTCGCCGCCTCCGGAGTCGCGGGCCTGATCGAGATCGAGCGGTACGGCGGCATCACCCTCCTCCTGCTGGAGTCGGACGACCACCCGCGAGCCGACCTGGACGCGGCGGCCGACGCCGAGATCCGCGCCGTGGAGACCGACCACCCGCCCTGAGCGGCCCTACCCTGGACGCATGCCCTCACTGCGCGACGTCCACGCCGTCATCGACCGTCTCTGGCCCGAGGCGGCCGCCGAGAGCTGGGACGCGCCCGGCCTGGTCACCGGCGACCCCGACGCCGCGGTGGAGCGGATCCTGCTCACGGTCGACGTGGTCTCCGACACCGTCGCGGAGGCCGTCGACGGCGGATACCAGCTCCTGGTCGCGCACCACCCGCTGCTGCTGCGCGGCGTCACCTCGATCGCCGAGGACGGCTACAAGGGCCGCCTGCTCGCGGACCTCGTCCGGGGCGGCTGCGCACTGATCTCGGCCCACACGAACGCCGACATCGTCGCGGACGGCGTCTCGGACGTGATCGCGACCCGCCTCGGCCTGACCGGCACGACTCCGATCGTCCCGGGCGCCGACCCGTCGGTCGGGCTCGGCCGGGTGGGCGATCTGCCCGAGGAGGTGACGCTCGGACGCCTGGCCGGAGCCGTGGCCGAGCTCCTGCCGGCCACCGCGGGGGGAGTGCGGGTCGCGGGCGCCTACGAGACACCCGTGCGCCGCGTGTCGCTCTGCGGGGGAGCGGGGGACTCCCTCCTGGACGCCCCCGCCGTCCGCACGAGCGACGTCTTCATCACAGCCGACCTCCGGCACCACCCGGCCTCCGAGGCGCGCGAGAAGGCCCTGCACGGCACCGGCCCCGCCCTCATCGACGTCTCGCACTGGGCGAGCGAGTGGCTGTGGCTCGACGTCGCCGCGACCGCGCTGCGGGAGGCCCTGCCCACGGTCACCGTCGAGGTGAGCGAGACCCGCACCGACCCGTGGGATTTCGCGATCGTGCACTGACCCGCCGCGGGCACGGGAGAATGGACGCGGCGCGTCCGTACTGCGCGCCGGGAACGAGGACCGCCACGTGAAAGCCAGCCCCGCACACCAGCGCGAACTCCTGACTCTGGCGAGTCTGGACACGAGGGGCGCGCAGCTGCGCCACGCCCTCGCGACGCTCCCGCAGATCGCGCGGATCCAGGCGATGCAGGCCCGCGACAACGAGACCCGCCGCTCCCTCGCCGAGCGCACAGGGCGCCTCGAGGACGTGCGCACCGAGCTCGGGCGCATCGAGTCCGACGTCAGCGTGGTCGAGAAGCGGCTCACCCGCGATCGCGACCGCCTGCAGACCGCATCCGCGGCCAAGGACATCGCCGCGCTCGAGAGCGAGATCACCTCCCTCGTGAAGCGGCGGGGAGACCTCGAGGACATCGAGCTGACCCTGATGGAGCGGATCGAGGGCATCGAGTCCGAGGTCGCCGCGGCTCAGGCCGAGCGCGACGAGGTCGTCGCCTCGCTCGGGACCCTCGCCGAGGAGCGCGACGCGCAGGCCGAGAAGCTCCGCGACAAGCAGGAGGCGCTCGCCCGGGACCGCGCCGATCTGGTGACGACGCTTCCGGAGGACCTGGTCGAGCTGTACGAGAAGCAGCGCGCCCGCTACGGAGTCGGCGCGGCCCTCCTCCGCGGGAAGGTGTCGGAGGGGAGCGGCGTGGCCCTCACCGAGTCGGACCTCTCCTGGATCCGCGCCTCCGCTCCGGACGAGGTCGTCCTCTGCCCCGACAGCGGCTGCATCCTGGTGCGCGGCGAGGAGTCCACCCTCGCCTGAGCCGTACACTGGACGGGCGAACGGGCCGGCAAGACGGTCGCGTCACCGCGGCGAGAGCCGTGGTGCCGAGGAACGTCCGGGCTCCGCAGAGCAGGGCGGTGGGCAACACCCACCCGGGGCGACCCGCGAGACAGTGCCACAGAGAACAGACCGCCGTCGGCTCCGGCCGGCGGTAAGGGTGAAACGGTGGTGTAAGAGACCACCAGGGGCCGGAGTGATCCGGTCCGCTCGGTAAACCTCGCCCGGAGCAAGGTCAGACAGAGGACGATGCGGCTGCTCGTCGGGTCCTCGGGTAGACCGCTGGAGGGTCACGGCGACGTGGCTCCGAGAGAGATGGCCGTCCAGCGCCCGCCGAGAGGCGCGGCGTGAACAGAACCCGGCGTATCAGCCGACCCCTTCGCCACGAGATGCCCCGCCCCGGCGGGGCATCTCGCGTCTCCGCCGGTCGCCGAGCTCGCGCTCCCGCCCGCAGGCAGCGCGACGGCCTGCCGTGGCGGTTCCGGGGTCTCGATACATCCTTGCGCGGCTGCTCGTTGAGACTGGCGCGGTCCATCTCTCGCGCTGCCTCCTGCGGACGAAGCGGTGCAGCACGACGTCCGGCAGGCGCCGATCCCCGAGGACGGTCCTGGGACGCCGCTGCGGATCGACCCCGAGGACCAGGTGCCCCCGCCCCCGTCCTGGCTCACCGCGACCACTGAACACTGAAAGTCTGATCACGTCCGTCCGCCGTGGCGCCACTCACCAGGCGAACCGGCGAAACGCGTGCCAGCGTTTCGCCGTAGCCGTCCGCCCCCCGCTCCCCGGAACGCGTCACCTCCCGAGGCCGACCGCGCCTCGGCGGGCGGGGACCGCCGAGGAAAAAGACTCAGCCCCGCCCTGCGAGCGCGGCCGCGCCGAGGATGCCGGCGTTGTTGCGGAGCGCCGCCGGGATGATCGGGGTGCGCAGGTCGAGCAGCGGGAGGAACTCGTCGTGGTGCTTGGAGATGCCGCCGCCGACGATGAAGAGATCGGGCCAGAGCAGCGCCTCGAGGTGGGAGTAGTAGCGCTGCAGGCGCTTCGCCCAGTGCTTGTAGTCGAGGTCGTCGCGCTCCTTGGCGGCGAACGAGGCCTTCTTCTCGTAGTCGCCGCCGTGGATCTCGAGGTGGCCGAGCTCGGCGTTGGGGATGAGGATCCCGTCGTGGATCTGCGCCGTCCCGATGCCGGTGCCGAGGGTGGTCATGATGACCAGGCCCTCCTTGTCCTTCGCCGCTCCGAAGCGCGACTCGGCGTAGCCCGCCGCGTCGGCGTCGTTGACGAAGAAGATGTTCCGGCCGATCGCGTCCTCGAACAGCTTCTCGGCCTCGAGGCCGATCCACTCGTCCGACACGTTCGCCGCCGACATTGTCCGTCCGTGGACGACGACGGCGGGGAAGCAGATGCCGACCGGGGTGTCCGAGGGCAGGTCCGGGATTCTCTCGAGGATCTGCTGAACGGTGGCGACGATGTCCTTCGGCGTGCCTCCCTGGGGAGTGGCGAGCTTCATCCGGTCGCTGAGCAGGGTGCCCGCGGCCAGGTCCACCGAGGCCCCCTTGATGCCCGTTCCCCCGATGTCGATCCCGATGGCGGTCGCCGCAGCAGTCATAGCGGCCATGCTAGCGAAGGGCGGGGGTGCGGACCGACGCGGGCTGCGGCGTAGGATCGCGGCATGGCTGACGGCGACGCGAACTCCTGGTGGTACAACCTCAAGGCCGGCACGGTGGAGCAGGGATTCGTGTCCCCCTCCGTCGACCGGGTGGGACCCTTCTCCTCTCGCGAGGAGGCGGAGCACGCCCTCGAGCGGCTGCACGAGAACAGCCGCAAGTGGGCCGAGGAGGACGCCGCCGAGGACCGCTGACCGCGGCTACTCGTAGCTGTGCTCGGCGCCGGGGTAGGCGCCGGACTCCACGTCGTCCCGGTACGCGGTGACCGCTCCGGTGAGCACGCCGCGCAGATCCGCGTACTGCTTCACGAAGCGGGGGATGCGGCCGGTGGTGAATCCGGCGAAGTCCGTCCACACGAGCAGCTGTCCGTCGACGTGCGGTCCCGCTCCGACTCCGATCGTCGGGATGCGCAGCTCCTCCGTCACCTGACGTGCCGCGTCCGCGGGCACCATCTCGAGGACGACGGCGAACGCCCCGGCCTCCTGGACGGCTCGTGCGTCGGCGAGCAGCTGCTCGATGCCCTCGCCGCGCCCCTGGACCATGTGGCCGCCGAGCCCGTGCTCGCTCTGGGGCGTGAAGCCGATGTGCGCCATCACGGGGATGCCCGCCTCGACGATGCGCCGGATCTGCTCGGCGGAGCGGACCCCGCCCTCGAGCTTCACCGCGTGCGCGTGCGTCTCCTTCATGAAGCGGAACGCCGTGTGCAGCGCGTCGTCGGCACCCGACTCGTAGGAGCCGAAGGGCATGTCGGCGACGACGAAGGCGCGCTCGACGGCTCCGGCGACGGCACGCGCCAGCGGGATGAGCTCGTCGACGGTGACGGGCAGAGTGGTGTCGTAGCCGAGCACCGTGTTGCCGGCGGAGTCGCCCACGAGAAGGAAGTCGATCCCGGCGTCGTCGAAGATCTTCGCCGTGAGCTGGTCGTAGCTGGTCAGCCCGGTGATGCGGACACCGGAGTCCTTCGCGTTCTGGAAGTGGCGGGTTCGAACGCGTTTCACGGGCTGCGCTGACATGGGCGCCAGTCTACGGCGCGCCTCGGGCGCCCCGCGGGCCCCGGTCGGAGGCAGTAGCCTGAGGGTCGAAACAGGAGGGGTCTGGATGGACAAGCAACGGGACTTCGTTCTTCGCACCATTGAAGAGCGAGGGATCAAATTCGTTCGCCTCTGGTTCACCGACGTCGTCGGCACGCTGAAGTCGGTCGCGATCGCGCCGGCCGAGGTGGAGGGCGCGTTCGCGGAGGGGCTCGGCTTCGACGGCTCCGCCATCGAGGGCCTCACCCGCTCCTTCGAAGCCGACGTCCTCGCGCATCCGGACCCGTCGACCTTCCAGATCCTCCCGTGGCGCGGAGAGATCGACCCGACGGCGCGGATGTTCTGCGACATCACGACGCCCGACGGCCAGCCCGCCGTCGCCGACCCGCGCAACGTGCTCAAGCGCACGCTGGCGAAGGCGGCCGAGCGCGGGTTCACCTTCTACACGCACCCCGAGATCGAGTTCTACCTCCTCAAGTCGTCGTCCTTCGGCGCCGAGGGTCCGGAGCCGGTCGACTCCGCCGGGTACTTCGACAACGTCCCCGGAGGCACGGCGCACGACTTCCGCCGCCGCTCCGTGCGGATGCTGGAGGATCTGGGCATCTCGGTCGAGTTCAGCCACCACGAGGCGGGCCCCGGCCAGAACGAGATCGACCTCCGCTACGCGGACGCGCTCACCACGGCCGACAACATCATGACCTTCCGCACCGTGATCAAGGAGGTGGCGATCGAGCAGGGCGTCTACGCGACGTTCATGCCGAAGCCGCTCTCCGGGCACCCCGGCTCGGGCATGCACACGCATCTCTCGCTCTTCGAGGGCGACGTGAACGTGTTCTACGAGCAGGGCGCCCAGTACCAGCTCTCGAAGCTCGGCCGTCAGTTCATCGCGGGCCTGCTCAAGCACGCCCCCGAGATCACCGCCGTGACGAACCAGTTCGTCAACTCCTACAAGCGGCTCTGGGGCGGCGACGAGGCGCCCAGCTACGTCTCGTGGGGCCACAACAACCGGTCCGCCCTCGTGCGCGTTCCGCTCTACAAGCCCAACAAGGGGCAGTCGTCGCGCATCGAGTACCGGGCGCTGGACTCCGCGGCGAACCCCTACCTGGCGTACTCGCTGCTCCTGGCGGCCGGGCTCAAGGGCATCGAGGAGGGCTACGAGCTCCCGGCCGAGGCCGAGGACAACGTGTGGGCCCTCTCGGACGCGGAGCGCCGGGCGCTCGGCTACGGCGCTCTGCCCGCCAGCCTCGACCGCGCCATCTCGCTGATGGAGGAGTCCGAGCTCGTGGCCGAGACGCTGGGCGAGCAGGTGTTCAACTTCGTGCTGCTCAACAAGCGGAAGGATTGGGCCGAGTACCGCGCCCAGGTCACGCCGTACGAGCTGCGCAGCAATCTCGAGATGCTCTGACGCCTCGGCCATGCCCCGTGAACGCTCCCTCCGCGATGTCGCACGCCTCGGCTTCGCCGCGCTCGGCGAGACCGGGGCGCGGCTGGCCGAGGCGGAGGAGCTCGCCGGGCGGCAGCTCGAGTCGGTGCTGCCCTCCTTCGCCCGGGTGGCGGACCCGGACGAGGCGCTGCTCGCTCTGATCGACCTGCTGCGGCGGCACCGCGACCGCATGGACGCGGTCCTCGCCGACGACGAGGCACTGACCCGGCTGCTTCTGGTGGTGGGGGCCTCCTCCGGCCTCGCCGACTTCCTCCAGCGCCGGCCCGACGAGCTGGCCAGCGTACTCGAGCCGGTGCGCACGCTCCCCGGGCGCGCCGAGATGAAGGCCGAGCTGCTCGAGTCGGTCGGCGCCGTCGACGGCTTCTCGTCGCTCCGGGAGGAGGCGGGCTGGACGGCGCTGCGCGTCCGGTACCGCCGCCTCCTCACCAGGATCGTCGTCCACGATCTGAGCCAAGCCGACCCCGTCGCGGCGATCGACCGGGTGACGAGGGCGCTGGCCGACCTCGCCGGAGCCGCGCTGGAGGCGTCCCTCGCCGTGGCGCGGACCGAGCTGGTCGAGGGCACGGGCCCAGGCCGCTTCGGCCGGGACGAGGTCGCCGCCACCCGCTTCGCCGTCATCGGCATGGGCAAGGCGGGAGCGTCCGAGCTCAACTACGTCAGCGACGTCGACGTGATCTTCGTCGCCGAGGGCGACCCGGAGAAGGAGCTGACGAACGCCCGTGCGATCGACGTCGCCACCCGGCTCGCCGTGCTCCTCATGCGCGGGACCTCTGCGCTGGCGATGGAGCCGGAGCTCTGGGAGGTCGACCCGAACCTGCGCCCGGAGGGCAAGCAGGGCGCGCTCGTGCGCACCCTCGAGTCGCACATCACCTACTACGACCGGTGGGCGAAGAGCTGGGAGTTCCAGGCGCTGCTCAAGGCGCGTCCGCTCGCCGGCGACCAGGAGCTGGGGCGGGCGTACGTCGACGCGGTCGCGCCCAAGGTCTGGTCGAGCGCCTCCCGCGAGAACTTCGTCGAGTCGGTGCAGCGGATGCGGGAGCGGGTCACCGAGAACATCCCGCAGAACGACGTCCACTACCAGATCAAGCTCGGGCCCGGCGGCCTGCGCGACATCGAGTTCACGGTGCAGCTGCTCCAGCTCGTCCACGGGCAGACCGACGACGAGATCCGCATGCCCGGGACTCTGCTCGCCCTGGGCGCCCTCGCCGACCGCGGGTACATCGGCCGCTCCGCCGCGGAGGAGTTCGCGCAGGACTACCGAGCACTCCGGCTGCTCGAGCACCGCCTCCAGCTGCGGCGCCTGCGACGCACGCACCTGATGCCGCGGGACGAGCACGAGCTGCGGACCCTCGCCCGCTCCAGCGGGCTCGCCCGCACGGCGGAGGAGCTGCTGAGCGTCTGGAACGGGATCAAGCACCGCGTCCGGGGCCTGCACGAGCGCCTGTTCTACCGTCCGCTGCTCTCCGCGGTCGCCGCGCTCTCCGACGGCGGCGCCGAGCTGTCCACCGGCCAGGCGGAGGCGCGCCTCGCCGCCATCGGCTTCGCGGACGCCCGCGGGGCGCTCGGCCACATCGCCGCGATGACCTCGGGCGTCTCGCGCCGCGCGAGCATCCAGCGCCACCTCGTGCCGGTGATGCTGCAGTGGTTCGCCGACGGACCGGACCCCGACTACGGCCTGCTCGCGTTCCGGCGCCTCAGCGACGCACTGGGCGGGACGCCCTGGTTCCTCCGGATGCTGCGCGACTCTTCCGGAGCCGCCAAGCGGCTCACCACGGTGCTCTCCGGATCGCGCTTCGTCGGCGAGCTGCTCGACCGCATCCCGGAGTCGGCGGCCTGGCTCGAGGACGACGACGCCCTCCGCCCCCGCAGCGCCGCCCAGCTCGCCGAGGAGGTGCGCGCCGTGCTCGCCCGGCACGAGACGCCCGACGCAGTCGCCTCGGTCCTCCGCTCGATGCGCCGGCGCGAGGTGCTGCGGACCGCCATGGGGGGCGTGCTCGGTCTCAGCTCGATCGAGGAGATCGCGACCAGCCTCACCGACATCATCAGCGCACTGCTGGGCGGCGTGCTCGCCGCCATCCGGCGCGGCAGTGCGACCCGGCCCGGCGCCGACGCGGAGTTCGCGATCATCGGCATGGGCCGGTACGGAGGGGCGGAGCTGGGCTTCGGCTCCGACGCCGACGTGATGTACGTCCAGCGACCCGGCACCGCCGAGCCGCACCAGGCCCAGCTCTACTCGCAGTTCGTCGTCGCCGAGCTGGTCCGGCTCACGGAGGACTCCCGCCTGCCGCTCGACCTCGACGCCGACCTGCGGCCCGAGGGCAAGAACGGGCCCCTCGTGCGCTCCCTCGACTCCTACCGCGCCTACTACGCCCGCTGGTCGCTGACCTGGGAGGCGCAGGCGCTGCTCCGGGCGCGGGGAGTGGCGGGGGACCAGGCGCTCATCGAGGACTTCGAGGAGCTGGCTGACGGGGTCCGCTACCCGGGAGCGGTCTCCGACCGCGACATCCGCGAGGTGAAGCGGATCAAGGCACGGGTCGAGAGCGAGCGTCTGCCGCAGGGCGCCGACCCCCGCCGTCACCTCAAGCTCGGCCGCGGATCGCTGAGCGACGTCGAGTGGCTGGTGCAGCTCCTCCAGCTGCAGCACGCGCGGCGGACCCCGGCGCTGCGGACCACCTCGACCCTCACCGCCCTCGCGGTCGCGGAGGAGGAGGGCATGGTCGGCCCGCAGGACGCGGAGCGGCTGCGTGCCGCGTGGATCCTCGCGTCCCGTGTCCGCTCGGGCACCACGCTCTGGGGCAACCGCACCAGCGACGTCCTCCCGACCGACCGTCGGCAGCTCGAGGGCGTCGCGCGCCTGCTCGAGTATCCGGCCGGGTCCGCGACGGCGCTCGAGGACGATTATCTCGGCGTGACCCGCCGCTCCCGCGCGGTCTTCGAGCGCCTGTTCTACGGGCCGGCCGCGGGAGACGCTCCCTCCTACCGCTGACGCCCGCGCGCCGGGGACGGCGAAGGGCCGCCCCTCCGAGGAGGAACGGCCCTTCGGCAGTGCTGCGGGATCAGACCCCGTAGTACAGCTCGAACTCGAACGGGTGAGGACGCTGCGCGAGGGGCTTGATCTCCTTCTCGCGCTTGTACTCGATCCAGGTGTCGATGAGCTCCTGAGTGAACACGCCACCCTGGAGGAGGAAGTCGTGGTCGGCCTCGAGGGCGTCGAGCGCCTCGCCCAGGGTCGCGGGGACCTGCGGGATGAGCTTCGCCTCCTCGGGGGGCAGCTCGTAGAGGTCCTTGTCGACCGGCTCGTGCGGCTCGATGCGGTTCTTGATGCCGTCGAGGCCCGCCATCAACTGGGCGGCGAACGCGAGGTACGGGTTGCCGGAGGCGTCGGGCGCACGGAACTCGATGCGCTTGGCCTTCGGGTTCGTGCCCGTGATCGGGATGCGGATGGACGCGGAGCGGTTGCCGGCCGAGTAGACCAGGTTGACCGGCGCCTCGAAGCCCGGGATCAGGCGGTGGTACGAGTTGACCGTCGGGTTCGTGAACGCGAGGACGGCGGGGGCGTGCTTGAGCAGGCCGCCGATGTACCAGCGCGCGAGGTCCGAGAGACCGCCGTAGCCGTTCTCGTCGTAGAAGAGCGGCGTGCCGTCGTTCCACAGCGACTGGTGGGTGTGCATGCCCGAGCCGTTGTCGCCGAAGAGCGGCTTCGGCATGAACGTGGCGGTCTTGCCCCACTGCTCGGCCGTGTTCTTGACGATGTACTTGAACTTCAGGATGTCGTCCGCCGCGTGGACCATCGTGTCGAAGCGGTAGTTGATCTCGGCCTGGCCGCCGGTGCCCACCTCGTGGTGCGAGCGCTCGAGGATGAGGCCGGCGTCGATCAGCTTGAGGCAGATGTCGTCGCGGAGGTCGGCCTGCTTGTCGACGGGGCTCACCGGGAAGTAGCCGCCCTTGTAGGGCGTCTTGTTGCCGAGGTTGCCGCCCTCCTCGACGCGTCCCGAGTTCCAGGCGCCCTCGACCGAGTCGACGGAGTGGAACGCGGAGTTCTGCGTGATCTCGTAGCGGACGTCGTCGAAGATGTAGAACTCCGCCTCGGGGGCGAAGAACGCGGTGTCGGCGATGCCGGTCGACGCGAGGTACTTCTCGGCCTTCTTCGCGACCTGACGCGGGTCCTTGGAGTAGATCTCGCCGTTGCGCGGGTTGTAGATGTCGAAGACGAGGATCAGCGTGCGCTCGACGCGGAACGGGTCCACGTAGGCGGTGGTCACGTCAGGGATCAGCTGCATGTCCGATTCGTGGATGTTCGCGAATCCGCGGATCGAGGACCCGTCGAAGAGCTGACCGACGGAGAAGAACTCCTCATCGACAGTCGAGGCGGGGATGTTGAAGTGCTGCTGGACACCGGGGAGATCGGTGAACCGGATGTCGAGGAACTTGACGTCCGTGTCCTTGATGAACGAGAGCACCTCGGAAGAATCTTTAAACATGCAAAGGTCTCCAATGGCGTGACGGGGTGCTGCAGAGCGCAGCCGTTCCAGGGTAGTGACGGGGGGTTTCCCCACCGTGTCCCTGTTGTTTCCGACATGTTACGGGGCCGGTCCGGGGTCGGGCTCCACGTCGTCTGCCGGACCACCCGCTCCTCGGTCCGCTCCGAGACGCCGCGGATAGGATCGGAGGATGCCAGCCGCCGACCGCAGGACCTTCGCCGACGCCGCCCCGAGCTCGTACCCGGGGGAGCGTCTCGGCCTCCCCCGAGAGGGCCGCCTCTCGGTCGGACGGTCCGGCCGCCGCATCGCCGCCCTGGCCGTAGACTTCGCCGTCGCGGCTCTGCTGTCGCTCGCGTTCTTCGACTACGACCGCTGGGCGAGCCTGCTGCTGTTCGTCCTGCTGCAGGTCGTCTTCATCCCCACCATCGGCGGCAGCATCGGGCACCGCCTGCTCGGGATGCGCGTCATCCGTCTCGGCGGGGGCTGGGTCGGCGTGTGGCGCCCGATCGTGCGCTCTGTGCTGCTGGCCGTGCTGGTGCCGGCGCTCGTCTGGGACTCGGACCAGCGCGGCTTCCACGACAAGGTGGCCGGCACGGTTCTCGTCCGCTACTGACTCGCGCCGCAGACGCGACAGGCCGGCCGGGAGAGATCCCGACCGGCCTGTCGCGTCTGCGTCAGCGCGATCGCTGAGGGCGCACCTTGAAGGGGTCGACGCCCTTCGGGATGGGCAGCGACGTGTTGAGCGAGGAGAGCCGGTTCTTCACCGCGAGGACCTCGGCCTTGGTGAGGACCTTCTTCGTCTTCGAGAGGCGGCTCGGCACCTTGTGCAGCGGAGTCGCATCGGCGTCGGAGCCGACGTGCACGAAGGTGACGGGGACGTTCGGCAGGATCCGCGACACCTTGCGCCGCTCGTCCTCGAGCATGCGCTTGGTCCGGGAGGCGGGGCCCTCCGCGATCAGCACGACGCCTCCGCGGCCGACGGCGCGGTAGACGGCGTCCTGGGTCTTGCCGTTGACGGCAACGGGCATCTCGCCGCCGGTCCAGGTGCCGCGCAGTCCGCTGCGCAGGACGGCGCCGACCGCGCCGGGCTGCCCGGCGATCTGCCCGTAGGCGGCGCGCTCGGCGCGGCGCGAGAGCACGGCGAGTCCGGCGACCAGGCCGGCCATCACGCCCACGATGATCCACAGCGCGATCACGAAGCCGTTGCCGTTGCCGAGCAGGATGCCGAGGAGCACGCCGAGCAGGATCGGGAGCAGGAGCGCGAGGAGGATGATCCAGACGGCGCTGCTGTCGTAGCGGCGGGTCATCTGGAACACCTGCCACATCTGCTTGAGACGTCCGGGTTCCTTGACCGCCTTCGTCGACGGTTCCGTGCTGCGTGCCATGACGTCAAGGATACCGAGCGGGAGCGCGGCGGCGGACCCCGGACGCGGATCCGACTCCTCCACAGAGGGCACGTGCGCCGATCCCTCCACCGATCGGGATCGGCGGGCGTCCTCCGCCTCGGCCTGCGGTCAGGCTCGCCTCATGACGAGCAGCGGGACGGTCCAGGGCCGGAGGATCGGCGGAGCGCGGACGGGGAGGCGGTGGACGCCTGCGCCGGACGCCGCACCGTCGGCCGAGCGGACGATGCGGCCGCGGGAGGCCGAGGCGCTGCAGGCGTCGCCGGTGGCTCGGCTCGCCGAGCACCGCCACCGCGAGAGCATCGTCCGGGTGGAGTCGTCTCCGAGGAGGTGCATCGTGTCGACCGCCCCTCCCGTCGTCGCCACGCTCGAGAGGTTCCTGCGGGTCGAGCGGGGGATCGGACTCGGCGCCGCGGTCACCCTCCTCGCCCCCGTGGTGGGCGCGGTCCGCTCGGCCGCGCTCGAGGGAGCATGGCTGGCTCCGACGACGGACGACATCGGCCTGACGGAGGAGGGTCGGCCGCTGCTGCTGCTGACGACGCCCGCCGTCGACACCCCGCGTGCGGCGCGCGACGCGCTGCAGCGGGTCCTGGAGCGCCTCGGAATGCTCTGCCCGGAGCTGCCGGTCGCCGCCCTCGCGCGGCACCGCGACCTGCTGGCGCTGGAGGGCAACCTCTACGGACTCGCTGATCCACAGGGGATAGGCGAGGCGGTGCGGGCGCTGCCGACGTCCGGCGCGGATGCACGGGGTCGGGAGGCGGTGCCCGCTCCGGCTGCCCGGCACAGGCGGGTCCATCCGCTCGACGGCTGGCAGGACCGCCTCCGGGCGTTCGTCGTCCGGCGTCGGGGACCGCTCTCCGTCGGGACGGCGATCGTGCTGGGAGCGGTGCTCGCCGGTTCGCTCGCGGGCGGGCCCGATCGGCAGGTGCAGGATGCGGAGGCGTCGACCGCAGCCGCGCCCGTTCCGGCTCGGTCGGCTCCGCCGGCGGTGGCGACCGCGGCACCGCCGGCTCCGGTCGCGGCGACCTCACTCGACGCCGAGCAGGCGGCGGAGGTGCTGATCGACGCGGTGCGCGCGTGCGGGGACCGGGAGTGCGCCCGCGGTCTGGTCACGGCGGACTCGCCGCTCGGCGACGCAGCGGACGGCCCCGCCTCCGCTGTCCCGGCGACGGGGGAGGCGTCGGCCGTCCTCGTCGACGTGAACGGGGCATCGGCGGTCGTGCACCTCCGGACGGCCCCGGGGACGACAGCGGCCTCCGTCCTGATCATCAGGACGGAGGCCGGCTGGCTCATCCGCGACGTCTACACCGGAGCGGCCTCGTGAGAGGCGCGCTCAGGGGGAGCGTGTCAGATGCCGAGGTCGTTCTCGAACGAGCCCTCCTCGAGGCGCTCCTTGATCGCGACCAGGAAGCGCGCCGCGTCGGCTCCGTCGACCGTGCGGTGGTCGTACGAGAGCGCGAGGAAGACGGTCGAGCGGATCGCGATGGCGTCAGCACCGTCCACCTGCACGACGGCCGGCTTCTTGGTGACGATGCCGGTGCCGAGGATCGCGGTCTGCGGCAGGAACACGACGGGAGTGTCGAACAGGGCCCCGCGCGAACCGGTGTTGGTCAGCGTGAAGGTGCCGCCGGCGAGCTCGTCGGGCTTCAGCTTGTTGTTGCGGGTGCGCTCGGCCAGGTCTCCGATGGTGGAGGCGATCTGCGCGAGGTTCAGCTCGGACGCGTTCTTGAGGACCGGGGTCAGCAGGCCGCGCTCGGTGTCGACGGCGATGCTGATGTTCTCGTGGTCCGGGTAGACGATCGACTCGCCGTCGAGGGTCGAGTTGATCACCGGGTAGGCCTTGAGCGCCTCGGCCGCCGCGAGGGCGAAGAACGGGAGGAAGGACAGCTTGGCGCCGGTCTTCTCCTGGAAGCTCCTCTTGACCGAGTCGCGGAAGCGGGCGACCGCCGTGACGTCGACCTCGATGACCGAGGTGAGCTGGGCGCTCGTCTGCATCGACTCGACGGCGCGCTGCGCGAGGACCTTGCGCAGGCGCGACATCGGCTGCGTGGTGCCGCGGAGGGGCGACGTCTCGAGCGGGGTGCGCGCGGCCTTGGCGGCTGCGGCGGCGGGCGCCGAGACCGGGGCGGCCGGAGCCGACTTGGCGGCCTCGACCGCGTCGAGGACGTCCTGCTTGCGGATGCGGCCGCCGACTCCGGTTCCCGTGAGGGTGGAGAGTTCGATGCCGTTCTCGCCGGCGAGCTTGCGCACGAGCGGGGTGACGTAGCCGGGGTTGGAGTCGGTGGGCTCCGGGGAGGCGGCGGGCGCGGCGGCAGCGGGGGCCGGCGCCTCCCCGGAGCCC